>JBKQLO010000077.1:0-41964 GCA_052147055.1 Terriglobales bacterium
CATCTCTTGTTTTCAATGACTTGCGGCACTTTCGACCCAGACGAAAGACACCACCGACAACAGAGACTTTCCTACCGGTGACAAGGTCCGGGAATGTCCCTTATGCTGGCACTAACGGATGCAGTCCGTGACTTTGCGGAGCTGCCGAAACTGGACTGCCGCAAAGAACTACAGATTGGAGAAAGATCAGCTATGCGCCGTTCGCTCATCGTAGGTCTGGTCGTGCCGTTTCTGTTGGCTGGGCTCTGCGCCGCCCAAGTCACGGTGAATACTTTCGAAGGGATTGACGCTTCGCAAATCAAGAGTGCGGGGCTGGGGATTGATCCCAACGGAGCGGTGGGCACCAAGCAGTACATGGAGTGGGCGGACGTTGCGTATCAAGGTTTCAACAAAACCACGGGAGCCTGGGTGTACGCCTCCGGGCCGGTGCCGGGAGACACGCCCTGGCGGAACAACAACATGCCGGATTGCTATGGTCCGTCGGGCAACGTGCAACTTAATTTTGATCACATCGCCTCCCGCTGGGTCATCGGACGGCGGCAAGCCGGCAGCGGAGCTTACTTCTACTGCATCGCAGTTTCGAATACAGACGACCTGACCGCCAGCAATTTCGCCTGGTACACCTACGAATTACCGTTGGCTTCTATCCTTGGAACTAATAGCCACGGTCACACTCTCTATCCCGACTATCCCAAGATCGGAACCTGGATCGACGGTTACTACGTCACCATCGACTTAGAGGATCCGGACAACGGTTTTGCGGAAGTGGGTATCGTAGCCTGCGCGTTTGACCGCACCACCATGTTGACTGGCGGCACTATGCGAACGCCGCAATGCTTCCGCTATCCGAACGCACCGAACGGCCTTTTCCGCGCGCATAGTTTGGAGCCAGCCGACATTGACGGCCTGGTAGCACCCCAGGTGGGCGTTCCCGAGTACTTCGCCAGCCTGGAGAATCCGGCACAAGGGCAATCCACGGCCAACACCGTGAACGAATGGATTTTTCAAGTCAATTGGACCACGCCCACTAAGTCGACGTTCACCGGCCCCATCTCGGTGGCCGTCAACACTTATACGCAAGGCTGCTTCAACCTCAACAACGTGACCAACACCGTTTGCGTCCCTGAGCCCAGCACCGCAGTGACCAAGAACTATATCGACTCGGTGGGTGACCGGTTGATGCAGCGGCTGGCCTATCGCCGCTTCACCGGCACCAACCCGTACCAGTCGTGGCTGCTTTCCACCACGGTGCAAGTTGGCAGCACGCCGCTTTCGCAGACCGGGATCCGGTTTTACGAGTTACGCAACGTGGGCGCGGGCAATCTTGGCACTATCAGCTACAACGACGGGAACTACCGCTTTATGCCCAGCATCGCGCAGGACAAAGTCGGCAACATGGCGGTCGGCTACAGCATTTCCGGAACTTCCATGCATCCCAGCATTGCCGCTTCGTATCTGAACCTGCAGAAACGAACTCAGCCCACTGAGATTTCGATATGGAACGGCACCGCCGACGAAGAAAATTCTTTTACCTGGGGCGTCTATACCAGCATGACCATAGACCCGGCCGACGATTGCACCTTCTGGTACGTGAATGAATACTTTGACACCAACCAGACCGGAAGCGCCGTCGACTGGCAGACCAGAATTGCCAACTTCAAGCTTCCCACTTGTCCGTAGGAGTCAGGGGTTCCGGCGCCGGTTCGCCGTTCCCCGCTGTCGGGAAGTCTACTTAATTCTCCATCCAGATGGGATTGTAGGATATTGGGGTCGAACCAGGTTGCGATTCGCGCGTACATCCGCGGCCATCCGGATCAACTGCGGAATGGTACCCGCCCATTCCGAAGGAACGTTGAGTGAAAGTCTTCGAGCCACTCCAGGGTCGAAATCAGTCTGGAGTGGCTCGGAGAAAACAAGAGAAGGGCGCGATTAGAGCCCGTTTTCCAGCCAGATCGGCGCATATCCGACCTGTACTTGCCGGTTCTCGATGGGATAGAGGTGCCCGTAAAGGTCCCGGTACTGCACATACTGCGGCGGCACGGAAACCGTTATGGAGCTACCTAGGGGCGTAGTCGTGCTCCAGATGGCTTCGGCCTGGTAGCCTTGGGACTTGGTGAAAGTGCAACTCCAGACCGAGTTGTTACCGGCCTGGTCCTGGCAAGGCTCGGTCATAGTCGCCCCCACCAACCAGTTGTAGAAAAGCTTGTAGGCAAGCCCATTGGTGGTCATGCTTCCCGTGGTCGCGCTCCAGAGATTGCCCTCATTGACGTTATCAAAGTTGAACAGATAGAACCTCTGCGCGGGGGTGGAAAGCAAGGAGAGGTATTGGCGGAAGCTGAACCCCGGCTGCTGGAGGGCTGCAATCGGCGTGTGTTCACAGCACCAACTCCCCTCCGTGACAAAGATGGGTTTATGGCTTTGGCCGTATTGCGCCATGGCCGCAGTCGTAGCATTCAAGCGCGTGATGATATCTTCCGGGTAGTAAACGTAACCGTGCAAACCGATGATGTCCACATACTGGCCGCCACCCGCTGCCAGGTAGCCAGTCAACCACGTCATCTTGAGAGACCGCTGTCCGTCGCCGGTTTCTGGAGGCGAAATAATCTGTACATTCGGGTCCAGCGACTTGGCAACGGCGCGCACATCCTGAGTCATGCGCACCAACTCCTGCATGGTTCCACCCCACTCGATGGGGATGTTGGGCTCGTTCCAAATTTCAAGATACTGAATCTTGCCCGGCCCCACGTGCTGCATGAGAGCCTTGACAAAGTCCTTGAGGTCCTGGTCGGTGCCACTGCCGTCAGAATTCACATCCACCGGGGGGTAGCACCCACCCAGGGCTGTGTTACCGGCGTTGCAGGTACAGGTCGGACACTGCGAGGCCCAGGTCGGCGTGTAATAAACCGTGTAGAGCATCGACTGTCCGTACTCTTGGGTGTTGGCGAGCCAGCGATCCAATTTCGTCCAATCGTAGACTCCCGGAGCGGTGTTGATATCGGACCATTTGACTCTGCTGGAGACCGACCGCCAGGAGGAAAACGAAACCCCTGCGGCCGTCGGCCAGGGATAAGCAGTGGAGGCATGCATGGCGAAAAACTGAGGAGAAATCTGCGCCGCAGCTGCGGTAGCAATCAATAGTACAAGTGCAAGAGTAAGAGTAATGCGCTTCATGGTTCCCATCTTTCCGGCGTGAACCGCTTCTCCCGGCCCGCGCGCGTTCTAGACTCCCCATGAGCAGGGGGCATTTTGCGGCGGTTGGCAGCCTGCGTTGTGCAAACCACTCCGCCACATCTGCGAGTATCCCTTGCCGCCGAAAGGGCGACAAGGTAGCGATGGACAACCGTCAATCAATAAAGGGACAGGCCGATGCAGTGGCCGGAAGGACAGTAACCAGAGATGGTTACTCAGTTAGTGTGCTGAAAGAGAGAGGGCGAGGGAGGTGGATGGGAGTAGCGGGACCTTACGGATGCCCGGGGTGTGTCACTGGCACTGGAAGGGCTACCCTGACGTTGCTAGCGTCCGAAGCCGGGGAAACTGGGTACTCAGTGCTGCTGATTCCTTACGGCGTGATCTCGTACCCTACGCCGTACCCCAGTCCGCCCTCAAAGGTGGTACCGTAAGGGTTGCCAGAGCCATCTAGAACCAGTCCTCCATACGGGGCGCTCCCGTTAGGACACCCGGTCTGCAAACAGAAACTGTAGGAGGCGTCCGTCACGGCTCCTTTGGCTCCCTGCTTCAACCTGTAGGCCGTGCCCGACTTGAACCGCCCCGAGAGGGGCGAGGTGCCGTACAGATTTCCTCTGGCATCAAAAACTAGGGGCCCGGTACCTGCTCCCCCGTTCTCGCTGGTGAACCGAAATACACTTTCCGTCCAATTCCCGCCCGAATGGGGCACCAGGGCAAATACCACACCGCAGCAGCCGTTGGCGCTTCCGCCTGCTGCTGTTCCGAACAGGTTGCCCAACTCCCGGAGTCCAACTACCACCCCGGCATAGAGTCCTATGTCCTATTGCTTGCCCTTGGTGGGACTATGTACACTGCGGCGAGGGGCTGAATCTCCCTCTTTTTAGACAGTAGCTTTTATCCCCTTCCATACCAATCCCAGGACCCGAGGACACGACCCTTATGAATTCCGGCTATGGTTCCAGACTTGAGACTGTCCGTTCCCGCCGCTGCGCTGGTGTGACCGCTTGCCTGCTCCTATTGTTCTGCGGGGCGCTGAGCGCCCAAAACCCGAATTTCATCAGCACGGTAGCCGGGGGCGCATCCGTCAACGGTCCCGCCACTGGCCCTAATGCCGATATTCCCGGGCCCAGTTCGGTTGCGTTAGACAGTAATGGCAACCTCTATATTGCTGCGCCTAGCGCACAACAAGTCTACCTGGTTGACCCTACCGGGACCACGCTTTCGGTTTTCGCGGGCCTGGGTTGGACGATGACGAATCCCAAGTCGCTCGACGGGAAACCCGCCACCAGCGGAAGTCTCTTCAATCCGAGTGGTGTGGCCGTGGGTGCCGCTGGCAATGTTTACATTGCCGACGCCGGCAATAACCTCATTCGCCAAGTGAACACAAAAGGGATCATGACAACCCTGGCGGGGACAGGCGTCGTGTGCCCGACCCCCACTTCGGCATGTGGCGATAACGGACCGGCCGCCTCCGCCCAGTTCAATAATCCTTCCTCCGTAGCCACCGACAAGGGCGGCAACGTCTACATCGCCGACACTGGCGACAACCGCGTGCGCGCCATCAACCTGCAAGCCAGCGCCATCACCGTCGCAGGGGTCACCATTCAGTCTGGACAGATCGCGACCATCATTGGCACCGGAGCTGTCTGCATCAGTCCCACCGCGAAGTGCGGTGACACGGGCAAAGCCATCAACGCCACCTTGAATGCTCCGCAAGGCGTGGTGGCAGCGTTCGGTTACGTCGGCGTGTCAGACACTGGCGACCACCGGGTTCGGGCGGCCACTCCGCAGGGCACGATGGTCGCGTATGCGGGAAATGGAAATCTCTGCGTTCCCTCGGTGGGATGCGGGGACGGTGGCCCGGCGGCCAAAGCGAACCTCAGCACTCCGGTCCAGCTGTATGTGGATACCAAGGAGAATCTTTACGTCACGGACGCCGGCGCCAACCAGGTCCGCGAAATTCCTGTGAGCGCCAAGATCTCAACCATCGCCGGCACCGGTACGCCCTGCTTCATAGTCGGCACTCCCTTCTGCGGAGACACTGGCCCGGCCACCCAGGCATTCTTGAACTCACCGCGTGGCATCGTGCTGGATAGCACCGGGAACGTTTACATCGGAGACTCCGGAACTCAGCGCATCCGCAAAATAACGACACAAGTCATCAACACCTATGCCGGCGGTGGCAACGGTAACGATAGCCAGGCGGCAACCTCCGCCATCCTTGCCGGGGATCGCGACGTGGCTACGGATTCTTTGGGCAACGTCTATATCGCCGACTCGGGGAACAATCGCATCCGCATGATTTCGGGCGGAAACATCAGCACCGTGGCAGGTACAGGTCTGGCTGCCTACAGCGGGAATGGAAAGGCTGCCACTGCGGCGGGATTGAATTCGCCTTATGGCGTCTGGGTGGATGCCAACAACAACATTTTCATTGCGGACACGCTGAATCTGGTGATCCGCAAAATCGGGCCTGCGGGAACCATCACTACCGTGGCGGGTAACGGACAAGTTTGCGTTCCAACTTCTCAGTGCGGCGATGGTGGTCCGGCCCAGTCTGCGTCGTTGACGCTTCCGACTAAGGTGACCACGGACGGCAACGGCAATTTCTACATTGCAGACCCGCCCACGAACCGCGTGCGCATGGTGGACAGCGCGGGCAACATCTCCACCATCGCCGGCACCGGCGTGGCTTGCACCAATCCGGCTCCTGGATCCTGCGGCGACGGCGGCCCTGCGGTCTCTGCCCTCCTGAACCAGCCCTACAGCGTCGCCGTCGACGGCATGGGCAACATCTACATCGCGGATATGGGCGACAATCGCATCCGCATGATTGACACTAGCGGCAATATGCAGGCTTACGCGTTCAACGGGCAGACCCAGTTTGGTCCTAACTCGATTGCGGCCTTGCAATCGAGTTTCAGCACTCCCGAGTACATGGCGCTTGATTCCCGGGCCAACATGTTCGTCAGCGGCAGCACTCTTTATTATGTGATTCAGAGAATCGATGCTCCGACCGCTACCGTGATGAGCGTTGCCGGAAAGTACGGCAACCCCACCACCTACGGTTTCAGTGGCGACGGTACGGCTGCTCTAGGCGCGGTTCTAAACAATGCCGGCGTGGCCGTGGATAGCTCGGAGAACCTCTACATCGCGGAACTGGGAAGCAATCGGGTGCGCACCGTCAATATTCTGCCGACGGCTGACCTCTCCACCGTGACTCTTACCTTTCCACCCACTCCCATTGGAGTTCCCAGCCAGCCCGTTCCCTTCACCGACAAGGACACCGGCAGCGACGACCTGGTCTATTCCAACACTACCATCAGCGGGCCGTTCACTTATGTGAACCCGATGCCTTGCACTGAGACCGCCCCGTCGCTGAAGTGCCAATGGGAAGTGGTGTTCACTCCCACGGGTTATGGAGCGGAGAGCGGAAAGGCGAATATCTATGACAACGCCTTCGACTATCCCGACCAGTTACTCTACTTGTCAGGTTCGGGGCCAGACTTCACCATTATTGCTAACCCCACCACGCTTACCATCAACCCCGGCAGCCAAGGGAGTTCGACGATTACCCTGACGCCGGAGGCCGGCTTCAACCTGACGGTGAACCTCACCTGCACGGGAGCGCCTTCGGGCACCACTTGCGTACCCAACCCGAATCAGTTGACGCTCGACGGAACTGACGCCGCCAACTCCACTCTGGGGGTTACAGTTGGAACCTCGACACAGGCCGGCACTTATACCTTAACGGTCAAAGGCGCCAGCGTCACCACGCACACGACCACAGTTAAGTTAACTGTGCCGTAGGATTGGCTCAGCAGTAGGAATTCGGCAGTGTCTGCAAAGGCACTGCCGACTTTTTGTCTGGGACGAGTATCCAAGCCAATCGGATCGCGTCCGTCACCTCTTAGGTCGAGACCTGTGCGTGACACCTCAACATTCTCGTCGTCGAGTTGATGATGTGTTCCTAGCGGTCCTGCACCTTGACCTTTGTCCCCGCCCGGTGCACAATATCTCGCCGGGTTTCCGGAAGCTCCCCCTTCCCTGCTTGGTTTCAATCGCTCACTTTGTGCTACGGACGCGCCCGTGCGCGTACTAGGAACGCCCATGAGAAACCTGCCATTCACGTTGCTCTGCCTGATCGGTGTTTTACTTGTCGCCTTTCCCGCAGTCGCGGGAGAACCACTTCGCAGCCCGGACGCGCCTTCGCTCGAAACCGTACTGCACTCATTCAACGGCGCAGACGGTGCCATGCCCTACTCCGGACTCTTTCTGGCCAGCGACGGAAAATACTACGGGACCACGATTGGCGGCAACAGCGGTGGCACCATCTACAACATCGATACCGCAGGAAATTTCACGCTCATCTACACCTTTCCCGGAGGCAGTGCCGGAGCCGCTCCCTACGGCAGCCTGATACAGCTCAGCAATGGCACTTTCTACGGCACTACCGCGCTCGGTGGCACCGCGAACAGCGGCACGATTTTTGAAATGGTTCCGGGCAACAATCCGGTTGTGCTTCATTCCTTCAACGGCAACACCGAGGGCGCGCAGCCGTTCGGAGGTCTGTATCTGGCAGTCGACGGATTTCTCTACGGAACCACCTCGACTGGCGGCCCCAACGGGGCGGGAACGGCATATCGCATCGCCATCGACGGCAGCCAGTTCGCCATGTTGCATGGGTTTCCATCTTTCGCGGGTGATGGAGCGAATCCACAAGCCGCAATGACCCAGGGCTTCGACGGCTTTCTGTACGCCTCGACACTCAACGGAGGGACTTTCAATCAGGGCACGGTTCTCAAGATGGACACTTCCGGCAATGTGACCGTGCTCCACTCCCTCGACGGGGGCACCGATGGCGGACATCCCTACTCGGTGCTGGTGCAGGCCGACCAGGACAATTTCTTCGGCACTGCCTCTACCGGAGGACATGGAGCCGGACTGCTGTTCAAGCTGGACTTCAAACTAATTTTTTCCATCAAGCATCGCTTCAACGCGGAGACCGAGGGATCGACGCCCATCTCCGGCATATCCTTCGGCGGAAATGGGTCGCTGTTCGGTGTGCTTACAACCAGCGGGCCGGGCGGAGGCGGTGCGCTTTACGCGACTGACCAATACGGAACCCTGACGATCATTCAGTCCTTCAGTTCGGCGGATGGGTTCAATGCCACGGGAATCCCGGTGCAGGCGCCGGATAGCAGCGTCTACGGCACGGCGCAGATGGGCGGCGCGAACGGTGACGGCGTGATCTACCGCGTGGTTCCCGGGAGCTCCAAGATCAGGTGGCAGGCGCTCGGCCCCGATTTGATCCAGTTGCCGAATTCTCCCACCGCGGCTGGCAAGCTACAGGCACTGGTGGTGCAAGACCAGAACTCAGCAGTGATGCTGACCGGCGGCGGCATCGGTCCCGGAAACTCCGGGCCGTACACGCAAACTGGCATTTACAAAACAGTGAATGGCGGCGTTACCTGGACTCCCGCCAACGTGGGCCTGACCGATCCCGTGATCAATACGCTTTGGCTGGACCAGAACAATCCCAACACAGTCCTTGCGGGCACAAACACCGCAGGGGTTTTTCAGAGCACGGACGCGGGTGCGCACTGGACTCAAACCGCCGTCGGAGGATCCGTCTCCGCCTTTGCTCAGATCGGAAGCACGCTCTACGGGGCCGCCTCGGTGGGCATTGGCAAATCGACCGATGACGGCGCCACTTGGACGCTGGTCAGGTCAACTCCATCTCCGGCGCGGGCCTTGGCCGCTGCCGCAGGCGCGCTGTATGCCGGACTCGATAACGGGAGCGTGCTGATCAAGCTCAGCGCAAGCTCGCCTTGGAAGACCACCACACCCGCGAGCGGCACGGTATGGTCGATTGCCGTCAATCCCGCCAATGCTGCCAACGCCTTGGTCGTCGAATGGAACAATTCGCAGTCTCCGGATCTCTATGTCACCACCAACGGCGGTACTAACTGGGCTACCGTCAGCAGCCTGAGTTGCCCAGCCCAAGTGGTCGCTTACAGCGTACTTACTTCCACACTCTATGCTGGGTGCAACGGGGCGCTGTTCCAGTCCGCCGATAACGGGAACTCATGGAGTCAGATCGCGGGAGCAATTTGGGACGTGCGTCTGCTCGTCCCGGATTTTGCCGGCGTATCGGGCAATATCGCAGTGGGCAGCGATCAGGGTCTTTTTCTCGGCATCAATCAAGGAGCAACCTGGCAGAGTCTGAATGGCGACATCACAACTAATATTCTTTACGGGTTGGGCACGCGGGGCAACCGCTTGTTCACCACCGGGGAGGGATTCAATTCCATCATCAGTCACGACGGCGGTGACACCTGGAGCAGTCAGATTTTTCCCAACTCTCCCACTGGCGAAAACGGCACGGTGCTTATCAATCCGGGAAATGAATCGTATGTTTACTACTATACAACTACCGGGTTCCAACTTTCCTCGGACCGCGGCAATGACTACAGCCCGGTCCTGACCTTGCCGGCCAGCGAGTTCCCTGCCTATGCCGGGAATGGCAACATCCTCGCGCCCGATGTGCAAACCCCGGCTCGCGTCTACGCCGCTGGGGTAGACGGAATTTTCAAGAGCACAACGTTCGGAGCCAAGTTCGCGCTGCAATCCTGGCCGATTTCCACTCCGGTCATGGTCGCGGTTGATCCTTCGAACAGCAATACCATTTTCGTCGGACAACAGAACGGACAGCTCGCGATTACCCACGATGGTGGCACCACCTGGACCACCGCCAGCCTGGGATGCACGAATTGCGGAGCGCCCACAGCGCTGGCGGTCGATCCCACCAACTCGCTCAACGTTTTGGTGGGGATGTCGCAGCCTCCGCCGAATGGCGGCATACTGTTCAGCAGCAATGGTGGAGCAACCTTCGCCCTCTCGAATTCCGGCATCACCTCTGTGCCCAGCGGCTGTGATGCGGCCATCACTCGCATCCGCTTCGATCCCTCAGGCTCCGGGCTGATCGCGGCTGCGACCAATAGCGGGATTTACACTTCCGTCGACGAAGGACAGACCTGGTCGAATATTCAAGGCACAATCGTGCCTACAGCGGTTACCGACGTGATCTGGTCGTTAGGCGATCTGTACGCAACCACGTGTGGAGAAGGGCTGCTAAAAGCCGCGTTCGCACAGTAAGAAGGTTGCCAGAAGTGACTTAGCGTGGCGGACCGGAGGGCGGCAGCACTTGGATCTTCGCCATCATCCCCTGGTCTTCATGATTCAAGATGTGGCAGTGATACACAAACGTTCCCACCGTCTGGGGATCGCGAAAATCCATGCGAATGGTCACGCTGGGGTAGGGACCACTGCCGGACCAGGCTGGAATGGGCACGGTATCCAGGACCTTCGAGCCAGTCACGTTTACTCCGTTCCTCGCCATCAGCAGAAAATGTACCTGGTGAATGTGGAAGGAGTGGATTTCGTGGGCTCGGTTCTCGATGGTCCAGTCCTCCACCGAACCTTGCTGGGTAACGATGGCGGGCGGCTCGGAAGGATCGAACACTCTGGGGGTCTGCCCCTGCACCGTAATGTAGAACTTGGAATCGCCCGGATCGCTGCTCAGATATTCCGAAAAATAGAGCGACCGCTGTTTGGTGGGCTTGAGGTTGGCCAATCCGCCAAAGCGCTGCTTCGGGCCCGACAAGGCTGCATGGTTGATCGCTCCCGAGTTCACTTTCGCGCCGGCCGCGGGAGTAATATCGGCGATCAGTTCCGGCGGGTTGGAAGTGCCGTCTGGGCCGGTATTCACACCTAGTGTGACCAGGGTGCCGGTAGCACCCTCGGCCGGGCCCTGCATGATGAATTCCGCGCGGCCCGCGGGAGGCAAGTCCACTTCGTTGGTTACGATGTCGTTTTTCAGAGGAGTGCCATCCAGAGCGACGATCTGCACCTTTTGCCCCTGGCCGTTGATCTGTACCTGCAAGCGGACAAAGGTCTCGCCTTCGGCATTCAGAACCCGCCAGAACTGCTTTTCCGCAGGGCCGGTTTGAATCACGGGATAAGGCGAAATCGCAGGCACAAAATTGATGGTAGTCATGAGGGCGCCACCTGTCGGCGAGGTCTGGTCCCGTAGCACGAACACGTGTTCGGTCAGTCCCGCAACTTCCGGCTTCACCTTGTCGATTCCCTCGACAATTAGCGCGCCCGAGGCTCCGCCCATGATCTGCGCCTGGGTCATGCCATGCGGATGAGGATGGTACCAATACAATCCAGGCGGCTCGTTGGCAGGAACCCGAGTTTCATACCGGAATGGAGGATCGCCGGGGTTGATGAGGGTGAAAATAGTTTCGTCCTGATGACACAGTGGCGGCAGATTCAATCCGTGAAAATGAACGTTGGTGGAAAACGACGTCATGTACCCGTCGCAGTCAGGGTCAGCCGAGGGCGGACGCGACATCTGATGCGCATGTTGCGGGGATTGCACGAAGTATTGCTGCATCTGGTTGGTCAGGTTAAGGACCAGCGCATTGCCGGGATTCAAGCGGAGCGTAGGCGCTTCCGTGCCGTTGGCTGGGTAAGCGTAGCAGTACATGATGAACCCGGACTGCAGGAAGTTGCTCGCGGTGAGATCCACTTTCAGTACGCCATTGCTGTTGTTGTAGACGGCGAAGGGATCTTCCACAGTGCTGCCGGGGGCAGGACGGGCGGGGCAAATCTGCGCCGCCGCAGTTCCCAGGCAGAGCACGGCTGAAATGACCGAGCACAGGCAGGATAGGCGCCGGCGAGCCGGAACTCCTGAGATAGGTGTATTTTCTACTCTTGGCACTGACATCCTGACTCTTTATCTCCCGTTATTTTACTGCACCGTCAGCGTAATTGTCGCCGTGCGCGTAAGGACGCTGGTGCCTTTGGCGTGCAGGGTGTAAGTGCCCGGCGTGGTCGAGCTTCCGACCGTAACCGTGAGGGTAGAGTTCGCTGTGTCGACGCCATCAAGCGTCAACTGATTGGGGTTGGCTACGCAGGTGGTGCCTGCCGGTACGCCAGTACAGGTAAGGTTCACCGTCTGATTAAATCCGCCCTTCGGTGTCAGAGTAAGAGTCGAATTCCCAAAACTGCCCCGCACGATGGTCAAAGTATTGGGCGAAGCCGTCAGCGAGAAGTCAGGGCCGGAACCATTCAGCGTAACTGTCTGCGACGGGCTACCGAAGCCGTTATCGTTGACCACAGCCGTTCCCGTCTCCGGTCCGTACCCGATCGGAGTAAAAGTCACGCTGTAAGTGCACTCAGTATGCGGAGCGACGATATTGCCGGGGCAAGGCGTGGCATTCCCCAAGGCGAACGGCCCGGTAGTTGAAGCGCCGGAGATCGTCAGGTCATCGCTACCGTTGTTAGTGACCGTAAAGTACTGGGGCGCACTCTGCGTTCCAATGGGTGTATCGGG
The DNA here is from genome assembly GCA_052147055.1 of Terriglobales bacterium. GTDB lineage: Bacteria > Acidobacteriota > Terriglobia > Terriglobales > Acidobacteriaceae > JABCZH01. The sequence continues at coordinate 12,590 of JBKQLO010000077.1, forward strand.
GAACGTCAGTTTGGGAGGCGCGACCGTCGCCACCGGAACCAGGGAAACCATGCGCACCCGATTGTTTCCACCATCCGAGATGTAGAGATTTTCGGAGTTGTCAACCGCCGCTCCGAAATTATCGATGTAGGATCCTACGGCTGGGTCGCCGTCGCAGGTGCCGAGGTTACTCTGGGAGCAGTAGCCGTAGTACTTGGGATCACTCGGCACACCCGCCACGCTGGCTACCGGATTCACGATGGGATCGGTAGAGGCATCGATGCGCTGCACTACATAAAAGAAGTCACTTCCACTGACGAACAAATTGTCGCGCGAATCCAGGGCCAGGTAGAGCGGCGTATTGTAAGTGGATTGCAGAGCAGCCACACCATCGGGTCCAAACGTGTCCACCCCGGAAAAAGCATACCCGTTGATGTTGCCGCTGGTGTCGATCTTGCGTACCCGGTTGTCCCCCGTGTCCGCGATGTATACCTGCAAGTTGCTGTCCACCGCAACCCCGTACGGCCCTTTCAACTGGGCTGAGGTTGCCAGTCCTCCGTCACCACACGCGGGGTAAAGGGGATTTGTGCAGGCCACGCCGCCGTTACCGGCAATGGTAGAGATGTTTCCACTGGTGTCCACCTTGCGGATGCGGTTCGCGGCTAAATCTGCAATATAGAGGTTGCCAACGTTGTCCACCGCTACCTTGGTTGGCTCCGCGAACGTGGCAGCGAGGGCGGGTCCGCCGTCGCCGCACGATTGAGTGGGCGAGCACACCTGTCCCGGCTCGCCCGCAATCAGGGTGATGATTCCGGCAGCGCTGATCTTACGGATTACTTCATTGTTGGTATCGGCCACGTAGATGTTGCCGGAACTGTCCACCGTGAGTCCGTACGGTTCACTGAAGGTGACGTTGGTGGCAGTCGCGCTTACGTTGTTGCCACTGTATCCGGTGAGGCCGTTTCCGGCCACCGTCGTGATGATTCCTCCCGACACTTTGCGGATCCGATTGTTGCCGGTATCGGCGACATAGTAGTTGCCCGAGCCGTCTACGGCGATGTCGCGGTTGGCGGCTAGAATCGCAGAGGTTGCAGCCCCACCGTCATTGCCCGAACCCCCACCGGTGTAGGTGTTGATGGTCTGGGTCGGTCCAGGGGGGGTGACCTTGCGCACGCGCTGGTCGCCCGTATCCCCGATGTAGACGTTGCCGTTCGCATCGGCGTACACACCACGCGGCGAATTCAACAGGGCCGAAAGAGGCAGCCCCCCATCACCGCAAAAAGGTGATGAGGTCTTGATGCAGCTTGAACCCGTACCGACGATGCTGGAAATAATTTGTTTGTTGTTCACCAGCCGGATGCGATTCTCCGGTGGGTCGGAGATATAGAGGTTGTCCGAGCCGTCAACGTAGATTTGCCACGGAGCACTGAGGTTGGCGGTGAGTGCCGGACCGTTGTCGCCGCAACCGATACCCGGATTGCACGGATTGCCACTGCCGGCATAGGCGGCAATGAATCCTTTGGGAGTGACCACCCGAATCCGGCGGTCGCCGGTGTCGGCGATGAAGATGTTGCCCAGATGATCCACGGCCACGCCGTTGGGACCGTTCAGGTCCGCAGCCAGGGCTTTGCCGCCGTCCCCGCAAGGCGAGGTGGAGCTCGCGCATTCGTTCCAGGTACCCGCAACGGTCTGGATGTCACCAGGGTTAATGGTGACTCCGGCGATCACGATAGCCACGCTCTGCACGTTGACGACCCGAATCCGGTTATCCCCGGTGTCAGCTATATAGATGTTGCCGGCGGCATCGGTCGCAACCGCAGTCGGATAACTAAATTTCGCGAGAAAGGCATTCGCACCGTCACCGCACTTGGGGGGATGGCACAAGTGACCATTGCCAGCGGCTACGTTCATGATCCCACTGGGGTTGATCTGCCAAATCAAGTAAGCGTTGGTGTCCGCCACATAGATGTTCCCGACACCGTCAATGGCAAGTCCGGTTGGGCCGTTAAAACTTCCCTGCGTGGCCGGCTGGCCCTTGTATCTCTGCGGATATTCCCTGACCCAGCCCAGTCCCGCGAACACCGATAGCGTAGTTCCCGTGGGGTCGACCTTATATATCTGTTCCGCAGCCGGAGAAGCCACGTACATATTGCCCTGGGTGTCCACGATCACCGAGCTCGGCCCCGGGATGTCTGCTTGGGGACCTGTGGCCGAGCCGGCGACCGTGCCTCCACCCGCGACGGTGCTGATCGTGTTCTGCGCATTTAGGGCTATGCAGCAAGACAGCACCAGCAGGAATACTGCAAGATTGGTCAACCTGCGGGGGGTCGTCGCTTCAAACATCGAATGAGAATTGACGCGCATGGTGTACGTCCTCAACGCTGGGATTTTGGCCGGGACTGAGACCCAAGAATATCTTGCTGAGTTTATGCGCCGCAGCCGGGGATTGGCAATGAGAAGGAAAGCCCTAAGCCCCAGTAGAACTTAAGGCTCTAGTCAGGAAACACGGGGTGGGATCGGTTGCCAGCTTTTGCCGCTTGCGGCTCAGGTTAGACGGGAGTCTCCGTAGCCCTTCACTTCCCCTTCGCCGGGTCCGCCCCAGTCTCCAGCAGGATCGGCTTACGGCCCACCGGAACCGTCTTGCCAGTGATCTCGTGGGTCTTGCCTTCCAGGTCGGTCCACTGCTTGTATTGCGCGGGAACGGACTTGGCCATAGTGCTGCACAGTACCGGCTCGTCCGTGCAGTCCTGCGAAGTGTCATACATCACCAGCATGGTTCGGCCCTTGGAATCGGTGAGCGTGCAGGTGAAAGTCGTACCCTTCGGAGTGCAGGGTTCGGTCATGGTCGCGCCCCGTTCCACCGTCCAACTATAGATTTGCCGATAGGCGTGGCCACCCTTATTCAATCGATCATTGGGAATTCCGCTGGCGTCGGCGAGCAAGGCGAAGGGACCACCAAAATCCCATCCGTACCAGCTCACCAGCGAAGTGCCGCGTCCCATGAATTGCAGAAAATATCGCGCCAGAAAAGCGGCATGGCGGTCATCGTTCTTCAGCGCCTCTTGTGAAGTGGGCGGCAGGTCGTCACCGCCTTCGGTCATCCATAGCGGCTTGCCCTGGTTGCCGGTCCTGGCGACGATGGTCTTCACCGCGCTGGTTAGCGCCGGCACGTTGACGCGGATACTCTCGCCCGGCAGCTTGGTATCGAACAAGGGGTCCACCGGATCGGGAAACGCGTAGCCGTGATATCCGATGATGTCGGCATACTTGCCCCCGCCCATGGTCAGATAGTCATACATGCCACTGCAACCCCGGCCGCTGCAAGTATCGGGGTCGACAGGCTGCCGGAAGCCCAGAATGTCGGTCGAGGTAAACGCAGGCGAAATGAACTGTGCCGTGGGATCGAGTGGGTGAATAGTGTCGTGGATGTCGCGGCACATGTGCACGAGTTGTTGCAGGGTGCCGGCGTATTCATTGGTCACGTCGGGCTCGTTCCAGCACTCCCAATACTTGATGTGCCATTTATTGGCGGTGACGTGACGGTAGAGCGCGGTCACAAAATCTTTCAGATATTTGTCGTCACCGTCCACATCCGACGGGGGATGGTTGGAACCGGCGGCGTGGTTGGCGAAGTCGGGGGTATCGAACACCACGTAAATAGTCTCTTCGCCGTGGGCAGCGACCTGGCGCAGGTAACCATCAATCTTTTCCCATTGATAGCAACGGTCGTTGGGATCGGCGCCGTTGCGGGGCTCGCACGGCAGGGCGATCTGGTTCCAATTGACCTGTGCGCCCAGGCTGCGCCAGACTGCGAAATGCACGGGCGTGGCCTGGCTCCGGCAACAGTCATCCGGCCAGGGAGACTGCTGGCCGCGGTAGTGCGCCGTTTTGTTCATATCGAAGGCGAAGAAGTCCCGGGTAATCTGCGCGGAAGCCTGCGTCGCGCACCAAATCAGGGCAAGGCAAAGCGGGTATCGGATGGTAACTATTAGTCTGGGCATCGGTTTCCCCCAAGAATACCCTGAGTTGCATCCTGAGGTCACTGTTTGGTGGTGGCGAACCCAGTAGGGTCGTAAGGCTCTAGAAAACTGGCCATATTGACAGCCCATTTTCCTAGGGTCATAATTCCGGTTGCAAACGTGTCGAGTGCCGCAACGCTCGGCGAACCATCCCCCTGAGCCCTAACTAGGAGCATCTGTGTGATCTGCATCACCTTGCTCTGTGAGTTGCGTCATAGACTCTCTGTGAGACTTGCACTAGAATCCACGAGACGGACTGCCAAGGTTCCAGCTAACAAGGGCCACGTGCGGATCGATCATTTGTGGGGTGTAGTTCCTGCGATTTTAAGTATTCTCTGAAGACTCGGAAGATAGAGGAGACAGCCATGTCTGTTTGCACCATTGAAGGTCGCCCGGCAATCCGTGGACGTGTTGCCTTTTTCACTCGCCTCCTGGCGGTCGTTGCCCTCGCCCTGGTCAGTTTACCCTCGTATGGCCAGACATTGGTTTCAATCGCCGTGGCGCAGGTCTTGGATAACCAGGTTCCAACCCAACTGCCGGTGGGCGCGGATCGTCAATTCACTGCGACCGGCACCTACTCGGATGGCACCCAGCAATACCTTACGCAGCAAGTCACGTGGACTTCGGAGAACACGGGCATCGCCACAGTGAGCGCCAACATGGGATTGGTGCTGGCGACAGGACCGGGCACGGTAAACATCGATGCTACCTTGGACGGCATCGAGGGTTCGAGTTCCTTAGTGGTCATTGCGGATTCGCTCACGGGAGTGGTGCTGACGCCGGCGGCGCCGGCGCTTCAGACCGGCGCAACCCAGCAGTTCTATGCGACCGCAACGCTGGGCGCCAACGTCATTCTGGACGTGACCTCATTGTCCCGCTGGAGTACCAGTAACAAAGCCGTTGCCACTGTCTCTTCGACCGGGATGGTGACCGCGGTAGGGCCGGGTACCGCCACCATCGGCGCGGTCTACAGCACCCGCAAGGGCACGAATGTGCTGACCGTGACTGCAACACCCCCGCCCAACTTGGGGCAATGGAGCCAGCCGCAGAACTGGGGAATGCTGGCCATCCACGGGGCGATGCTGCATACCGGGAAACTTGTGGTTTGGGGTTATCCCGTCGGCCGTAATGGTGGTCCGTCGCCGTCCCGTTTGTATGATCCGGTGGCCAATACCTATACGGACGTGACCCTTCCTTTTTCCGTGGATATTTTCTGCGCTGGGCAATCCATTATGTACGACGGCCGGGTGATGGTATCCGGCGGCCTGGACGATTTTCACTACCCGGCTGACTCGGGTATCTTTAACAGCGATATCTTCGACCCGGCGACCAACACCTGGTCGGCGGGTCCGCTGATGAACGCCTCGCGTTGGTATCCCACCAGTATTCCCATGCCCGACGGTACAATTCTGACGGCCTCGGGCACGGCCAACGACGGCCTGCATATCCAAGACTCGATGGAAACCTACAACCTGACGACCAATACCTGGACCCTGCTCCCGGCGACGGCGAACATGCCCGAGCCTAACGATGACTATCCCCTGTTCAACATCCTGACCAACGGGAACATCTTCTGGGCCGCGCCTCGGTTAGCCCAACTGGGCAGCAACGCCTACAATATCGCGACGCAAACCTGGTCGTTTGTCGCCAACCTGAATTGGGGACCGCGCGAACACGCCGCGACTATTCTGCTGCCCAAGTCCCAGAAGGTGATGATCGTGGGCGGGGACGCCAGCAAGGCCGGCGATCCCTCGGCCACCACTGAGATCATTGATTTTTCGCAGCCCACTCCGGCCTGGGTTTATGGTCCATCGCTGAACATTGCCCGCTATAACGACAATCTCATTTATCTGGCCGATGGAACCATACTGTCGGTCGGAGGCAATCAAGCCGCAGACTATACCAGTCCAATTTATCAGCCTGAGTTGTTCGACCCCGTGGCCAACACCTGGACGCTGCTAGCTCCGCAATCCGGCTCTCGCGGTTACCATTCCACCTCGTTCTTGCTGCCCGACGGGCGGGTGCTTTCTTCCGGATCCGACAGCGGAATTGCGCTGGAGAACACCTATGAGATCTTCAGCCCTCCCTACTTGTTCAACGGTCCGCGGCCCACCATTACGTTCTCGCCGGCTTCCGTGCGCTACGGTCAGACGTTTAGGATCGACACGCCCGATGCCGCCAATATCCGGCGCGTGGCGCTGATCCGTCCCGCTGCTACCACACACGCCAACCACATGGACGACAAGTACTACATTGATCTCGCTTTCAGCGTGAACGCTGCGGTTGGACCGGCTCAGATCACGGTCACCGCACCCAACAACGTTCTTTATCCGGTACCCGGTTACTACATGCTGGTCATCGTCAATGCCAATGGCGTGCCCTCGGTGATGCCCTTCATCCAACTCAAAACCACTGGAGAAAAATAGGAACCGGCCAACCAGAGCCGCAAACGATCCGGACCCGCATGAAAACTGCGGGTCCGTTATTTTTGCCCGGTGTTTTGGTCGAACTCAGTGCAGACGGATGATCTTGGCGCCGATGGGTACGGTGCCGTTGCTGATGGGCTGCTTGGTATTCCCGCTCAGGTCGTCAAATTCGGTGTACTGGCTGGGAGCGCTGAAATCGCTGGTAGTGCAAGAACCATGGGAGCAGGTCTGACCGGCGTCCCACACCAGCAGAGACGTGGTGCCGGTCTGGCTGATGGTGCATTGCCACACCGAACCGCTGGTGTTGGCGCAGGGCGTGGTGTATGTGGCATTGAGCGTCCAGTTGTAAATCTGCTCCCAGGCAACGCCCGCAGGATTCAGCGTAGCGGTATTGGTGCCGGGATTATTGATAAGACTGGCGTTGTTTCCGTTGTCGTAGGCCCAATAAGAGAACATGGCGATCCCAGCCGATTGCTGGAGCACGGTGTAGCGGGCATAAAAAGCGGCGTGGAGGTCAGGGTCTTGAATGGCCATTTTATCTACCAGATCGCTGCCCTCAGTGTCCCACAACGGTTTGGAGGACATGGTCGTAGCCGTAATCGCTGAGATAAGCGGGGTCAACAAACCGCTGGTTACATTTTCTGCCTGACAATTGTTGAGGTCAGTGCAAACATAACCGTGGAACGCGAGAATATCAGCCTCACTGGCAAAGCCATTGTTGATCCATCTCATCAGCCAGTTCACGGCAGACATTCCACCGGTCGCAGCCGGAGTAGTGAACTTGGCGCTGGAATCCAAGGCATAGATAGTACTGTGCAGATCCTGGCACATGGTGTTCAAGTCGGCAAGCGTACCCGACCACTCGTTGAGAATGTTGGGCTCGTTCCAGCACTCCCAGTAGGAAATGTGCCACTGGTTGGCCGTGACATGGCTGTATACGGCGGTGAGAAAATTCTTCCAATGGCTGTCGCCGGACTCCACGTCGTTGGGCGCGAAACAACCGCCGGGACCTGCTGGCTGGCAGGAGGTGCTGGGACTTGAAGATGCCCACGCCGGGGTGTAGTAAGCAGTGTAAAGAATCTGTTGCCCGTTGCCGGTGACCACCGGCATCCATTTATCGAAATTGGACCAGTCGTAACAAGGATCGCTGGCGTTGGTCTCATCCGCAGGTTGGCACGGTTCCATCTGACTCCATCGCAGGTCCGAACCCAGAGTACGCCAGATCCCGAACTGGACGCCCAGCTTGCTTGGCCAGGGCTCGTTCAAGTTTCCGATATCCAATGCAAAGAAACCGGCGCCGGGCGGAAGCACGGGCGGGGGGGTACCACCTCCGGGCGAAGAAATCTGGGGCTGGGATGAACCGCTTCCTCCTCCGCCGCACCCCACGAAAGAGAAAAGCGATAAGACCAAGAGCGCAATTGCCAAATGCCGCATCATGCGCAAACTCCTGTCGATGGAAAAATAACTCGAGCTTTGCAACTCAACCGCACATCAGGAACATTGTTCCATCCCTCAAACCCAAAACCTAGGTGAAAGTTGCGGTCTTGGGTCTCGCAGGTGCAGGTAACCCTATCGTACCTTTGGGTTAGCCACCGTCTTGGGCGTGGAGGCTGGTTGCCCGGCAAGCTTGGCGGCCACCGCGGGCGCATGAGACCGCTCGGTCAGCGGCTGGTCAAATGCGACCGCAATTCCGAACCCGCCCGCCAGCTTGATTTCGCTGCGAACCACCCTGCCTGCTCCCCGCAACAAAACACTTTGCATGCCATCTTTGCACAAACGGAGTTCCACTTCGACCTCCGAGGCGCCTGGAATCGCCGACGGCGCCCGCAGCAGCACTCCGTGAAGAGAGGCGTTTTCAGTCTCGGCGGTCAGCTCGCGTGAGAGGCCATCGGTGTGTCTAAGCATGGCGGCTTGCTTCAGGGTGAAGCGGCGGCTTCTGCGCTGTTCCTTCTGATGCTCCACAAGACGCTCCAGACTCCGCGTGGAGGGCAGAGTAGATTCTCGCCGCATGTGAGCAGCATGGCAAATTCTGCTCCGTAATAGCGAGTATCAGCCTAGGTTCTGTGAGCAAGAACAGTAAACAAAAATTGCAGACGGATGGTTATTCCTAGTGCGGCGAAGGAGCAGTTCCAACCGTAAGAGTCGCGATTTTGCCGGTGTTGTATTCCGTAAAGACAATGGTGTTCCCGGTACCGTTGATGCCGAGCGGCCCACTGGCCGCGGTCGGAATTGCCCACTCCGTGAAGCCGCCGTTTACTACGCCGGTGACGTTGGTCGCGCTGGGTTGAACCGTCGTCTGCTTCGGCTGCAGAGTAACGGTGCTGGAAGCGGCCGGGGAAACTTGGGGTGCGACGCTGGTCACCACCGGCGTGAGAACCTTTGAGATTCCTTTTTGAAGCGCGGGGTTGAACTGGCCGATCTTGTTGCCACTGCGCTCGGTGAAATTGATCAAGCCTGAGGAAACGAACACATCGGGTATGGCCGCATTCGGAGTCGGCGCCGGCCCATAGGTGACGGTATTCGTCTTCGGATACAGAGCGCCAATGATGCTGCTTCCCAAGTCTCCGAAGTAGACCAACCCGTTGTAGAACCTCAGGTGCTCGACCTGCTTCACCGAAGGCAGCGTCCATTCCGTAATCGTGTTGGCCACAGTATTGAGCATGGCGATCTTGCCGGTGGCCAGTTCGGCGACAAAAATCTCTCCATTCTGACCGACCACAACTCCGCGCGGTGTGGAGTTGGAGGTGGGGATGAGCCACTCAGTGATCTGGCCGGCGACCGGGTCGAGCAATCCGATCTTGTTGCCCAGCGCCTCGGTAAAGAAAAATGTCGAGCCTGAGATGTCGAGGTGTATGGTTCCAGCACTCGCCGTCGGCACACTCCATATGGTCAACAGCGACGTGTCGGTATTGAAGATCCCGATGAAGTTACCGCTGTAGGCGCAGAACGCGATGGTGTTTGAGGAGGGCAAAACAATTCCGTGAGGCATCGAACCCGCCGGCAGAAGCCACTCGGTGAAGACATTCGCGGAGGTGTCCAGCTTGGCCACCCGGTTCTTGTTGCTTTCGGTGAAAAAGAACACCGAACTGCTGGCCGGCACCACGTGCAGCGGCAGACTATCAGCCGTCGGGACCGACCACTCGAGAAAATTTCCGCTCTGCGCCCAAGACTGCAGGCAGAACACCACCACCCCGATTGCCACCAACATTCGTCCTGTAATTCGGATCACTTCTACTTCCTTTCCACCTGCCTATTCGCAGGTGCTCAGCTTGAATTTCGCGATACGGGTCCGCCACGAATGGCTTTGACCGGTCTGATTTGTGGTCAAGTACTCATTCACGTACCAAAACGTACAATCATCCACTGGATCCACAGTCATGCTGGTGTAGCCACCCCAGTGCGAAGAATTCTCTGCGTCCGCCGTCCCCATGAGGATCCTAAATTCGGTCGCCCGGGTATTCGATGGCAGGTTCAGGTGCGACGCGCCGATGGAGGGATGCAGGCCAGTCGAAGATCCGCTATATCCGACCGCCAGGTTCCCGACCTTGTCCTGGGCCGCACTGGGCATAAATCGGAAGTACATCGTATCCGGGCTGATGGTGCCGGAGTTGGTGACGCTCAGCGTGCTTCCGAAGGGACTGAATTCGTACCAGCGAATTCCGGTTTGCTGGGTGGCACCGGGTTGCACGGTCTGCGTCACAATATAGGATTGATACGTGGGGAACTGCCGGAACGCGAAGCGGTGCATAAGCCGATCCCCCACCGAATCGATGTAATTCTTGGTGGTTGGCGAACTCGGTTCGGGCACACAGTAAGTGTTGGTGGGAAATTTGAGGTTGTAACACCCGGGGGTGTACGAGTTCACGGCAATGGGAGTGGGGCCGGTAAAAGTCGAGTTCGTGGGGGTGGTCCAGTCCACGTGCATCTGCCAAAGGTTGAGTTGCGCCGAAGTAGTATTCGTCCCGCTCGGATTCTCGATGCTGACGAAAGATTCGACCGTACCCGTTGGAGGGGGTGTGGTGCCGTCAATGTCAGCCGGCAACAAGCTATGTCCCAGGAACAATCCGCTAGGAGCCTGCGGATACACAAAACACTGCGGGGTTCTGACGGTCCCGTTAATCAGCATGTTCGTCCGATCGAACGCACACGCCAAAATCCCCACGTTCTGAAAACCCTTGCTCGTGTTCTCCAAGTCAAACGTGGCGTAATAGGCGTCCGGCCAGGTGGCGATCTTGGGATAATCCGGATAATAGAGCGTGCCGTTGATGGTGATGATGGGGTTCAGCGAAAGTTCGTAGGTGTACCACTCGAAGCTGGTGGCCGTCAGGTCGTCTGTGCTAGAGATGGCAATACAGTAGAAATAGCCGCTGGGCGTACCGACGCGCACCGCGATGATCCAGCGCGAGGCCAGGTGATCAAAAAGGATGATGCCATTCCCACCCGGCGTTTCGCAGTCTGGCATGTCATTTTGCACCCAGGGAGTGTTCCCCTTTTGAGCCGATGGGTAAACCGGTGCGAACGTAGTCTTGTCGTAACCTTGATACGCCTGATCGACCCATTCGAGATACTGCTTGGTGCCCACCGCGCCGTTGGGATCAACGGTGAATCCAGGGGTCGGGTCAGTAGTTGCGTCGATGCCTTCGAAACTCTTAAGCGACTGCGCGGCACACAAAGACGTAGTCAGGCATAGCACAAAAGATAGCGACGCGAGCCTAAGGCTGGACCGGGTGATCGTGGTTTTCAGGATCATAGTTCCCAAATCAGCAGAACATTGGTGAATCAGGGGGAGAAGACATCGTGATAAGACAAGTGCAGCAACGCCAAGTCCAAAAACAGCATAAAATCAACGGTTGAAACTCCCTGGCGCACGGTCAGCATAGTCGACGCTGGCGCAGGTTGTCATGGGGCCGAAAGTCTCCGAGAAAGCCAGCCCCGAAAAGCGCGGCCGCTCTTGGTCGAAACGCTGGGCGGGTAATCGTGACTGCGGTCGGGCGTCGTTAATCCTACAGTCCTAGGACTTGCCCAGCAGGCTCGGCCTACGGCCTGCGTATCGCAGTAACATATTAAGATTCAACTAGTTATGGGCTCGATGCCTAATCTCTGTGACCGTGGTGACCGGCCTGGGAGCTGAGGGCTGGAGTTACAATGGAGACGATCGTCAAATGGTCGTTCGTCTCCTCGCTAAAGCGATTAAAAGCTGCTACATTAGGATTTTGCTGCCCCTGATACGGGTCGTCAGAAATCGTGGAGTAATGGATTTGTTCCTCAGTGCCCCCTGCTGAGACCCTTGTCTCCCTCGAAATTCGCTGGAAGCGAACACGCTAAATTCAGCTCGAGGCGGCCCAAGCCGGTGCGGCAGTGTTGCTGGCCGAGTTTGAATCAAGCGTTGCGAAGCTGGTAATGCAGTAACCAACGATTAAAGGAAAAATGCCATGAAGTTTATACGCACTGCCTCACGAAATCTCGGGGTCGCCGGGGAACTGTTTTCATTCTTCATGAACAACAAGCGCTGGTGGCTGGTGCCCATGATCGTGGTGCTGTTTCTGCTGGGCGCCTTGATTGTGTTGGCGCAGAGCTCTGCGATTGCGCCGTTCATCTACACGCTGTTTTAGGAGCTGCAATGTTAGACATGATAAAACGTGGCTGGGCAGCCTGGAAGAAGATCGCTCACAAGATCGGCAACTTCCAGGCGCGGGTGTTGTTGACGATTTTCTATGGTGTGCTGGTTTTGCCTTTTGGCCTAGCGGCACGCCTGTTCTCGGACCCCCTCCGAATCAAGAAGTATCCGACTGCGTGGCTTGACCATCCCAACGAAGCCTACGATTTAGACTGGGCCAGGAAACAATAACTGTGTATATCCTAGGAATTTCTTGCTACTACCATGATGCGGCAGCCGTGTTGTTGCACGACGGCGAATTGATTGCCGCCGCCGAAGAAGAGCGCTTTTCGCGCATCAAGCACGACTACGGGTTCCCCAAGCTGGCCATCAAGTACTGTCTGGAACAGGCCAAGATTCAGGGGCAAGACCTTGACTACGTGGTTTTCTTCGAGAAACCGTTCCGCAAGCTGGACCGCATCCTGATGACCGCGTTGCAAACCTATCCGCAATCCTGGAAGGTGTTCCGCGAGTCCATGATTTCCTGGATGCTCGACAAGATGTGGGTCGCCACCACGTTGCAGGAAGAGCTGGGCATCGCCAAGAACAAGGTGCTGTTCTCCGAGCACCACCTTTCGCACGCTGCCAGCGCATTCCTCTGTTCTCCATTCGACGAAGCTGCCATTCTCACCGTCGACGGCGTCGGCGAGTGGGTCACCGCAACCTATGGCGTGGGCAAGGGCAACAACATCAAGCTGCTCAAGCAGATCGAGTTCCCACACTCCCTGGGCTTGCTCTACAGCGCCTTCACCGCGTTCCTCGGCTTTGAAGTGAACGAAGGCGAGTACAAGGTCATGGGCATGGCCCCCTACGGCCAGCCTCGATACGTGGACAAGGTTTGGAAGTTGATCCAGCAGAATGCAGACGGCTCGTTCCATCTGAACATGGATTACTTCTCCTTCCACCATTCGACTGACCGCACCTTCAGCAAGAAATTCGAAGCGCTGTTTGGCGATCCCCGGCCGACCAAGCTGAATTTCTTCACCGAGGCCACCGGCTATCCCAAGTACTTTGGCGACCCGCCAGGCAACTATCAGGAGCTTTGCAAACTCAATCAGCACTTTGCCGACATCGCTTCCAGCATTCAGAAAGTGACCGAGGAAGTGCTGCTGGGCATGGCCCGCAGCGTCCAGAAACAAACCGGCATGAAGCGGCTGTGCATTGCCGGTGGCGTGGGCCTGAACAGCGTTGCCAACTCCCGCATCTTGCGCGAGACCGATTTTGAAGAGTTGTACGTGCAGCCGGCCGCTGGAGACGGTGGTGGCGCTCTGGGCGCAGCGCTCTGGGCTTACAACACGCTGCTGGGCAAGCCGCGCACCTTCGTGATGAAGCATGCCTATTGGGGACGCGCCAATTCCGAGGCAGAAATCAGCGATTTCCTGCGCTCCAATAACATCCCTTATCGTCAACTGAGCAACGAAGATGAGGTGATCGATACCGTGGTGGAGCGCCTGACCAACGCGAAGGTGATCGGATGGTCGCAGGGTCGCTTCGAGTGGGGTCCGCGAGCCCTGGGCAGCCGCAGCATTTTGGCCGATCCCCGCAATCCTGAGATGAAGGACATTGTGAACGCGAAAATCAAATTTCGTGAACCCTATCGTCCCTTCGCACCTTCAGTGCTGGCGGAGTCTGCCGAGAAGTATTTCGACTTGCCCAACGCGTGCAAGCATTATCCCGCGCGCTACATGCTGTATGTGGTTCCGGTGAAGTCGGCCGCGCAGAGCGTGCTGCCCTCCATCACGCACGTGGATGGCACCGGGCGTCTGCAAACCGTGTTCAAGGAGCAGAGTCCCCGCTACTACAAGCTGATCGAGCGTTTCGGACAAGCCACGGGCGTGCCCGTGGTGATGAACACCTCGTTTAACTTGAAAGGCGAGCCGGTGGTAACCACTCCCGCCAACGCGTTCCACACGTTCAAAACGAGCGAAATGGATACGCTGGTGCTGGAGAACTTCATCGTAGAGAAATCGGCACTGTAATTAAGAAGGACGGGCGTCGTCGCCCGTCCTTTCTGTTTTTCCCTCCCCTATTCATTCTCCGGGGGAGGCTCGTTATGCAAGTCACTTGTCTGCGCTGTAATGCTTCGCTGGAAAAATACTCGGTCACCTCCATGACCTTCCTGCCTTATGGAGCCGGTCATTCTCACGCCATGCTGGAGTGTCCGAGCTGTGGCCACGTGGAGTTCGTCGCCCGCAACAGCCCCATGCTGGGCAACCTGGAGATGGTGGAACACTACGCCGGAGACGGCGACTAGCCGCTATTGACCTGAGGAAAGTTCTTCCGCCGGCTGCGCTGAAGCCGATCGTGCCTGGACCAGCGAGACCGGCCGGTCGAAGGTTACGTTCATTTCAGTGAACTGGGGTAATACGACATCGCGTCCGTGGCGAGTTAGCAGGAATATGCCGGAGGCACAACTGGAGGCAATACGTCCGGCACCTGCGGTAGAAACATCCGTCGCCGTAGCCACCAGCGCCTCAATCAGCAATTGAGTTCCGTCGTCCGCAACTTTGGCAATTCCGACGGTCACTCCGAGGTTCAACAACATCCAAACTTTTCCAGGATGGTCTCCGGTCATGCGGCCTTCCGGGTCGATCTTCGTATGCGATCTCCGGTCCAGATCTGCGCCGCTCACCGACGCCACAGCCGGAGTGGCCGTCCCACCGGGCAAAGTGACGCCCGTAAACTTCAGAAGCAGCGACCCTGCCCGGCTCAACATGCGCGGAGCCGCGCTCTTCACCACCGTTCCATCCAGCAGCGTGCCTTCCGGCAACACCACTTTCGAATCCAGCCGGACGGGTTCCACTACGCGGGCCTGGAAGAAATCTCCGGCATGGCTTTTGGAAGCGCTCACATTTCCTAGCAAGATGATTTTCGCCTGCGTTCCGGCCACCAGGGTTACAGGACCCGGTGGAACCGCAAACGCTGCGGGCGGTTCGGCAGACAATTCTGTGGCCGCCAAAGTAATCGTGGGCGGCGCAGGAGCCTTCCCGGAGGTCTGCCGGGCTTCCGGCGCCAGGGTCACATCGGCGGCCGAAGGTGTGTCGCTGTTCTTCGCTTTTCGCGATTGCGCGCGGACTTCCCTTTCCGAGCGAATTGCGATCAGCCAAACCCGTAGCGGAACTTCATGGCCATCGGCCAGGAATACCGTGGCCGAACTGAAGGTCGGAGAATTCTGGTGCCGCGGAGTGAACGCTTTAACTACCCACGGCCAATGATCGTTGGGCTCTCGCCGCCGCCGTTCCAGATGGTCCACCGTCAGCCGCACCCGGCTGCCCGACGGGAAAAGTTCGCGATCTCTGCGGTAAACATCCTGTGAAAGTTTGCCTTCGACTGCGTCTCCCGGCTTTAACTTCGAGAGCTTTACCGCAGCGTTCAACTGCAACTTGAGGTAAAGACTTGCATCCCGGGCCATCGCGGCTGCCGGCTTGACCGGATTGTCGGCCAAGGGAGACTTCCCTGTGGGCTGCGACTGCGCGCAGGCCAGGCAGGAAACCAGCAGAAGAGCGGCGGAAGAGCGAGCTCGCATAAAGGTCATGGTCACCAGGCGAGGATTATATCAGCGCACTTTCGGCCTTGATCTGAAAGTGCTGAAAACTAGTTCGTCCCATCGCTCGCCCTTGAGATTTCAAATACCACGCCTCCTGCGTATGGCCCGCCGCCCAGAGTCGTGCCGAACAGATTGCCATGGCCGTCCAGTGTCACACCGGCATACGGCAGCGCTCCATCGGTATTTACAAATTTATGCAGAACCCAATACGTCCAGGTGTCGTCCTTATGGTGCGTGAGGCGGTAGACGACCCCGCATCCACAGACGGCGCCACCGGCACTAGTCGTTCCGTAAAGGTTGCCGGACTTGTCCAGAACGACGCCGACAATCGGGCTATATCCAGTCCCCGCGGCTGGTGGGAGGAAGTTGTAGAGGATCGTTTCCTGCCAGGTTCCGTTCGGCTGGCGGGTCAGCCTGTAGATTGTCCCGCAACCAATATCCCCGCGCACGTTGCTGCCGCCCTGGAGTGTTGTGCCGTAAACGTTGCCGTGCGCGTCTGCCACCAGTGGGCCATTGCTGGGAACCTGACCGTCGTTTGGGATGCTGCCAAAAGCGTACAGCGCACCGACGCTCCATCCCCGCGGACTGGGAACCACTGCATACACGTTCCCCATGCGGTTGGCGCCTAATCCGCCCGCTGCGAACAGACGCTGCCCGGGGTCGACTGCCGTGCCTTGGTACTCGTCAAAGCTGCAAATGAATTTCCAATTGCAGCTAGGAGTATAGGTCCAGCCGCTTGGGCCCGGGGAAAGCTCGAACGTACCGCCCCTGCCGTATAAGTTGCCCTGTGCATCGGGCGCCAGGTTGCTGGAGAAGCCGTCCACGCTGTCGGATCGGAGGAAGCTGTAAAGAATGTTCTCCACCCAGCCGCCGGGGCTCGGAGTCAACGAATAAACAGTCCTGCTTGTCGGTGCCGCCCCCCGGCGTTGCACCGTAGAGGACTCCGCCACTGCCCAAAGTCACCGGGCCGTACGGATTGATTCCGTCGCCCGAGTGCGGAGCGCCGAAGCTATGAGGAATGGTCTCGGTCCAAGTGCCGCTGCCGCCTGGGCTGAGCTCGTAAACCATTCCTTGTCCGTAGACTCCACCGCCCGCCGTGCCAAAAAGATCGCCGGCTGCGTCGACAACAACGGCTGAGCCGAGGCCTTCCCCGTCGCCAAGTGCGCCAAAAGCGTGCACGATTTGGAACTCCACCTGCGCGTTCGCGCTGCCCGAGAACAGGAGCGCAACAGCCAGGAGGACGCACGACCACGCCCGGGCCAGACGCGGTCGCGTTCCGCCCGATCCATTTTCCTCTTGCTCAGCGGCCCGGGCATGGGCACGCAGCAGGCCGAAGATTGCCAGAAAACTGAAGCATGTTTTAGTCATCATCGGCGTCGTTGTCTGGATCCTCTGGCACGAACTGCGGCCAACATCCTGGTTGATTCGGATTGTTGGGCTTCAATCGCCGAGCCCCACCTCTGAGTTGGCGCGGGAGAGTTCGAAGACGACACCTCCGCCGTAGGGTCCGCCGCCTACGGTGGTGCCCAACAGGTTGCCGTGAGTGTCGAAAATCAGACTGGAATAGGGTAATGCCCCGTCGCTATTGACGAACCGATGAAGCACCGTGTAGGTCCAGGTGTCGTTCCTGTTGTGCGTCAGCCGGTAAACGACTCCACAGCCGCAGGCCGCACCACCATAGGCAGCCGTGCCGTACAGATTCCCAGCTTTGTCGATGATTACGCCTGCAGTAGGGTTGTAGCCGGTTCCGGTTGACGGCGGGCGAAAACTGTACAAGATGGCCTCCTGCCAACCCTTTCCTGCCTGCCTGGTCAGCTTGTAGATGGTTCCGCAACCTGCGTTCTCACAGATATAGCTCCCGCCCTGGAACGTCGTACCATAAATGCTGCCGGTGGCATCTGCCACCAGCGGGCCGTGGCTAGGAATCTGCCCGTCATACTGGGTTCCACCAAAGCTAAACAGGGTCTGCGTCTTCCATCCCCCGGGCGCAGGCATATTTACGTATACATTCCCCAGTCGGTACTCTCCTCCGACTCCAGTGGAGAATAGCCGCACTCCGGGAGCTAGCACCGTGTCGTCGTAAATACCTGCGCTGCAGATGTCCCGCCGCTCGCAAATCAGAGTAAACGCCCATCCGTCGGTGCCCGCGGACAACTCAAATATTCCACCCTCTCCGTACAGGTTGCCGGCAGCATCCTGCACTATGTTTCCCGACGGGCTTGATACCTGGTCGGCAGGGACTAACCGATGGAGGACCGACTCGCTCCAGCCAGTGGGCACCAGTGTCAACGAATAAATGACTCCCTGCCGATTCGTCCCCCCTCCCGATGTCGCCCCGTAGAGGACTCCACCGGCACCCAAAGTGACGGGCCCATAGGGGTAGGCCCCGTCGCCAGGTGCGCCAAAGCTATGAAGAACGCCCTCGTTCCAACTGCCGTCGCCGTTTGGGCTAAGTTCAAACACCGCCCCGCTGTTGTATGCTGCCCCGCCAGCGCCGGTGCCGTAAAGGTTACCCTTAGCATCCAAGGCCACCTGTGAATAAATGGCGTTCGCATCGCCAGTCGCTCCGAACGCGTGGACGATCTGGAACTGCACCTGCGCGTTGGCCCCGGCCGACGCCCAAAGCACGGCTCCCCAAAAAAGGCACCACCCCGCCGGCCACCCTGTCCCCTTCAATCCTGCCGCACTCGGCCTAGTCGTCATCGGCGTCGTTGTCCGGATCCTCTGGCACGAAATTGGGCCAGCAGCCTGGCTGATTTGGATTATGGAAACACTTCGGCTGGTATTTCCCTGGGCTGATCGATGTGAACGGACTCTTAGTGGAGGTGAAGAAGTCTGCTAGCGGGAACGGGCAGACGGTATGGGAGCAACCGCTGCTAGTCGAATCCGGTGCCAAAAAGTCGGCATACTCATAGCTAGGGCTGATGCTTCCAAGTCCAGCAACATACTCGACAAATCCAAGTATGCTACCGAAATCATGACAATAGTAGTGGTCGGTGGCACAGCTTGGACCCGATGATGGCCCGGAGATATAGGCTTGCCTAGCGTACGTTGAAACTACCAGCAGGGGCACGCGGAACCCATACACATATTCCGTTGCCGATTGGTTGGAGTAGCCGATGCCCGGCCCGCCTGCGGATGCCGCCGGCGAAACGTGGTCGAACCAACCGCCCCAATCGTCCCAGGTAATCAGAATGACTGTGTCAGACCAATAGCCCGCACCGCCATCGCAGGTGCTGGCGGTCCCGATCGCATTCACAATCGCCGATACCCACGACGGGCCGCCATCCGACGGCTGCGTGGGCGAGCCTGTGCCCGGATGGTCGGACCAGGTGCCGTCTGGCGTCACCCAACTCACACTTTGGAGTGCACAATTCGAGATATCAGTCAAAACGGGAGCATAATCGCCCGCATAGCTCCCGGTGTCTGCGAGGACCACATGCTGCGTCCAATCGGTTCCGGTGCACTGCCCGCCCACTACCGGGTCACATATCGAGGAAATGGCATTCGGCGCCGTCCATAGCAAATATGGGTGTGGCGAGGTGTAGTAACGCCAAGTTACTCCCGCTTGTTCCAGCAGCGTAGTTAATGTGTTGTGGGTGTAGCACGGAAGGCCCTTATTGTAAGCGGCGGCCTCGTACCCTAGGGGATCGATATCGTCAACGACGGACGTAGCGGTGCATCCCGCTGACCCATTGGAATCGCCGCCCGGGTTCTCCGCTGCAAACCATTGCCAGCAGGGGTAGGAGTTCCCCTGGAGGTCTGTGCAGCTCTGCCCCTTAGGATCGCCAAAGTAATCCGGCGCCGACGTTCCCCCGAAAAGGAATTGATGTGCCGGGAAGCTCGGCCCCTGGTTAGTCTGGAACATATAGTTGGCGAACCCGTAAGCCCCAGCAATCTGGAAATACGGGTCGAGAATGCCGTGAACCCCATCATACTTCGTGTTGGCAACATAGGTGTAGTTGGGGTAGGGAGGAGGCGGCGACACCGGAATGCAGGATTCTTTGGCGATACGCACGTCGCAGGCGCCGTCGAGCTTGCCACCGTCCCACATGGCCTCCCAGCCCTGGGCATGTTGGTGGTTCGGGTCAAAGCAGGCGTCCAACTCATAGGGCTCAAGCGTGACAGGGGCGTTATGGCACATCCCGGAGCTAGCGAGATTCGCGCCGGACTGAGCCAATGCGGTGTCGGCTCCGAAGAGATTGTCCGGCGTACGGTTCTCCTGAACTACGATAACTACGTGTTTGACGGCAGTGGCAGGCAACTGGGCGAAGGCGGGCGGTTGCGGTCAAGCAAAATAGAACGAGAGTTACGGCGCCGTATTTCACGGCGAGTTCCCCTTCTTATACGAGCCTCATTTATCACACTTTTGGGACGGTGGCGGCGGAGAACTCAGTTTTGTTACGAAAACCGAACAAGAGGCAGGGGCCTAGCGCTTCCTTGCTGAAGCTACGCGCGGCATCTGCTCTGGGGCTTTGTCGGAAGGAAAGTTGGTATTGAGGTATTCGATGAAGCTGTCGCGGTCGGCGGGATCGACCACCGCTCCCCACTTGATCATCTTGTCGACTTCTTTTGTCCATGCGCCTTTGCTGAGCCGTTGCTGGCTGATGATGCGCGACTCATGACACTCCGTGCATGCAGTGGTCACCTTGGCTTGCGCCGGTCCAGCAGGCAGTTCAGGCGACTGCGCGCGCAACATCGGCAAACAGCACAGGGCTGGTAGTGAAACAGCGATCACCAATCGCAGACTAACTTTGCACATGGATTTTCACCTGATCGTAGGCGTTATAAAGATATCCGCTGGGATTCCATTCGGCAGTCTCCGGCTGAGTGCGGCCCTGGCTGTCCGTGGCGCGCGACAGAATCGCGTAGTCACCCGCCTTCGGAGCCTTCCAGTTGTGACTCCACAAACGCCACGCATACTTCGACCGATCACGACCCAGTTGCGCGGCTTGCCAGGTCGCGCCCGCATCGGTCGAAATTTCGACTTTAACAATCTCCGCTTCCCCAGCCCAGGCAGCTCCACGAATGTGAATAGACCGCGAGCTTGAGGTCCAATCGTCGGTGGGACCGGCGATGACCGACTTGACCGTGAGCGCCGTAAGCACGTGACTGTCATCCAGGTTGAGCGGATCGCCGGGTTTCAGCGGATGGTTGGGATAGCGGTAGCCCGGCTTCATGAAGTTGCCGTCGAATTCTTTGTCGAGGACTTTGATCTCACTCAGCCACTTACAGGAAGCCGCGCCGACCCAGCCGGGAACGAGAGCCCGTGCAGGAAAGCCGTGATGCTTGGTCAGCGCTTCGCCGTTCATGCGCATGGCGATCAGAGTGTCTTCGTCGCTGGCTTTCTCGATAGGAATGCTGCGGATGAACGGAGGCACTTTCCCGGGCACTTCGTCGAGTCCGTGAAACATGACGTGCTTCCCGGTGGGCTTTACCCCAGCCCGCTGCAATACATCGCGCAAGCGCGGGCCGCTGAAGCGCGCCGTGCCGACTGCTCCCTTTTGCCATTGCACGCCAGGCACATGCGGATGTTGAAAGGCTCGCCCGTTGCCGGCACACTCCAGCGTGTTGGTGACAGTGTGGGGTTCCATTCTGACCAAATCGGCGAACATTAAGGTCAGCGGCTTCTCGACCTCGCCCGAGACTGTCAGTTGCCAGGTTTCAGGGTCGAGCGTGCTGGGCTCGTGCATGTGATTGCGCACGAAGAAATGCGGCGCCGGAGTGATCCAGGAATCGAAGAATTCCGGAGGCATCTCCAGATCGAAAAAACGAGCCGAGCGGACGATCATCCCCGCCTCGCCGGGAATGACGACCGGAGAATCTTGGGCAGCCCAGGTGAGCAAGGGATGAACGGCGCCCGCCGCCGCAACTACGCCGGAGACTGCTTTCACAAAGTCGCGTCGCGAGATCATCGTCTTCCCGCCTCTTCCGGGACAAACATTGCTCAATTATAGGAGAACGGCCACGAATGAATCTTTGCAGACCCTATCGCAAGATCGTCCGAGGACGAGGTCCTGAGTAACAACCACCGCAGCCGGCACTTCACAGTGCCGGCTGCATCGTGGTCTGAGCACGCCAGGGTTCTGAAATTCCAGAACCCCGTGAAACACTATTGCTGATCCGCAGCTTTGCAGTGTTTCGAGATCGTGCGCACGTCGGTCTCGACGCTGGCTACCTGCAGCGGAACCCCATCCACCCCGTGTACGGTATCGCTGGGGTTGCTCCCTGATTTCTCAGGTCTCACTCCCGTCTTGATACTGCCAGACAGTGCTTTTCCCTTCACCTCAACTTCGTGGTGAACTTGCTTGTCGAGTTTGTTGCCTACTCCTTTCAAGACATACACGGCGCCGGTATTGTCCTCGACCAGGATGTAGTTTCCTCGCTGACCCTCCAGGCAGCCACGAACGGTGCTGATATTGGCTGCTGGCGGCGTAGATGGTTCTTGTGCCACGGCTGCTGCCCCAATGAACAACAAAACCAAGACAGCAGCCAGATGCTTCGTGCGATCCATATAAATCCTCCTCAAAAGTGTTTGGTTTAGCGTTTCGAACCGTAAGTGCTTCGACCTAGAAGCTGTAAATCAGGTCAAACTGCAAGCGGTTCAGATACCCCTCTTGCTGACCTGCTTTGCTAATAGTTGGAACGCTGGTGTTGTAGTTGTTGAACAAGGCAGCGTTGTTCTCCAGGTACGTGTTCAGAGCGCGGCCGCGCCACCAGGTGAAGCTGGCGAGCGTGTTGGCGCGCAACTTCCAGAGCGCGTAGATCCGGTTCTGTAGGATGTTGGTGGGCGCTCGCTGGTCGCTCTCCACAAACGAGGCGATGGCGGCGTCCTGCTCTTCGCGGTACCAGGCATAGCCAAATTGGAGGTCGTTCTTGTTCTTGGTTTGGCCCAGGCTGAAATCAAACCCGTACTCCTTGTTTTGGCTGCCCAGGCTGGAAATCACCGCGCCCTTGCTGTTAAGCGGATGAGCCGCCGCATCTGGGTTATCCAGAAGCTCGACCAGCAAATTAATGGGGAAGCGCGTAATCCCATCCTGAATCTGGTTGTTGAGGATGAAGTCCACGTAGTTGAACTCGGAGTAGAAGTGCACGACTCCCTTCGAATCCACGTAAGTGGCGTTGGTCATACCATTGGGCGCGAATACGCACGATGGGAAGCTGGGAAAACTGTTTCCCTTGGCGCAACCCTGGCCCTCGCCCGGGATCGGAATTCCGGTTACAGGTGTGGTGGCGCCGGCCGGCAGGAACCCGGTGGTCGTGGCCCCGGTGGTAAATGCGCTTTCACTGAGCAGAGCGTCGGGACGGTTCCACTTCAAGGTCAGGAGCGAGGGTGTGGCAGTCCAGGGTCCTAAGCGAAGGATCGCCGAGACTTGCCCCCCCAGTGCATAGGAATCCTGCGACGCGATGCTGGTTTTCCCGTTGGCTGCGTTATACAGGAGTTCAATCGCCTGTGCGGTGAAATTCTGTACCGGGCCAGAGAAATTAAATGACGCTTTTTCGTTGAAGCCCTCTGGATTGATGTCCGGATCGAAGGTGACTGAAGTCCGTTGCCAGGTGTAGGCAAACTTGCCGCCGGTGAGAGAAAGCCACGAGTGCTCTACCGGATTGTAGGTGATGTATCCACGATCCAGACCGATGGTCTTGCGATCGAAGGCGCCGCTAAGGGTCTCGTTGGTAGTGGTGGGATTGCCGAGAGCTCCAGTAGCGAGGGCCAACCCGCCGACGAAGTCTTCGTTCAACTTGCCCTCAACGCCGAAGCGGACGCGAATACGCGCCTGGTTGAGGTCGGGTACGCCTTTCTGGAAATAATCCTCGCCCCGAATCCGGACATCGCCGCTGAAGCGGAAGCGGCTCAGCGCGGCTTGCAGCGCGCTGATCTGCCGGCCGTCCTCCTGAGTCTGGGTACTGACCGCGGCCAGCGCGGTGGTCGCTTCTATCGCCTTCGAAGAGGCCTGATCGGCCACTTTCTGGGCTTCGGCGGCGGATTGCTGTGCCTGCACCGCGGTGCCTTGAACCTGATCCACGCTGCTCTGCGCTTTTTGCGCGTTGGCATTGGCCTGCTGGGTGGCATCGAGCAATTGCTGTACCTGCGACCTCAATTGCTCGAGTTGCCGGTTTTGTTGCTCGGTCTGGCGCTGTTGCGTCGCCAGCGCTTCGCGCAACTCTTGCACTTCCTTCGCACTGACGGTTGCAGACTTGGTGGTTGTTTTCGCACCGGCTTTGGGTTGGGCGTCTGTCTGCGCCGAGACAGCCACCGCCAAAGCCAATACGAGGAAACAAGCTAGCGATTTCATTGTCGTTTTTCTCCTGGGTAGAAACTTAAAGGCCAGTGCCGGCATTCACCGGAACCGAGAACCCGTACGTCTTTAACAAATTCACAATCTCGGGGACTTCACGAAAGCCACAAACGTCACTAATAGTATGTCTATCGACTAACTTGCATCATCGGCAGTCCCTCGCCCAACTCTTGTCTTTTCATTGCGGAACCGGAAACTGGGCGAAAACGCGGCGTTCGTACTGCTTAGGTAGCCGGAGCCAACTCCCACTTGTCTTGCAGCCGGCGTTCGATGGTCTTGAACACCAGACCATCGAGCCACCAAGAGCTACGAATTCATCTTGGCTCCGGCCTGTTGCCGTGAACTACCATCGGCAAAACACTGGCTTCATCTTTCTTCTTGCCGCCTTTCTTTGATCCTGGCGACTTCGGGCCCACAATGTCGGCCAACGTGGTGTGTTCCAGAATCTTGGCGGCGGCGTCGCGAACGTCCAGGAATATCTGGTAGAGGGTGCGGTGCTCGGCATCGCGATCGATCAGACTGCGCAACTGCTCGGCGTCACCGAACGGGGCGAGCGGGCCGTCAATCAGGCGGATGATCTCGCTAAGGTGGATCTCGGATGGCGCCCGCCGCAGCTGGTATCCACCTTTGGCCCCGCGTGCGCTCTCTACAATGCGGGCATTCTTCAGTTCCAACAGAATCAGTTCGAGAAATTTTTCCGGGAGTGCCTCTTCGTAAGCGATATCGCGGATGCGAATCGCCCCCTGATTGTAGTGGCGGGCCAGCATCATCATGGCCTGCAGTGCGTACAGTCCTTTTTGCGAAATCTTCATAACGCTGGCAGTATGCCATAAAACCCTATGATTGCAATAGAGTTTATTGGCTTGCAGTAGATTAGCACACGATGGGCCAATCCAGCCTGCGGGGAATCTCGCGGAACTCCTGGTTAATCAATATCTTGGAGGTTCGATGGGCGGCCAGCATCCGAGCCCGGATTGCACTTCCTTGCACACAGCAGTGAAAACATTGTGTAAGAAAAACCACAGATGGAAGACTGCGGACTAGGCCACGCGCAGCACTTGCACGGTAATGTTGTCCGGCCCGCCGCGTTCCCGCGCAAGGTTGACCAGGGCGCGGCAGGCCGTGACCGGCGGGTTCTGCAGCACGGTTCGTTGTAGCTCCAGATCGGTGAGTTGCCCCCAGAGTCCATCCGTGCAGAGCACCAGAGTATCTCCTGGTTTCAGCGCGATCGGCGTCTCCGGGGTTTCGACGACAATTTCGACTCCCGCACCCAACGCGGCAGTGAGAATGTTTCTTTGCGGATGGGCTTCAGCTTCCTCCGGCGTGATCACTCCGTTTGCCACCAAGCGTCCTACATAAGAATGGTCGTGGGTCAACCGGGTGACCTCTTCCCTGCTCACGCGATACAAACGGCTGTCGCCGACATGGGCGTAATACAGACGGTCGGCCAGGAGCACAACTGCCGTGGCGGTCGTGCCCATTCCGCGCAGTTTGGAATTGGCGGCCGCATATCTCTGAATGCGTTGGTGAGCTTCGTGAAAACCCGCAGTCAGCAGGGCTTGAGGATCAGTTGCCGAAACGTTGGCGTAGGTCTCCTGAATCGCTTCTACGGCAATCCGGCTGGCCTCCTGACCGCCTTCGTGGCCACCCATACCATCGGCGACCACTGCGAGCCTGCCCTTTTGGGCAAATTCCACGTCACCAGCCGGCTCCCAATAGGAATAGCTGTCCTCATTGTTCTCGCGCTGGCAGCCCAGATCGCTTAGTCCAGCCACTTCAATACCCGGTCGAATCGGCATGAAACTTCGGATTATACCCTGTGGATGGGAGTTGTTGTCTTCAACAGGTGACATTTGTCACCGCTCACTAATGATGATCTCCACTGGTGCGCCCGCTGGCGATCTCCGAAGATGAGCTTGCCTGGCTAATCCTGAACCGCCGGGCAGGAATGAGGTAGCTGAGAATGCTAGCCACCATGCCAGAGATCCAGGAACGTCGCGACGTAGAGTTTCTGCGCCCGCAAGGGGTGGTCGCACAACTGCAAGGGGTCAGCAAGACGTTTGGCGAAGTCCATGCGCTTCGCAGCGTCGAGTTCTCTGTGCGCTCGGGCGAATTGCTCGCGCTGCTCGGGCCAAATGGGGCTGGCAAGACCACAGCGGTTAAACTTTTTCTTGGGCTGGCGCGGCCCACGGCGGGAACGGTGAACGTCCTCGGCGGAAACCCCGTTCGCGCCGAAGTCCGCACCCGGATTGGCGCGATGTTGCAGGTCGCCAAAGTCCCGGAGACTCTGAAGGTGCGGGAACACATCGATCTGTTCTCTTCTTATTATCCGCGGCCTTTGCCACAGGCTGAGGCTTTGGCAATCGCGGGTTTGCAGGAAATCAAAGACCGCCCGTTCGGCGAACTTTCCGGCGGGCAGAAACAACGGGTGCTGTTTGCCCTGGCGCTGTGCGGCGATCCCGATATTCTGTTCCTCGACGAACCCACCGTCGGCTTGGATGTTGAAGCCCGCAGACTTCTCTGGGAAGAGATTCGCAAACTTATAGAGCGCGGCAAAACCGTCCTGCTCACCACGCATTACCTGGAAGAAGCCGACGCTCTGGCCGACCGCGTGGCCGTCATCAACCGCGGCGAGATTATTGCTGAAGGTACGCCGTCTGAGATCAAGGCCAAGACCTGCGGACGCCGCATCCGCTGTGTGAGCCGCCTCGACATGGAGACGTTACGAGCCTTCCCCGGCGTCGTCGAGGTACGGAAAGACCGTGATGCCTACGATATCCGTGTAGCCGAGGCTGAGCCGGTGCTGCGCGAGCTTTTAATGCGCGATTCAAGCGTGAGTGGCATCGAGGTTGTTGGCGCCGGGCTGGAAGAAGCTTTCCTTGCACTCACCCAAAACGGTAATGGCAGTTCCCAACCACAGACTTCAGGGAGGCAATGAAATGGCAGCCGCTGCAACCACCGTCAATACTTTTGCGCCCGCTCTGACTCGGCCTTTTGGCAAGACTCTGGCCATTTATGGCAAAGAGGCGAAATTTGAATTCCTCACCCGCCTGCGTTTGCGGGCCTTCTCGCTTTCGACCATCGGCTTCCCAGTGATGTTTTACGTGTTGTTCGGTTTGGTGTTGAATGGGAAAGAGGCCGCGGTCAACGGCACACATTTTGCCACCTATCTGATCGCCACTTACGGCACTTTCGGCGTGATGGGAGCTTCACTGTTCGGCACAGCTGCGGGATTGGCCTCGGAGCGTGGCTTGGGATGGCTGCAAGTGAAGCGTGCCAGCCCCATGCCGCCATTTGCCTATTTCGCCGCCAAAGTGGTGATGAGCATGGTCTTCAGCACCGCCGTTGTGCTGGCGCTGTTTGCGCTGGGAATTACCTTGGGCGGAGTGCACCTCTCAGCTTCGGAAGCCCTGAAACTTTTGGGCATTCTCATCGTTGGTTCCCTTCCCTTCTGCGCCATGGGATTGGCCATCGGGTACTTTTGTGGTCCCACTTCGGCCACGCCAATCATCAACCTGGTCTATCTTCCTTTGTCTTTCTGTTCCGGACTGTGGTTTCCGCTGATGTTTCTCCCCAAGGTGTTGCGTGACTTTGCTCATCTGCTGCCCCCGTATCATTTGGCGCAGCTGGCACTGGGGGTAGTGGGCGCCGGGCAGCATGAAGCAACCTGGACCCATTGGGAGGTCCTCATCGGATTCACCCTGATCTGCCTGGGCGTGGCTCGGATCGGTTTCCAGCGCGATGAAGGCAAGACCTACGGGTAGGAATTACAAAGAAGGAGTTTCTCATGCAAACAAGAACTTGCAACTCGGCGATTTGGATTCTAGTTGGGCTAGCCATTCTTCTGCTCATGTTGCAAGGCAGGATAGGCTTGCTGGCTGTGATAATGCCGATCTCGCTGCTAATGGCGTGCGCGATGATGTGGTCGGGGAACCACCACACCAAGCTGACGCGCAACCATGAAAAGCGGTAGCCTAGAGTTGACAATGAAAGTCGTAACCAAGCCGGAGCACGGTTGGCCCTTTTACATGCCGTTGGCTTACTTCGGCTTCTTTTATTTGCAACCCATTTTCGAACATGCAAGCCTAAAGCAGTGGCTGCTTACCGCGCTTGGTACCGTCATCTTTCTGGCCCTTTACCTGGGCATACTTTGGGCCGAACGCAAGCCCCGGCAATTAGCCGGCCTCGCCGCGCTGGTCATCGTCGGAACTCTGTACGCTCCGTTTAACAACGGCGCATGCTGTTTCTTTATTTTTGCCGCCGCCCTATTGCCATACGTGGTGGACACCGAACTCGGCGTCCTGGGCTTGATTGGCGTGATTGCGGCGGTGGTCGGACTGGAGACGTGGCTGCTGCATCTGTCGGGCTGGTTTGCATTCTACGGTGCGGGCTTATCGGTGGTTGTCGGCGGCACCAACATTTATTTTGCCCAGCGCACCCGGATGTACTACCAACTGAAAAAGGCCAACGAAGAGATTGAGCATCTGGCCAAGGTTGCGGAGCGGGAACGCATTGCCCGTGATCTTCACGACGTGCTCGGCCACACGCTCTCCGTCATCATCTTGAAATCGGAGTTGGCCGGAAAGCTTATCGATCGCGATCCGCAGCGCGCCAAGGCAGAGATAGCCGATGTGGAAAAGACGTCCCGCGAAGCTCTGGCCGAAGTGCGCACCACCATCCGCGGCTATCAAGGCTACAGTCTGGAAGCCGAGCTTAAACAAGCCCGCGCAACTCTCGAAACTGCAGGCGTGAAGGTGAAGTCTGAGTCTACCGACGTTCCGCTCACTCCCGTACAGGAGAGTGTGGTCGCGCTGGTGGTGCGCGAAGCGGTCACCAACGTCGTGCGTCACGCCGGAGCCCGCAATTGCCTGCTGCGCCTGACTCCGGTCAACGGAACCTGCCGCTTCGAAATTCACGACGACGGCCGCGGCGGTGGCGATGTTGAAGGCAATGGCTTGCGCGGCATGCGCGAGCGTATTGAGGCGCTGGGCGGCACGTTGCTACGGGAGACCAACTCCGGTACAAGGCTCACCATCGAGTTTCCCATCACCCCCGCGGCAAGAAAAGAGACCTGTTGACTATCGCCTCCAAAACCGCACGCAGGACGATTCGTGTGGTCATCGCGGAAGATCAAGGCATGGTTCTCGGCGCGCTCGCCGCTCTGCTTGAGATTGAAGGCGACATTAGTGTGGTAGGCCGATCGCGCAACGGCAAAGAAGCTCTGCGCGCCGTGCTGGAACACAAGCCCGATGTCTTCATCACCGATATCGAGATGCCGGAGATGACCGGCCTGGATGTGGCTGCGGAATTGAAACGACGGCACACTGGCACCCGGGTCATCATCCTCACCACTTTTGCCCGCGCTGGATATTTGCGGCGCGCGCTTGAAGCCGGAGCTTCCGGATATTTATTGAAAGACATGCGCGCCGAAGAACTCGCCGAAGCCGT
>JBKQLO010000078.1:0-12955 GCA_052147055.1 Terriglobales bacterium
CCCGGGAACGGTTCCGACACATTATTTGAGGAGTCCACCAGATTTGCGCCCCATACCGTACCGAGCGGCATGTAGAACATAAGATGGGCCATGTTGTGCCCACCCTTATCAGTGAGGTACGCATCCTTGGACATCATGTAGCTCATCGCCCCCGCCTCAAGAGCCGGCAATTCCTTTTTCTCAATCGCGGCCTTGACACTCTCCTTGACGTCTTCTTTCGATTTTCCAGCCAATACCAATTTTGTCCTCATCAAAGTGATCGGCAGCACCGTCCGAGCGGCGGGCGGATTGAGGCAAATCGGACTGCGATTCTTAGGGTTCCAGAATTCGGGACTGTCGAATGGATTCATCCACGCGCGTTCCACCATGCAGACAAAGCCGTTCTTGCCTTCCACCGCCGTTTCATAGCCGTGCGGCCCCAGGACCACAACTTTCGCATCGCGGGAAATGGACGGGGGAGCCGCGCTACGTGCCAGAGCAATCTCAGCGTTGCGATCCGCCATCAGGTACTGATCCAGCGGAGCCATGCCGGGATATGGAGTCTTGGCGTCCTGTGCTTGGGCTTGCCGCGCCCCGCCCAGTGCCAGGGCCAGCGCAAAGAATCCCAATGCGATCATCTTGACTGTCTTTCGTTTCATTTGGTTCTCTCCCTGTATCCTTGTGATGCAGATTTAAAGTCCGGGGTGAAGTCGCCACCGACGTTTCTATCGGTATATCGAATGGCTGGGCGCCCAATCGACACCCAGCCAAGAAATACTTACGATCAGGTATGGCTGTGGGACGGAATGCAGCATTCCGGGCACATCGGGGGTTTTCCCGCCAGCTGTTAGAGAAATCTATAACACAACTAGTTAGTATATGCAACTAGTTGTATAATCATTCAAGTAGAAGGAATGCCAGCTCGGAGTGGAGGCAGGGTGCGCAAGGATCACCGGTCAGGGTGCGTTATCAACCGAATGGTCGAAATGTTTGGCGATAAATGGAGTCTGCTCGTCATCCGCGACATCATTTTCGTGAACCGAAGGCATTTTCGCGAGCTCCTGACCAAGTCTATGGAAGGGATTGCATCGAATATGTTGGCCGATCGCCTTCAAAGGCTTATCGAGCAAGGGATCATCGTCAAGTCGGATGACGCCAGCCATAAACAGAAAGTCATTTACAGCCTTACGGAAAAAGGCATCGGATTGCTTCCTCTTCTGATGGAGATGGTTGTATGGGGGCACAAGTATTTGCCAGACGCCAGGCTGAGGGGTCTAGCTCAGGTCCTGGAAGAAGGTGGGCCTAAGCTGTGGGCAGAATTTATGGCTGAACTTCGCGAAACACATCTGCGGGCGTCAAACGCAAAAAAAACGACACGGCGCCCGACGAAATCCAGAGGTATTTCTGCAATGCGGAAGCTTCAGGCGGCATACGAACCGGCACTGGCTAAAAGAAAAGCGTAGCGAGCGCGCCAACGCCGCGAGTTGCCATGGGCAAAGTTGAGAATCAGAGTCGTCGACTCAATTAGCCGCAATCCCATGTGTCGCCAGGCAATGTGCGATATGCATTTCCTCTGTAAGGAACTTCAGCTTTTCGACGCGCGTAGCGATCACTTGATGACCTCGTCTACCAAATTCCAAGCGGGACTTCCTGCGCCAGAACAGCTGGCAACCTTTGCGATTGCGGCGGTGAGTAGGTTTAACAAACGCCCCGTCCTTCCGTGTTTTCCCGGAAAGACGGGGCGATCACAGATTACTAATTTACCGTGATGGCTTTGCCGGCCGACGGAATACCGTTAGCAACGACATAGACAGTACTGGGGCCCGTTTCGATGCCCGTGGGAACATCAAACGAGGTGGAAACGATGGTGCTGCCGGTGGCGATGCCCATCGTGCTGAAGTTGTGGGTGCGAGCGAAGAAGAAATGCTTCGACGCCGTGTTTCGGATCACTACCAGTGGGAAACTGGTGGCCATCTGCGCGTCGTCGCCATAGGCGGCGCCAGCGGAGAGTCCGTTGAGTTGCGTACCCGAGAGAGTGTAGGTGTTGCCATGGGTTACGGTGCTCGGGACGGAAGTAATGGTCGGCCGCCAGGCACTGTTGATGGTACCGGCGTGCGTGTAAAGCTCGACGTCGATGGTCGAGCCATCCGCCGCAGCGTAGAGTATCTGGCCGGTCGGCAGGACCAGCAGTCGGCCTTCCCAGGATTGCAGGGAGGCTCCACTCACCGTGTTTGGAGCCGTAACGAAGGTATTGCCGGTGGTGAACTCGTAGAAGGATCCGGTTCCGGAGAAGACACCCGGGCTGGTGTAAACCAGGATGTTGCCATCCGGCAGGATCGCTCCTGGACCGTCCGCCATGTCATCCCCGTTGGGGAAGCTGGGACCCGCGGTCCACGTGCCGTTCGCGGTGTTGAATACGGACGTGTTCGTGGTCGCGCCGAAAGCGACGACCGTGCCGTCGGGGCGCTGTACGAGCGGTCCCATTTCTGGCACGATCCCTAGCCCACCACTGTTTGGCAGTTCAACAATCGTGCTGCCCGCGCTGGACCAAACGCTGGTGGAAGGATTGTAGAGCTCAGAGTTGGTTCCGTCTTCTGTATCCACAGTGAGTACGTCGCCATTGGGTACAAGCGCAAAGCCCTCTTCTGAGAATCCGTCTGCCTTTCCTGTGCCGGTGGCGGTCCAGGTCAAAGTGCTGGCGTTGAACAGTACCTGTAGCTTGGATGGTTGTCCTCCCTGGCCCATCATGAATGTCCCGTTGGGCAGGACGATGCCCGGAGAGTCGCCGATCGTGCGCCATCCGCTGGGCGGAGCCACGGTCGTCCAAGTGTTGGTAGTCGGATCGTAAATGTCGCCTAGATTAGTTTCGACTCCCTGGAGATTGTTGTACTCTCCGCCTTCAACCAAGACGCGGCCATCGGGCAGCACGGCAGAGGCAAAGTAGAGCGGCGCGTACCCCGACTGCATCGAGGCCAACTGCGTCCAAGTGCCATTCACATAGCTGCCGGCCAGGGTGGGAGTGAGTCGCCACCAGGTTCCGCTATTGTACTGGTGCATCATGACTGTGCCGTCAGTGAGCACGAGGGCGGTGTCGGTCTGAAAGGTCGGCTGATGTTTGAGCTTCGTCCAGGTTCCGGCTGCCGGTTCCTGAGCGCTGGCAATCATGGAAGAAGCCAACACCATCAACGCGATTCCGAGGAATCGCAACATTTTCGCGCATTGCGTTTGCATTTCTGCGGTCTCCTTATGGGGATCTGTACTTACAACGCGGAGTCGTTGATTCATCGACCACAGAATGGGGGAGCGAACAGCTGTGGCAAGTCCCAAGCTCCGTCGGCGGAGCATTATACTTCGGGTTCGATCAGGAATTCGAGAATTCTTGGAGAAAATTGACAATTTAATTTCATGCACACCCGCGTGCATGCGATTCGACAATGTGTGCCGGTGGAAGAACCGGCACTTTCTCGAATCATCTTGAGCGTAGAATTCTTCACAATCATATGATTCTACAATGCCTTACAGGCGCTTGTTCTACGCCGCCACACGGGTAGTTTGAGCTCAACAAGTTACAAAGTGAGGAGATGCAAGAAAGTGCACACTCACTTGAGACGCTTGATCTCTGCCGCGCCTGCCTCGTGATCCATTCTTCTTCATCAATCGGTCATAGTGAAGGTTCCCGATCCGCTGCAT
This sequence comes from Terriglobales bacterium, assembly GCA_052147055.1. Lineage (GTDB taxonomy): Bacteria > Acidobacteriota > Terriglobia > Terriglobales > Acidobacteriaceae > JABCZH01. The sequence continues at coordinate 3,670 of JBKQLO010000078.1, forward strand.
CCGGCTCCGGTTCCGGTCAGGGTCCAGTTACCGGCGATTGCATTGTTGGTCAACGTTCCTTGGAGGGTGAGCTGGTTCGTCCCGTTTGTATTCCCGGTTCCTGACTGAACTGTCAGTTGGAAAGTGCCAGTGGCGACGCCGCCCGAAGTGCCGGTGGCGGTGAACGCACCCGTCGCCGTCGTTCCCAAAGCAAAGCACGAGGACGAGGTTGAAAAGCTAAGGTTGGTGACGTTGAGCCCGCTGCCACTCTGTGCCAGCGTTACCGTGAAGGCGAGAGCCTGGGTCCCGTCCCCGCTGGTCAGCGTCGCTGACCAGTTCCCGTTGATCGTGTTGGTGGAACTGCTCCCGCAGCCGGACAACGCCATAACCATAAAAAGCATGATTGCGATGCTGAAATGCTTCATAGAATCCTCCACGAAGTGAGAAGAGTTAAAGGTGTTCGGTTCACAATCCTGTGCATTTGCGGATTGGCCTTCTGATCGAGATCGACACGGCTCCGCTTTGACTGCCAACAAACCAAAACCCCAGATCCGTTGTTATGTTTCGATGTCATAGTGTAACTGGAAAGATGCCAGTTTGCGGAGACTTCAATCGTAAAGATTTGTATGCTAAGGGTTTGCCCGTCCCCTGCTGCCCCTAACTTACTGCTCTTGGAACCAACCGCTAATGCCTGCTAAGATCGTTGACCTCTCCCGGGGGGAGGGTCATGGAGGATCCCACAGCTCAGCGAAAACTGGCCGGCCGCTACGAAGTGAGACAGATTTTAGGCCAAGGCGGCATGGGGCTGGTGTATCGCGCCTACGATACCGTGGTTCGCCGAGAAGTGGCGGTCAAGACCATCCTCGACATTCCCGATCCTGCCTCGCTGCAACTGTTCTACAAAGAATGTGATGTGCTCGCCTCCATGAGCCATCCCAACATTGTCGAGATCTTCGACATTGGCGAGTTCGAGGAAGACGGCAAAAGCAAACCTTACTTCGTGATGCCGCTGCTGCCGGGCACGACGTTGGATACATTTATTCGCAAGTCCAGCCATCGGCTCACGGTGGAACGCACGGTCGAAATCATTTCCCAGACCTGCCGAGGTTTGCAGGCGGCGCACGAACGCGGTTTGGTGCACCGGGACCTGAAGCCGAGCAACATCTTTGTGATGGAAGATGACTCGGTGAAAATCATCGATTTCGGTATCGCGCACATGACCGACACTCACACCCGGGGACAAAAGGGCACGCTGGTTTATATGTCCCCGGAGCAGATCGAGATGAAGCCGCTGTCGGCGGCGTCCGACATCTTTTCCCTGAGCGTGGTGTGCTACGAAGCGCTCACCGGGCGGCAACCTTTTCAGCGGGCCCGGGCGGATGAGATCGTCGACGCGATCCGGAAGCAGATTCCACCGCCGGCTTCGGAAATCAATCCGGCGGTAAGCCAGGCCATTGGCCGCGTGGTGCACAAGGGCATGGCCAAGCAGCCGTGGCACCGTTTCTCGAGTGCGCGCGAGTTCGCTGAGGTGCTCAACAAGGCGTTGCGCAACGAGCCCATCGAATTCTTCGATCCAGCCCGCACGCGGCCGCGTCTGGAACGCGCTACCAAGGCACTCGAAACCGGCGACTACCAGTTTGCCGGAGAAATTCTCGGCGAACTGGAAGCCGAGGGCCATATCGACACTTCGATCAGCGCGTTGCGGCATCAGCTCGACAACACCGTAAGGCGCAAGACGATTGCGCAGCTCATGGAAGCAGCCAAGGCTCGCTTCGAAGAGCAAGAAGATCCGCTTGCCCTGCAGAAGCTCCAGGACATTCTGGAGATGGAACCCGACAACGCGCAGGCGTTGTCGTTGAAGAGCCAGATCGAAAACCGGCGCAGCGAAAAACAGATTGAGAACTGGTACCGCCTGGCGCGCCAGCACATGGACAATCACGCCTACCCGCATGCCCGCGAAGCCCTGCAAAATGTGCTGCAGCTTCGGCCCAAGGAAGGCCGGGTATTGCAACTCATCGCTGAAGTGGATCGCGAAGAGCACGAATACAACAAGCTGCGCCAGGAAAAGACGCAAATTCACCGCGCGGCCATGGAAGCCTGGCAGAAGGGAGACGTCAGCAGCGCGCTCAGTAAGCTGGCGGTGGTCCTGGAACTGGACCGGCGTGCCCCGGATGCTTCAGCCCCGGAGCGCGGCGCCACCTACCAGAGTTTTTACAACGAGGTCCGCTCCGAGCATGACGCGATGAATACCGCGTACGCCGAGGCCAAGAAGCAACTCGGCGAGCGTAACTTCAGCAAAGCGCTGGCTACCTGCGAGGCCTACCTCACGAAGTATCCCAACCATGCGATTTTTCAGGCGCTCAAGTACGACATTGAAGAACAGCAGCGGCAGCAGCTTTCGGCATTCATTGCCACCATCGACCGGCAGGTGGAAGCCGAGCCCGATCTGGACAAGCGAGTCAACATCCTGAAAGAAGCTCTGGAGCAGCATCCCGGAGAGACGCACTTCGAGCGCGCGCTACGGCTGGTGAAGGACAAGCGTGACCTGGTGAACTCGATTGTCGCGCGCGCCCACCATCATGAAGAGGAAGGCGCATTCGTCGACGCGATCAACGATTGGGAAATTCTGCGCACCATCTACAGCCAATACCCCGGCTTAAAGTTTGAAGTGGAGCGGTTGCAGAAACGCCGCGAGCAGCAGAGCCGTATCGAAGCCAAAACGCGGTGGGTGGAGCAGATCGATGCCTGCATGCATTCCAGCGACTACGGGCGCGCCCTGGACTTGCTACAGCAGGCGAAGGCGGAGTTCCCGGACGAGTCCGAACTGGCGGAACTGGAAAAGCTGGCCAACGACGGGATTCAGCGTTCGACAGAGGCGCATCGCCTGATGGCCGAAGGCCAGGAACTGTGCGGACAAAATCGGGCCGCGGAAGGAATCAAGCTTCTGCGCGACGCCTACGAGCTGGACGAGCACAATGCCCTGACCCGGGCCGTGCTCTCGAATGCACTGGTCGAGCAAGCTCGTCTGGTAGCACAAAGCAATTGGCAGGAAGCCGACCGGCTGGCGCAGCAGGCGGTTGAACTGAATCCCGGCCACCCTCTCGCCAAGACAGTGCGCACGCTAATCTCCGACCAGAAGCGGGAGCAGTTGGTGAGCGAATGCGTTTCCCGGGCCCGCAAGCTGCAAGCTGCCGGAGATTTGGCGGGAGCGGGGGCGCGGATCGAGGAAGTGATGGCGGCTTATCCCCGTGAGCCCCGGCTGATTCAGATTCAAGACACGCTGCAGCGGGAACTGCAAACGCAGCGGCGCCAGGCCAGACGGCGCGATCTCGAAGAACTGCGGCGCATGGAGGAGGAAACTGAAACACTTGCAGATGCCAAGACCAAACGGGGTTTAGGAGAACGCGTGCAGGCGTTGGCCAATCGCCATCTGGAAGATGAGGAGGTTTTGTCCGCCGCAAATGGCCTTCTCAAACGCTTGAACGTGGCCACGGTGACCGGAAAGAAGGCGAGCCAGGACGCACAGAAACCTAAGTCGGATCAACCCAAGAAGGCTGCTGACTCGCCGTCGCCCGCTGCCGGCCAAAACACCATGTCGGTCTACTCTCCGGCGACGCTGGATGTGAAACCGGTGGCGGGAAAGCCGAATGCACCAGCGCCGCCAAAGGCGGCTAAGCCAGTTGCGCCGGCGGGTCCGTCAAAGCCGGCAGCCAAGGCGGCGGCTGTCAAGCCCCAGCCAGTGACCATGATTCCGGCGCGTCTGAAGCTGCCGGTGAAACTTTCACGCGGCCAGATGGTCGTGGCGGGGTCCGCGGCGGTAGCTTTGTTGCTGATGTTCTGGTTTCTGGCGAGACCTCGTCATTCTGCCACTGCGCCGCAACCGGCCGCCCAGTTCAGCGTGAAGGTTCACACCACTCCCACGGGCGCAACGATACGCGTCAACCACGAAGCCCGTGGCGTATCCGACCTGCAACTCGATTTGCCGGCGGGAGCGTATGAAATCGAGGCCCAGTTGGAGGGGTACCAGCCCAAGACGGCGACGTTCGATGCCAAGGCCGGCGCGGCGAACGCGCTCGACCTTACTCTAGAGCCAGCGCTGCCGGCGGTGAAGCTGTCGTCGGACACTGGCACCGGGAAGGTCTCGTTTGACGACCAGCCACCGAGAAATCTTGAAGGCGCGCAGTGGACGCTGGATAAGATCGCCGCTGGCGAGCACACGCTCAAGTTTGATGGGCCGCAGGGTAGTGCCTCGTTTGCCTTCGCCACTGAGGCTGGCGCAGTACCGGCAGTCAAGGGGCCGATCACCGCGAAGGGCGTGTTAGCTGTGGTGGTGAGCAATCTCGGCGGCCGCATGCAGGTGGTGGCCAGCGATCCCGCCGCCAAACTCAGCCTGGACGGGCAACCTCCGGCTGACATGAGTCAAGACGGCTGGCAACTCACGCAGGTGGCCCCCGGCACTCATGAACTGACCCTGACCCAGGGCAGTAGCCAGTACAAGCTCGATGTCGACGCCGGTCCCATGCCGTCTCTCACCACTTTTCTGGAGTCGGGCCGGAACGTCGGCACCTTGGTAGTCGTCACCAACGAAGACAAAGCCCGCGTCTTCCTGAACGGCGAGCTACAAAAGGAGAATACTCGCGGAGGCGAGTTGCGAATTTCAGATCTACAGCCGAAGGATTACACCGTAAAGGTCAGCAAGAACGGCTTTCAAGAACTTCCCGAGCAGAAAGTTCACATCCGCAAGGGTGAGGAGCGCAGGCTGGCTTTCAATCTACAGCCGCTTCCGCATTTTGGGACGTTGTCTATCCAGGGAGGACCGCCCGGCGCCCAAGTCGTGATCGATCAGGCGGCGGCAGGAACCGTGCAACCGGATGGAAGTTTCACCGCCGCCAACATCGCTCCCGGCGACCATGTAGTGGAGCTGCGCAAAGACCGCTTCAAGCCCAGGCGGGTGCAGAAGCGGGTCGTAGCGGGAGCGAATGTGGCCATCACACCAGCAGAAGCAACGCTGGAAGCCGCCACCGGCGAAGTAAAGATCACGTTCACACCTGCCGACGCCGTCGTAAGTCTGACCAAAGCAGGAGAAGCTCCAGTCAAAGTCACCTCGGGCAGCGCACTCAACTTGCCCCCGGGAAGCTACACGCTGACCGCGCGCACGGCCGACAATCTGACTCGCACCTCCACGGTTGAAATCGTTCCGGGTCAGTCCAAGACTGTTGACTTGCCCTTGGGCCCGAGCGGAATGTCGCTGTGGGACGACCCCACCGGATGGAAGCAGGACAAGGGAACCTTCGTCCACAAGGGCGGAGAGTTCGTGCTGTACAGCGCGTCTCCCACTTCGGGGACGTTTGTTTTTTCTGCCATGCTGCAAAAAGGCCGCCGCTTGCAGTGGGTAGTGAACTATGTGGACGCCCAAAATTACATCTTGTTCCAAATGGACGAAAACAATTTTTACCGCAGTGTGTTGCGCAATGGTCAGAAGACGGACGAAGCCAAGTTCCCGTTCAAGAGCGAGAAAAAGAGTTTTCACACCATCCAGATCCACATTTCGCCCACGGAAATTGATCACCAAATAAAAGGTGGCGACAGCTGGGTGGCTTTGGACAAGTGGAATGGAACGAATCTCTCAGGCGGGAAATTTGGTTTCTACATCCCCGGCAGCGACCAGGTAGCGCTCTCCAGCTTCAATCGCTACGCAGACCTGGGCGCGCACTAGCTCGCCTGCGGCGAATCGCCTCAACTTAATGTATTAGCCCAACGCTTACATTGCATAACGCCGAAAGAAACTGTCTTGCTTCCACTGCGGGCGATGGTCGTCATTGGCGACGCTGATGAGCAAGGCTCTCACGATCTCTTCATATTTGGCGGCAGCGGCAAGGTCAACCGGCTGATTCACGTCGTCGGAGGGCGCGTGATAGCGATAGGTCAGCCAGTCTTTGAATAACTTCTTCTGCTCGGGTGAATCGGGGTCAGGAGCGACGCCCATGGCCACCGAGGGCACGCCGTGGCGGATGAAGTTGTACTGATCGCTGCGGACGAATAGATTACGCAGCGGCTCGGGATCGGGCTGAGCTTTCACGCCGAGCGATTCTGCGACCTCGCGTGCGCGATCGCCCAGATCGGATTCGTTGAGGCCTTCCACGGTAAGAAGCTTAAGGGGCACGATGGGCAAAAACATGTCGACGTTGACGTCGGCCACGATGGATTTTGGCGGAACCGTGGGATGAGCGGAAAAATACTTTGAACCGAGCAAGCCTTTTTCCTCGCCAGTAACCAGGACGAGCAAAATGGAGCGGCGCAGGGTTTCCGGATTCTTCTTGAAGCTGGCGGCCATGTCGAGGAGCAGCGCGCTGCCAGAACCGTTGTCCATGGCTCCGTTGTAAATGCGGTCACCGTTGATGGGTTCGCCGATTCCGATGTGATCAAGGTGGGCGGAGAGCACGACGTATTCATCTTTCAGGGTGGGATCGCTGCCCAGGATTTTAGCAACCAGGTTGGCCGACCTCACTTTGGTGACTTCGATCTTGGTTTTCGCTTCGAGGGAAGCCGCGAGGGCAAAGTGCGGGAGCGGCTTGCGATCTTTACCCAGAGCAGCGATTTCTGCGAAGGTGTGGCCGGAGCCGGCAAAGAATTTCTCGGCGCTGGCGGGGTTGATGGTGGCGGTGAGCTTGGCGCCTTCGGTTTCGTGGAACTCGGGATAGTCGAGATCCATGCTGGGGTGGGCGCGGTTGAGCGCGATGCGAGACCAGGGGATATCCATGGATGCGGGGTTGATCAACGAAACCATTCCGATGGCGCCTGCCGTACGCAACACTTTCCAGCGCTCAGCCGCAGTCTGGTAATGCGCAGCCAACGCACCCGGAATTTCGGATGGCGATCCGGAGAAAATCACGACGATCTTGCCGCGGACATCGACGTCCGCAAAGTCGTCATAATTTTTCTCGGGGACCTTGAGACCATAGCCGACGAAAACCAGCGGCGCTTCGACTTTGCGGGCGGGCATGACGCGAGTGCCGATGATGGCATCTTCGCCGAGCGTGAGCGGTTCGCGTTTGCCGTCGCGAATGAGGGTAAGGCTGCAATCTTTTTCGACGATCTGACGGACGACGAACTTGACAGGCTGGTAGAAGCCGTCGGTGCCCGCCGGCACTGCGCCCGCGTTCTTGAGTTGCTCCACGGCGTAGGCTTGTGCGGCGCGCTCGCCGCGGCTGCCGGTGTCGCGGCCTTCGAGTTTGTCGTCAGCGAGGACTTTGATGTGATCCCACCAGGTCTGGCCGTCGAAATGAGAAGTGGTCTGGCCCGCAGCGGAAATCGAGAGGAGTAGCGCGAGCAGCAAAAGCGATGGCTTGATTTTCATGAAGTCTCCCGGTGGCGAAACATCTTAGGATAGCAGGAAGCGGCCTGGCGGTACTTCCCGTCATTACGTGCCACTTTCTAATCACTAGTCCGAAGTAAAGTTGCGGTATAGTGCCCATGGCCAACAAATGATTAAGCTTTCTCGATTGCTGTCTCCGGTTTTAGTTCTGGGTCTGGTGGGAAGTCTTGCCCACGCGGCCTCCTATCAATACATCCGCATCGGAAACAAGGAAGACGTCCAAACCAAGCCAACGGCCGGGATCGCCATGATGGGCGGAGGCAGCGACCTGGATGAAGCTTTTCGCTGGCTCTGCAACAAAGGCAATGGCGGCGACTTTCTGGTTCTGCGCGCTACCGGAGACGACGATTACAACTCTTACGTGAACGGATTGTGCAAGCCGAACTCTGTGGCCACGCTCATTATCCCTAGCCGCGAGGCGGCGCAGGATCCGGCGGTGGCGGGGATCATCAGGAAAGCCGAGGTTGTATTCATCGCCGGGGGCGATCAGGCGAACTACATTCGCGGTTGGAAGGGCACTCCGGTCGGAGATGCGATTAACGCGGACATCGCTGCGGGCAAGCCGATCGGCGGCACCAGCGCGGGCCTCGCTGTACTGGGAGAGTTTGTTTACGGCGCGATGGGAGACAAGCCGGATGACAAAGACCTGGCTTCGACCGATGTTTTACCCAATCCCTATTTCGAGCGCGTGACCCTGATCCGTGATTTCCTGAAGATTCCACATCTGGAGAATCTGCTGACGGATTCCCACTTTGCCAAGCGGGATCGCATGGGACGGACATTAGGTTTCCTGGCTCGCATCATGCAAGACGGATGGTCCCAAACTCCGCGCGAGGTGGCAATTGATGAGAAATCGGCGGTGCTGGTGGAAGCCGACGGGAAGGGAAAGGTAGTGGGAAGCGGGAAGGGAGCTTACTTTCTGCGTCCGACGCAGTTGCCCCAAGTTTGCCAGCCCGGTGTCGCACTCACGTTCCTGAAGATCGGTGTCTACAGAGTCCCAACCGGGGGACACGTTGACTTTGTTTCCTGGACCGGCGATGGAGGGACGGCCTACTTCCTTGCGGTGGAGCACGGAAAGATCGACAGCACCCAGGCGGACAACTCGGTCTACTGACGCCAGATGCCCGATCTGCGCTTCTCCCGACCGTCGCTAGAGTCTTTTTACTCAGGGGAGAACAGCCGTGTCCGGCCAAGAGCAAAACGGCGCATGTAGTAGTTGAGGTGTTGATGTATATTGGTTGCGTTTGCGGCGGTAGAAAGATGCTGGCTGCACAAGCTTGGCTGAACCGGAAACTCCCTCCGCTTTTGCCGGTTTCGGCGGTACCTTCACTTCTTCCGTGCTGGATGCGGCTGTTGCCGTTGATTCCGGCGTGTCTATAGTTTGATTTCAGCGCACAGTACTCTTGTCCGTATTGAGGAAAGAATTTATGAGGACTTCGGCTAAATCCTGGTTAGCGCGCGCGGCTGTGATGCTGGTTGGGGTTTCTCTGTTGAATGTTGCCGCTGTTGGACAGGGCGCACCTCACTACCTGGTTACCAATGACGATGGGGTGGAGTCGAATCCACCCATCAACACTACCAGTGTGTCCTTTTACTCAATCGGAACCCATGGTCTGATCAGTTTGCAAAAAACGGTGTTCACCGGCGGGTATGGCATCGGGGGCGGCTATTTTGGATTGAATCGTCTGGCCGTCCTCGACAGCAGCGGTAACCAGTGCGTGTACTCGTCCGAGGCCGCGACCGGGGACATCGTAGGAATTGCGGTGAGCACCTTGGCTGTGACCAGCAGTACCTTTGGTTCAGCCAACGATACCGGCGCATCGAACGGCATCGGCCTGGCAATAAACGGCCAGTATGTGTACGCCAGCTACACCGATTCGAGCAACATCGGGACCTTTCAGATCCAGCCGAATTGCAGTCTCAGCTTTATTA
>JBKQLO010000079.1:0-31060 GCA_052147055.1 Terriglobales bacterium
CAGCGCCGATTCCACTTCCATGGTGCTCAAGCGATGGCCGGAAACGTTGATGACGTCATCGACGCGGCCCATGATCCAGAAATAACCGTCTTGGTCTCTGCGGGCGCCGTCGCCGGTGAAGTAGTAAGGAGGAATCTGCGACCAGTATTGCTGCACGTAACGGTCGGGATCGCCGTAAATGGTGCGCGCCATGCCTGGCCAAGGCTGCTTGATGACGAGGAAACCGCCGGAACCATCGGGCACCGGCTTGCCATCCATGGTGACGACTTCGGGCACGACGCCGGGAAGTGGCCGCGTGGCAGAACCGGGCTTGGTGGCGACCGCGCCGGGGACGGGGCTGATCATGATGTTGCCGGTTTCGGTCTGCCACCAGGTGTCGACGATGGGGCAATTCTCGTGTCCGATGACTTCGCGGTACCACATCCAGGCCTCGGGATTGATGGGCTCGCCTACGGTACCGAGCAGGCGCAGGCTGTCGAGCTTGTGCTTGCGCGGCCACTGCTCTCCCCATTTGATGAAAGTGCGGATGGCGGTGGGTGCAGTGTAAAGAATGTTGACCTGATGCCGGTCGATGATGCTCCAGAAGCGGTCGGGCTCGGGATGATTGGGCGCGCCTTCGTACATCAGGCTGGTGGCGCCATTCTGGAGGATGCCGTAGACGATGTAGCTGTGTCCGGTGACCCAACCGATGTCGGCCGTACACCAGTAGGTGTCTTCTTCTTTAAGGTCGAAAACCCACTTGGAGGTGGCATAGGTTCCGACGGAATAACCGCCAGTGGTGTGCACGAGGCCCTTGGGTTTTCCGGTGGTGCCGGAGGTGTAAAGAATATACAAAGGATGCTCGGAGTCAAGCGGCTCGGCCGGGCACTCGCCGGAGACGGAGGCCATCAGCTCATGCCACCAGTGGTCGCGGCCGGGCTGCAAATGGATTTGAGATCCTGTGCGCTTGTAAACGACAACGTGCTTGACCGATGGACACGACTTGAGCGCTTCTTCCACGGCGGGAAAAAGTTTAACTTCTGCGCCGCGGCGATAGGCGCCGTCTTGGGTGATGACGGCGACGGCTTGAGAATCATGGATGCGGTCAACCAGGGCGTTCGCGGAGAAGCCGCCAAAAACGATGGTGTGGGGTGCGCCGATGCGGGCGCAAGCCAGCATGGCGACAGGCAATTCCGGCGTCATGCCCATATAGATGGCGACGCGATCGCCTTTCTTGATGCCGAGCGACTTGAGCACGTTGGCGAACTTTTGAACCTCGCGATGTAGCTGCTGATAGGTGAGGGTGCGGACTTCGCCAGGCTCACTCTCCCAGATGAGAGCTGCTTTGTTCTTGCGGTGTGACTTTACGTGGCGATCGAGGCAGTTGTAGGAAAGATTGAGCTGGCCGCCGACGAACCATTTGGCCCAGGGATGGTTCCATTCGAGGACTTTGTCCCATTTCTTGAACCAGTGCAATTCACCGGCAATGCGACCCCAGAATTTCTCCGGCTGGTCGACCGACTCGCGATACAGTCGGTCGTATTCTTCCGACGACTTGATGTGAGCGTGCTGGCGAAAGTGCTCGGGGCACTCGAACTTGCGCTGCTCTTGCAAGACGGAATCGATGTTGGTGCTGGGGTCCGCGGCCATGAGGTCTCCGTGTGAGATTGTCAGGGAGATTCTAATGGGAAGCGGGGAAGTTCGGATAGGGGCGGGAAAGGCGTCTCGTCTATTTCGCTCAAGATGACGGAGTGTAGGCAAGCTCCGGAATGTATTCTTCCAGCGTTCCCTTCTCCAGCAGATAGGCTCCCGGGCCTTGCTGGCCGCGGACGGTGCGACAGAATTCGGCCACGAAGAATCCGGATTGCAGTGCTTCGGTGAAGGCCCAGCGGGTCTCGGCGCGCCATTTGCGGGCCAGAGCGGGATCCTTCTGCTCGACCGATCCGATGTCGCTGGGAATCTCGATCGCGATTCTCTGGCGAAGCAGGGCGGCGGATAGATCGGTTCTCGCAGGCTCGCCGTGAGCGTTGAACTGGATGAGCGGTTGCAGAGTGCGGAGGGCGTCGAGCATTTCGGCACGAGGGTCTTTTCCCTGTAGGCGGGTTTGCACGCGGCGGCTGGTGAGCGGCCATTTCACCCACAGGCGGTCGGTACCGTTGCGATGCAGGGTACTCGAGGTTTCGGGGCCGTAGAAATCGATCTTATAACTCTGGGAAATAACTCCCAGCTTGGCGAAATTGAGGTGCGCATTCTTGCTCTGCAAGGGATCGAAGGTCCAAGTCACTTCGATAATGCGAGAGCCATTGATCCGCATGGCCAGAACGCGCTCCCGCTGTGCCAGTTTGAGCCGGTAGCCAAGATCGGAATTACGGTAGGGCGCGCGAACCGCCAGCATGTGGGAATGAAGGTTGCAGCGGCCGTCCTCGATGCCGAGAAATCCAAAGGCAAAGCCGACCAATTGGTCTCCGTCAAAGGCTCCCAGCCAGATATTGCCGGCCTGCTGAGTAGCAACGGCGAGTGTGAGGGGTGTGGTATCCAAGTCAGAGAGCTCCCACACTTCCCTCTCCACCGCTTCGACCTGTTTGAGGTCGCTGAAGCCGTTGAGATCGCGAATGGTGATCGGGGGTTTTGGCTGGGACATGAGAGCGAACCGCGAGCCACTATAACCGACAGAGACACCAAGGTAAAAGTTTGTAAAGGTTTTGGGCAAAAGGTCGAGGAGGAATATTATTGATTCTGTGGGAGTTCTGGGTTCGGTGAGGGAACAGCCCCGCGGCGTAAAATCAAGCAGCCGGAGACAGTTTTTCGGCGTCTAAGACTTGGCAATGCAAGTTCATAGGTCAAGCGTGAAGCAATCTTCTTAAATGAGGCCCATGCATGGGGCAATTGTCGGAGCATAAACGGGTCCGGAGCGGTTCAGTCTTCGCCGGTATGAAGGCGGCTGTGGGGTTGATTCTCCTGCTGTGCACGGGATGGTTGGGATGCAGCGGCGACCCGAAGCCGAGTTCGGCCCGCGCGAACGTGACGCCGGCAGTGCCGGTATCGGTGTCCACGGTGGAGCGCCGCGACATGCCTTATTACCTTACGGGGCTGGGATCAGTTTCTGCGTTTTATACGGTGAATATCAAATCCCGGGTGGATGGCCAACTGGAGCAGGTAAATTTCAAAGAGGGGCAGTTTGTAAATAAGGGCGACCTGCTGGCGGTGATTGACCCCCGGCCTTACCAGGTGGTGCTGGACCAGTCGCAAGCCATGCTGTTCCGGGACCAGGCGTTGCTGCGAGATGCCAAGCTGAATTACGAGCGTTTCAAGAATCTCTTGCAGGTCTCGGGTGCGATGTCGCAGCAGCAAGTGGACACTCAGGCCTCCCTGGTGGACCAGTTGGAGGGCACGGTCCGCAATGACCAGGCGACGATTGATAACGCCAAACTGAATCTAGTGTATTGCCACATCACGTCGCCGATCAGTGGCCGAGTTGGATTGAGGCTGGTGGATCCTGGAAATATGGTCCACGCGACCGACACCAATGCCCTGTTGGTGATCACTCAACTTCAGCCCATCGCAGTAATCTTCACTCTGCCCGAAGACAACCTGCCCGCGGTGTCCCAGCACATGGGGCAAGGGACGCTTCCGGTGGACGCCTACAGCCGGGACGACCAGACCAAGCTGGACACGGGCAAGCTGGAGACCATCGACAACCAGATTGACCAGACGACCGGAACCGGGCGGCTGAAAGCAGTGTTTGACAACAAAGGCAACGCGCTTTGGCCAAACCAGTTTGTAAACATCCGCTTATTGCTCGAAGTCAGGAAGGACAGCACGGTGATTCCGGCGGCTGCGATCCAGCGAGGGCCGCAGGGAACCTATGTGTTCGTCGCCAAAGCGGACAACACGGCCGATATTCGTCCGGTCACGGTAGCGTTCACGCAAGATAATCTGGCGAACATCGCGAGCGGACTGTCGCCCGCAGAAGTAGTAGTGACCGATGGCCAGGACAAACTGCAAGCCGGCAGCAAGATTGAAGTGCGGCAGCCAAAACCGCCGGTCAACCCACTGCCAACCCCCAGCAACGCGCCCTCCGGGAAGCCAGGTTCAGGAACTCCGACGTCATGAACCCGTCACGGATTTTCATTCTCCGGCCGGTGGCCACGGCATTGCTCATGGTGGCCATCATGCTGGTGGGATGGGTCGCGTACCGGCAACTTCCGGTTTCCGCGTTGCCGGAAGTGGACTACCCGACCATCCAGGTCATGACGTTTTATCCGGGGGCGAACCCGGATGTGATGGCGTCCTCGGTGACTGCACCGCTGGAGCGGCAATTCGGCCAGGTCCCCGGCCTGAGCCAGATGACCTCGACCAGTTCATTCGGCAGCTCGGTCATCACGCTGCAGTTTGGGCTGGATCAGAGTATTGATGTAGAAGAACAACAAGTGCAGGCGGCCATCAATGCGGCCACAACGTATCTGCCTTCGGATCTTCCTAACCCTCCGATCTACAGCAAAGTAAATCCGGCCGATTCGCCGATTCTCACGCTGGCGCTGACCTCGAAAAGCTTGCCGCTTTCCAAGGTCGAAGACCTGGCGGACACGGCGATGGCGCAGAAGATTTCGCAGGTCACAGGAGTCGGCCTGGTCTCGCTCAGCGGCGGGCAGAAGCCCGCGGTGCGAATCCAGGCGAACCCCACGGCGTTGGCTTCCTATGGGCTGAGCCTGGAAGATGTGCGGACGGCATTGGCGGCGGCCAATGTGGATCAGGCCAAGGGAACGCTGAATGGGCCGCGACAGTCGTTCACCATAGGAGCGAACGATCAGTTGTTGTCGGGCGAGCAGTACGCTCCAATCGTGGTGGCCTACAGAAACGGGTCTCCGGTGCGCTTGTCGGATGTGGCGACCATCACGGACGGGATTGAGAACGTGATGCAAGCGGCGTGGATGAACCTGGACCCGGCGGTCATCATGAACATACAGCGCCAGCCGGGCGCGAACATCATCAGCGTGGTAGACCGTATCAAGAAACTGCTGCCGCAGTTGCAGGCAGGCCTGCCCGCAGCCGTGACGGTGACCATTCTCACCGACCGGACGGAAACCATCCGGGCTTCGGTGAAAGATGTGCAGTTCGAGTTGATGCTCACCGTCTGTCTGGTGGTGATGGTCATCTTTTTGTTTCTGCGAAATCTCTGGGCAACGTCGATTCCCGCGGTCACGGTGCCGCTTTCGATCGTGGGCACCTTCGGCGTGATGTACCTGCTGGGCTATAGCCTCAATAACCTGACGCTGATGGCCTTGACCATTTCCACCGGATTCGTGGTGGACGATGCCATCGTCATGATCGAGAACATCGACCGCTATCTGGAAGAGGGGGATTCGCCGCTGGACGCGGCGCTGAAGGGCGCAGGACAGATTGGGTTCACCATCGTTTCGCTGACCGTTTCGCTGATTGCGGTGCTGATTCCGCTGCTGTTTATGGGCGATATCGTTGGGCGACTGTTCCGTGAATTTGCGGTGACCCTGGCAGTCACAATTCTGGTTTCGGCAGCCGTCTCACTCAGCCTGACGCCGATGATGTGCGCGAAGTTGCTTAAGCCGAAAGATCCTGCCCATCAGACCCGGTTCTACAAATCCACCGAGAAGTTCTACAACAACGTCATCGCGTTCTACGGGCGGACGCTTAAGTTCGTTTTGAAGCATCAGCCTATAACGTTGCTGGTCACGTTCGGAACCCTGGTTCTTACGCTGTTCCTGTATGTGATTGTTCCGAAGGGATTCTTTCCGGTGCAGGATACGGGCGTCATTCTAGGGATTTCCGATGCGCCGCAGAGCGTGTCGTTTCAGTCGTTGGCCGATCATCAGCAAGCGCTGGCGCGGGTGATCCTGCAGGACCCGGATGTTCAAAGTCTGTCATCGTTCATTGGAGTAGATGGTACGAACCTCACGCCCAATAGCGGGCGCGTCCAGATCAACCTGAAACCGCGGGATGAGCGCAAGGCAAAGGCGACGGACATCATTCGCCGGCTGCAGCCGAAGCTGGCCCAAGTCGAGGGCATTGAACTGTTCATGCAACCGGTGCAGGACCTGACGGTGGAGGACCGGGTGAGCCGAACGCAGTTTCAGTACACCATTGAGGACGCCGACGGGCGCGAACTGAACACGCTGTCGGCGAAATTGGTGGCCAAGCTGCGCACGCTACCGGAATTGCAGGACGTGGCCAGCGACCAGCAAAACGGCGGTCTACAGGCAGATTTAACCATCGACCGCGATACTGCATCGCGGCTGGGAATCCTTCCGGCACAGATTGATAACACGCTCTACGACGCGTTTGGACAACGCCAAGTTTCAACCATCTTCACCCAGTTGAATCAATACCATGTGATCCTGGAAGTGGCCCCGCAATTTCAGCAGAACCCAGGATCGTTCAAAGATCTGTATGTGAAGTCGGCCGCGGGACCCCAGGTACCGCTTTCCACTTTTACCCAACTCAACACCTCGAACGCGTCGTTGGCGGTCAATCATCAGGGGCAGTTTCCGGTGGTGACGCTGTCGTTCAACCTGGCTCCGGGGAAATCGCTAGGTGATGCCACTAAAGCGATTGACAAGGCGGAGCAGGAAATCGGGATGCCGGCGAGCGTACACACCGCGTTCCAGGGCACGGCAGCGGCGTTTCAGAACTCGCTATCCACGGAACCGTGGCTGATTGTGGCGGCGATTGTGACGGTGTACATCGTGCTGGGGGTTTTGTATGAGAGCTACATTCATCCCATCACCATTCTCTCCACTTTGCCTTCGGCCGGGGTGGGAGCCATTCTGGCCCTGCTGCTGACGGGCAACGATCTGGGTGTGGTATCGATCATCGGAATCATCCTGCTGATTGGAATTGTGAAGAAGAACGCAATCATGATGATCGACTTCGCGCTGGAAGCGGAGCGTGTGGAACACAAGCCGCCGGAGGAAGCCATCTTCCAGGCCTGTCTACTGCGTTTCCGGCCGATCATGATGACGACGATGGCGGCGCTGCTGGGCGGGCTGCCACTGGCGCTGGGCAGTGGCACGGGATCTGAGCTGCGGCATCCGCTGGGCATCACGATTGTGGGCGGCCTGTTGGTTAGCCAGGCGCTCACCCTCTACACGACGCCGGTGGTTTATTTGTGGTTTGACCGGCTGGCGAGGAAGTTCGAACGCCTGGGGATCGGCAATCCTATTGAGGAGCCGGCGACGGGAGACTAGGTCATGAACGTTTCTGCTCCCTTCATTAAGCGGCCCATCGGAACCTCGCTGCTGACGCTGGCATTGTTAATGTCGGGCGCGCTGGCGTTCAGCTTTCTTCCAGTCGCGCCACTGCCCCAGGTTGAATTCCCGGTCATCCAGGTGTCGGCCAGCTTGCCGGGAGCGAGTCCGGAAACCATGGCATCGGCGGTGGCGACTCCGCTGGAGCGGCAATTCGGACGCATCGCCGGCGTCAACCAGATGACCTCGGTCAGCCAGTTGGGCGCGACTGGCATTGTGCTGCAGTTCGATCTCAACCGCAACATTGACGCCGCCGCGCGCGATGTACAAGCCGCGATCAACGCCGCGCGCAGCCAGTTGCCCTCGTATCTTCCCGGCAATCCGTCATACCGAAAGGTGAATCCTGCGGATGCGCCGATTCTGATTGCTTCCATGACCTCTGACAGCGTGACCCTGCCGGACATCTACGATCAGGCCAATTCGATCCTTTCGCAAAAACTGGCGCAGGTTGGGGGCGTAGGACAGGTGTATGTGGCGGGCGGGGCCAATCCGGCCGTTCGAGCCGAACTGGATCCGAACTTGCTCAACAAGTTCGGAATTGGCCTGGATGCGGTGCGCGTGGCGCTGGGGAATGCGAATGCGAATCGGCCGAAGGGTGAGGTCGGTAATGCGGCGAATTCCTGGCCGATCTCCGACAACGACCAGATGCTGCATGCCGACCAGTACCGGCCGCTGGTGGTGGCTTATAACCCGCAGAATGGAGCGGCGGTACGGCTGGGGGACGTAGCCACGGTTTGGGACTCGGTGGAAGATGCGCACATTTATGGGCTTTCGGATGGTAAGCCGGCAGTTCTGCTCATCATTTTTCGCCAGCCCGGCGCCAACATTATTCAGACGGTGGACAACGTGCTCGGCCTGTTGCCGCAACTGGAGGCGGCAATTTCCCCTGCCATCAAGTTGACCATCGTCTCCGACCGAACGACCACGGTACGCGCTTCGTTGCGAGACATTGAGATCACGCTTGTGATCTCAGTAGTGCTGGTGATCGGAGTGGTATTCGTTTTTCTGCGCACGGTGCGGGCGACGATCATTCCCAGCATCGCGGTGCCACTTTCGCTGATCGGCACGTTTGGGGTGATGTATCTGCTCCACTATAGCCTGAACAATTTGTCCCTGATGGCACTGGCAATTTCCACCGGCTTTGTGGTGGACGACGCCATTGTGGTGTTGGAAAACATTACCCGCTATCTGGAGCAGGGGATGAAACCGATGCAGGCGGCATTCCGCGGCGCGCGCGAAATCGGTTTCACGGTGCTATCGATGAGCACTTCGCTGGTGGCGGTGTTCATTCCGATTCTGCTGATGGGAGGGATTGTCGGTCGGCTGTTCCGCGAATTTGCGGTGACGTTGAGCGCGGCGATCGCAGTGTCACTGCTGGTTTCACTCAGCACGACGCCGGCAATGTGCGCGCAGTTGCTCAAGTCCATGCACGATGACAAACACGGGCGCGCTTACCAGGCCAGCCAAAAAGTATTTGATGGAATCCTGAGAATGTACGGGGTCTCTCTGGGCTGGGTGTTGCGCCACCAATTCACGGTGTTAATGATCACAATTGCAACCGCTTGCTTGAGCATTTACCTGTATCAGGATGTTCCCAAAGGGTTTTTCCCCCAGCAGGATACGGGGCGAATCTCGGGATCGATTCAGGCGGCGCAGGACATCTCCTTCGATGCCATGAGCCGGAAGATGCGGCGCTATGTGCAGATTGCGATGGCGGATCCGAACGTGGAACACATGATCGGATTCTGTGGCGGGACTACGGCAATGAATCAGGGGCGCATGTATATCACCCTGAAGGCGAAGCGTAAGCTGAATGCCGACCAGGTGATCAACGAGCTGAGCCAGAAGTTCGCGGAGGTACCGGGAGCCACGCTTTACATGCAGGCGCAGCAGGACTTGTCCATCGGCGGCCGTCTGAGCCAGGCGCAATATCAATACACTTTGCAAGGCGAGGATTTGAACGAGTTGAATGTGTGGGCGCCGCAACTGCTCCAGAAAATGCGCGCCATACCGATCCTCATGCAGGTCAACACCGACCAGCAGGACAAGGGATTGGCAGCGAACTTGATCATTGACCGGGACACGGCATCGCGTCTGGGAGTGTCGGCGGCGGACATTGACGCGATCCTTTATGACGGGTTCGGCCAGCGGCAGGTCTCGACCATGTACGAACCCCTGAACCAGTACCACGTAGTGATGGAAGTTGCGCCGCAGTTTCAGCAAAGTCCGGACACGCTCGAAAACACCTACGTGCATTCCTCGACCGGCGCCACGGTTCCACTATCCGCTTTCACGCACTACGGCCCGGCAAATACTTCCCTAGGCGTCAATCACCAGGGGCAATGGCCGGCGGTGACCATCTCGTTCAATCTTGGCCCGGGCGTTTCGTTGGGTCAGGCGACCACCGCGATTGAGAACGCGAAGAAGTCGATCAGTTTTCCAGCAACCATCCAGGGCAGTTTTCAGGGAACAGCGGCGGCGTTCAAGGATTCGCTGGCGAGTGAACCTATCCTGATTCTGACCGCGCTGCTGACGGTTTACATTGTTCTGGGCATTCTGTACGAAAGCTATATTCATCCCATCACCATTCTTTCCACGATTCCTTCGGCGGGTGTGGGGGCGCTGCTGGCGCTGAAGCTGACGCACAACCAACTGGATGTCATCGGATTGATTGGCATCATTCTGCTGATTGGCATTGTGAAGAAGAATGCCATCATGATGATTGACTTTGCGCTGTTGGCGGAGCGGAACGAAGGCAAATCGCCGCTGGACGCGATTCATGAAGCCTGCCTGCTGCGTTTCCGTCCTATCATGATGACGACGATGGCCGCGCTGCTGGGTGGGCTGCCGTTGGCGCTGGGGACGGGTATTGGCTCGGAGTTGAGGCGGCCGCTGGGTATTACGATTGTGGGCGGATTGATTGTCAGCCAGGCCCTGACTTTGTTTACCACTCCCGTGGTGTATCTGTACATGGACAAGTTGAGGCTGAGGTCGAGCCGAAAGGCTGCCGTGGCGCCGCCTTCTCCGGCTGCCAGCCACGCGGATTAGGCGGTCGCTTCTCCCACTTGCAACAAACAAGTAGACCGCGGAGTTTGTGCTACATCTGCGCGCTGGCGTACGAGTTGATTTCGCAGTTCAGGCTGATCTCTTCAAATTGCGGTGTGGTCCAGTCCATTATGTCCTCCTGACTTGCCCTGAAATTTCAGCACCCTGTTCTTCCGGGGCCAAAGATGTAAAAATGCCCTGCGTTTGGGTAGCCCGAATCAGTTGACTTGCCCTCCGTTCCAACGTAGACGTAGCCATTCGCAACCGTGGGCACGGAAAATTTCGTGGCCGGTGCAATGACATCTGCCGTACAGGTGGCGCTGGCGTACAACTGGCTCATGGTTGAGGCATCAAACGCGTACAGGATGCCTGGGGAGGTCGGAAGCGGGTACTGCACGTCCCCGGTTGCCCAGATCGCCCAGACGATACCGCCTGCCGCCCTCTGACTTTCAGCGGACACCGTGGGTGTAGCGCCAGTCGCAAACGTAACTGACGTCGAAGCCGGAACCGGACTGCAATGCGTCGTGTCGATCGGGCCGGTGGCTGTGGTGCCACCGCACAACGGATACTGGGTCAATGCACTGCCATACGGCGACGCGTAGATGTAGCTCTGGCCGGGAGGGCCGGGTTCTTTCTCCCAATAGGCTATGCCGCCCCGCATCACATTCCCGGAGAACTGGCCGCCGCTTCCCTAGTAGGTTTGCACGTTGTGGTCTGGATAGGAGCTCTCAGGGCAGTTGCATACGTTGTGGGGAGGGTCACAGGCGGCAGTCCTGCTCGGCATGGGCGTGCTCCGGTTGTAGAACCATATTCCGCCTTCCTTCTCACCGCTCACGGCTAAGTACGACCAATTCGCAAGTTCGCTATCCGGTACCAGCGTAACCCCGCCTACTCCAACGTCCGAATCTCCCCCTGCTGGATAATAGGGCGGATTGGAACCGCACGATGGAGAACCGCCGCTCCACGATGACCGGTACCACTGATCGGCGGGAGTGAAATAACCGTTGGTAGCAGGCACCGTCAGATACTCCGGGTCCAGTTTGAGCAGACTATCGCCGCAGTTTGAACTGGCGTCCCAAGTGCCGTTGGCCGTAGTGACGAATATCCAATTCCTGCTTGCGTCCGGGCCGAACGCTGGAGCCGTACCGCTCATCCAAATGCCACCCCCGTTCGAGGTGAAGCTTCCATTACCCGTGGAAGTTTGGAAGTAAAGCCTTGCGGTGTCGCTCAAGCTGGAGGCGTTGTAACCAACCATGACGCCGTTGGGAAAAGCTGGCGGTGTGGTTCCGTCCATCATCGAGAAGGCGACATAGACCTCGTCGTGTCCTAACCCGTTCAAGCTCGACGGCGCATAGAGCAATCCGGGCCGCTGGATGTGGTCGTGCGAAAAGTTGCTTGCCGACATTGCGGACCCGCACAGGTTGACATCAGAACAAATCTGGATCGGTGCACCGGCATTTTCGTTTCCGACCCCCTCATTCAGGGTTGTGATGTCGAGCGCGTGCAGAAAATGGTAGACGTCAAATTCGACGGACTGCCGGACTGCATCTCCGCCACAACGTAGATGGTTCCAGCGGTCTTGTCACTGCTGATGCTGATCACTGGCGTTCCCAGAACGCCCACCTTAGGGTAAATCGGGCTGCACAGTCCGCCCCCAATCTTTGTGCAATCCACCGCAGACATGGTCGGTTGGCCGGAGAAGTTATTCACCAGCAGGCTTGACCCGCCGGGGTTCAGTATGTTGCAGTTGGTTCCATCAATTGCGTATACCGTGTCGTTCTGTGTGACGACGTAGACGATGTTGTAATAGGTGCCTAGCGACTTCCAGTTGACGTGGGTCACGACGAGCGGCTGCGCATAAACCTGTCCGTCCAACGCGACCGAGCAAAGCTGCCCGAAATTATCCGTCGTGATCGAACTGTATGTGATAGTGGACTCGCTCAAGTTTTGCCCTGTGCGGTAGGAGTAGCCACTGGTAATATCGGTACCCGTATCCTGCTGCCAGGTCAGCACGCACACGCCCGTATTGCACAGGGTTTGGGTTACGGCTCCAATCGGAACAGTTGCGACGAAAAGAAATAGGATCGAGAGAATAACCCAGAAGCGCATCTGCACACCTAGACCGGATCTTTCCATATATTCCCCCTTTTTGCGAACCTCGACAAAACGCGTTCCGTTATCACAAATTGCTCTACAATTTGCCGACCTTGTTAATGCTGTAGCCCGCCACCCAAATGTCCGCCCCGTCGAAGGCCAGACCTGTGGTGTTCGTGAGAGGCCAAGCGCCCGCCACGAGGCCGTCGCTGGCGCGCAACTCGAAGATCGCAATGGTACCCGACACCCAAATGTCCACTCCGTCGAACGCCACTCCGTACGGCTCCAGCCCGACCGTGAATGTGCCCAGAACCGTGCCGTCACTGGCCCGCAACTTGGAAACTGTTCCAGTCCCTCGGTTTGCAATCCACATATTGGCTCCATCAAAGGCGATCCCGAAAGGCTGACCTGCGGCGAATGTACCCAACACCGCGCCATCGCTGGCGCGAAGTTTTGTCACGGTGTTGCTGCCCGAGTTCGTCACCCAGACGTTCTCACCGTCAAAAGCGAGCGCGGCGGGTGAGTTACCTACGGTAAAGTTGCCCAGATTCTTGCCATCACTGGCCCGCAGCTTCGTCACCCACCCGTTGCCGCTGGCGTTTGAGCTAGGTACCCAAATATTGGCCCCATCAAACGTCATCCACCACGGCACCACGCCTGGCAGCGAAAACGCTCCCAGCAGCTTGCCATCGCTGGCCCGCAGCTTGCTCACCGTGTTATCCGAGCTATTGGTCACCCAGATGTTGGCGCCGTCGAAGGTGGTGCCGGCTGCGGCATTGCCTGAGTGGAAGCTCCCTAGGAGAGCACCATCGTTGGCGCGAATCTTGGTAACCGTATCGCTTCCATAGTTTGCCACCCAAATATTGGCCCCGTCGAAGGCCAAACCCACCGGATTAGGTCCGCTAGGGAACTCCGTTGGCACAGTGTTGGCGTTGTACCACTTCAACAGCGCAACCTTCAGCGGGTTCGCCAGCGGCGGCGCACCGTTTCCGGCCGGCTGCACGAGCTCGCCGGCGGCTTGCTGGGCATGGCTTACGAACAACTCCGCCATCGCCAAAACAACCAAGACCACACCTACACCAATCGCGACACGCGTCTTCATAAACCTGCTACTCCTCTGAATTGTCCCGGGTAGGGCAGCCGTACCGCCGATCAAAAAGTGTGGAGCTGCCTGATCCACAATAAACAGCCAAAAATGCAATGTTGCCAGCGGGTGGCCCCGCCTTCGTGAGCGCCACAAATCGGCGCTCCTACAATCAACAATGGCAACTTATGTCACTACTTTGTCGCCGTGTCAAGTTAAGAAAGTGTTAAATCGTGATCCGAGGGCGACATATCCCACAAGCCCTGTATGTCGACGGAGAAATGGCGGGTTTGATGCCCTTTTCCCGTTCACCGAAGCACTGCTCCACCCTAAAGCCGAGCCTGAAGGCGCACGAACGAGGACGCTCGCCTGCATCACCAGAGTTGTGACCGGGGATGAATTGACGGACAGGGTGTCCGACTACTTTTTTCGTGAGATGACGCCGAGAATCTTGCTGGCCCATTCGTCGGAAAAGCCGAAGCGGGCCTTGGCGCGGGAATAGAGATCGACGGCCTGCTTATCGAGCCAGATCATGGCCGATTCGGCCATGCTGTCGGTGGGCCGGGCACGGTAGTTGGTGGAGCGTGGCGTGGTTCTTGAATCCTGCTCCACGGTGTAGTAGTAGAACGCCAGGCTTTTGCGCGACTGGCCCTCGGGGCAAGTCAACGGCTCGGGAAAACCATGGAAACAGCGGTCGTCGGTGTTGAAGATGATGGCGTGATTGAGCCGGGGCGGGTACTTGGAGAAGCACTGCTTCATGCCCGAATCCCACAGCTCAATGGCGCCGCCCCACTGGGGCTGCCAGCCGTCATTCAAGTAAAGAATGATGTTTACTCGCCGGCGCCAATTCTGGTGGTAGTGGTGGTGAGAAAAATCGGTGTGCAGATTGAGGAAGCCTCCGCGGCCCGACTGATGTAAGCCTCCGCCTTCCATGCTGGGGTCGGCGACCAGGCCAGGAATGCTGGTTAACTGGGACAGCCAGGCGACAAAGCGGGGAGAGTTCAATTCATCAGCCACTCTGCCCAGGCGGGGAGGAAAAAGCTCCCGCTTGGCCATGCCGAGTTTATTCTCGTTGTGGTGTTTGTACTGGATCCAGGCTTCGGTATGGGCGCAGGGAAACTCCTGCGCAATCGCGCCGGCGACGTCGGCGTCGAGAAGGTCCCCCAGAAAAACATGCGGCAAGGGACTGTTTTCTGCGTACTGCTTGGACAGATCAGCTAGTTGTGAATTCCATCTACAGTAGTCGAACAAGGGGGCAATTTCCTCTACTGTTTGAGCACAGGACATTAGTACGGATCCTTTTGGGATTGCCGGGTCGATCGAGCGAAGCCCCAAGGTTTTCCATTCGTCCCCTGAAAATTTGGCAATCTGTTCAAGTTTATCAGCTACCGTTGGAATTGAGACAGCCGCAAGACTAAAATGCCACCCCGGGAACCTTCCCGATTAAGATGACAGTTCAGACCCGCTTGGCTTTTGTATGCCGGATATTCTACCAAGTAAAACACATTTTGGCGCGATTAGTTGCCCCGAGAACCATTACCGGATAGCCAATGGCCGGTTTGGTGGGCTGCTGAGGCAGCATAAGGGAGGATGCTATACTTCCCCCCCGCCACGGGATTGAAATACCGGCCCACGCCGCCGGTCAATGGAGGGATGGAAAATGCGTGGCCTCTTGCGGCGATGGTGGATCTGGGACCGGCGCACCCGCCTGTGGATTCTGGCTGCGGTCCTGGTAGTGATCTCGGGCGCCGTGGGTTTTGCGCCCCGGGTCCCGCTGGGGATGAACTACCACGAGTTTGCCGATCAACGCACGATTCTTGGAATTCCGCACGGCTTTGACGTGCTTTCCAACATTCCCTTTGTGCTGGTGGGAATGTGGGGAGTGGTTTTTCTGCTTCGCAGTGTTAACCAGGTGGCCTTCTCCGAGAGCTGGGAGCGCATCCCTTATCTGGTCTTCTTTGCGGGGGCCGCGCTGACCGGACTGGGATCGGGCTACTACCACTTGGCGCCGGGAAATGCGCGCCTGGTCTGGGACCTTCTGCCGATGACGTTTTCCTTCGTCGCGATTGTGGATGCCACGATCGTAGAGCGTATTTCGACCAGGGCGGGGGCGCGATTGCTACTGCCTCTGATGGCATTGGGTGCAGCGAGCGTGGCCTATTGGTACGTGGGTGAACTTCAGGCCCAGGGAGACCTTCGTTTTTACCTGTTTGTGCAGTTTTGTCCGGTGGTGGTAATCGCTGTGATCATCGGCCTGTTTCCGGCGCGGTATAGCCGCACCCAGGATCTGATGCTGGCGTTTCTGTTTTACGTTTTGGCCAAGCTATTCGAGCTGCTGGATGGGCCGATCTATTCGCTGGGAAGAATCGTGAGCGGGCACACGTTGAAGCACATCACCGCTGCCCTGGCTTGCTATTGCATCCTGCGGATGCTGAGATTGCGGGCGGTGGTGGCCGAAGGCGATCCCCGGCGCCAGTGGGGACGAATGGAGGTCCCAGGCGCGGAGGAAGGGACGCTGCCGTCGCAGCCCTAGCAGTCCCGCCTCTGCGGATTCACACCCGGCAAACCAGGACGACCGAATTGCGATAGGGACAGTCCAAGCCGGGTACGCCGGGCGCCTGCAACACCACCCATGTCACTCCAAAGTCCGTCCGCAGACGTTGAAAGTCCTGCGCCTGAAAATCCTTCCAGCCCGTTTGCGCCTGCACTTGCCGGAACCATTCATCCGCCATGGCAGGAAACATGGTGACCGCACCAGCATCGCTGGCGGCATCCGCGAGCCGGCTGCGCTGGGCGATTGCACGAAAACCCTGTTCATCCTCCTGGGGAGAGTGTTCGTGTTCAGGATCGAGGGCAAAGATTGCATTCGTGGGAGTGTTATCGCGAGCCCAGAGAAAGGCTTGCGCCCATGGGTTGGTGGGCGCGGACCCAGGCCACTCGATATGCCGGCTGAAGGGGAAAAGCGCGCGCTGAGCCAGGAACATGCCGGCACAGAGCGGAACAAAGAGCGCCAGCCAAAGCGGCGCTCGGCTCTTCAGGACATACTCGCCGAGAAATCCGCCGATGAACAGGAACATCAGAATGTAGAGCAAGAATAAACATCGCAGGGGCTGCAATCGCGCCAGGGCTTCAAAGCGTGCAACCGTGGAGAGCAGCACCGCCGGGGGCAGGTAGATCAGTTCGTAGATGATCAAAGCGCGGCACAGCAGATCCAAGTTCTGCAGGTGTTTTGCGCGCGCCAGCCGACTGAACCACCATAGGATGACGATGGGCGCCAGGATTCCCAGCCATTCGTACCAATTCCAGCGAGTGACGTAATGAAAAGAATGTGTCAGGGCCGCCTGATGGTAGGCCGCAGATGGGGGATCGAGTGAAAGGCCGAAGGGCAGCAGACAGGCGAGAGTGGCGAAACCTATATCCAGATGGCCAAGCGCAAGCAGCAGGACGCAGTAGGAGAAAGCGAAGACTGCCATCAGGGGATGAACGGCCACGGTGAATGCCAGAAATAAGCCTGCCTGGAAGTACCTCCTGTCGATCATTTTTACAATCGCAAATATGGCTGAGAATGCTGACAGGTTCCGCGGGTTGAGGTATTGATCGAAAATGTATAAAGCCGTCCCCGCGACCGGCAAGGTCAAGAGTGCGGCGATCAGAGCGACCGCGGCCCAACGAGTATTGGTGCCGGGAAAACACCTGCTCACAAGTTGCCAGCAGGCAAGCAAAAACAGATAGATGGTAGCGAGATGCCAGACGAACAGCACAACGCTCAGTGGCAGATGACTCAGCCTGACCGAAGCGGCTATGAGGGTCGGGAAAAGGGTTGAACCGGCGTGGGATGCGAAGAACTGAGCGTTGAAGGGGAAAAGTTCGGGATGGAGGGTCTTCTCAACTCCCGCCACGTAAACCTCAGAGTCCTCAGCCCAAGGATGGTAGCCGTGAATCAGAAACGCTCCAAAAGTGAGGAGCAGAAGAATCAACAGTTCCTTACGCTTCAAACGGGAGCTCCGTGGAGTTTAGGGTATCGCAAGAACTAAAACACGACTGCGCTGAAGATGTAAAGGCAGGTGGGGGGGGGAAACTGCGACGTGAGGAAAAAAGCGCCACAAATAAGAAGCGCCCCAAACTCTTTCGAGTTACGGGACGCCCGAACAGCCCTCCCCCAGAACTGCTCAGAGACAAGGTATGATTTTCCCGCCGTAGTGTAAATCCCACCTTCGTGCCACCGAGTGGCACCAACTACCTATGCCATGAAACTCAGGGAAGTCCGGCAAACTCCCAGACTCACAGGTGGCCGGGCCTGGAATCCGCGGTCCGACCAGAAGAAATGCCGACTAGTTCACCCTTCCACAGGCAAACGACCCGAGAAAACCTGCAATTTCGCCTGTCCGCAACCCTTTCGCGCAAGATCTTGCAGGAGGTGTGCAGTGCATTGCAGCAAACCTCGGTGGTGACGAGTTTGCGATAGACGGCCCGAACTCGGCCTTGTAATGTGGTTATCAGGGCAGGAGTTTGGAAGCTGTCTTGCGCGGGTGAAATTGGCTTGCATGGCTGATGCGAGCAGTCTTGAGCGGGATGAAGCGAATTCTCTGGATAACGTTGTTGGGGTTAATACTGCCGGGCTCGGCATTCGCCGACAGCAGTAGCCAAGTCGATTTCGGCAACTCGGGTGGGACGCTCACCGGATGGAGCGGCGGCATGTCTCTGGTGGGGTCCACTCTAGTCAGCGTGGTCAACTACGACGGGCTGGGCACCGTCACCGGAAATGATCTTGGAACTCTGACCTTCGTTACCGGCCCCCTGATCAGCGGAAACCTCGGGACAGGAGCAGTCTTCGCAGGCGGGGGCAGTTTTCAGATCGCAACCAATGGGACCAACGGGCTTCCGGATGGAGTGATTTTTACCGGTAGCTTTAGTGGCGATGTGGTCTGGCGGCTACAGCTATTCAGCAACGGCTCGCGGGAATACACCTTGACCGGACCCATCAGTGGGACTTTGGTGGAGGGTAATCAGAATATCGCGGTGGTGGGGCTGACGGTGCAGTTGACGGTCACGATCGGAAAGAACAATCAGGTGGTGGACTGGCGGTCGATCCTCATCGCAAGCGGGAACACCACTCTGACTCCGGTAGTACCGGAGCCAAGCACGCTGGGACTGCTGGGAACGGGATTGGTGGCGGTCGCCGCGCTGGTCCGTTACCGGCTGCGCTCACGCTAGGCGAGCCTGCCTCTCAACCCATCCAAGGTTTGCCGGTTCTTGACCCAGGCCGGCGAAGACTCCTGAAAACCTTGGCTCGTGTCACTGGAAGGCGGCCCTTCCAGCCTGACGGGCACTTGAGTTACGACGGTAATCTCCCAAAGGGCAATTGCAATTGACCATGGCCCGTGACGACCGTAAATTTGCCAGAGGGGGTCGTATGAAGGACATTCATGAAGTACTGCGGCGGAAGCAGGCCAAGTACGCCCAGTTGGGCAAGCAGATTGAGATGTTGCAGCAAGCGGCGGAGAAGCTGCGCGAGGTGGCCCCTTTGCTCGCCGAGAATGAAGAAGATGACAGCGCGGTTCTCTCCGAAGTGGATGAGCAACCCCAAGCGAAAGCGGCCGCAGCCGGAGCAGGAAGCGCCGCCGGCAAGCCTCGCAGCAGTTCGCCGCGCTGGCCCTAGCAACAGGCAGTCCATTGGCGCCATTACGAGCGGCCTATGACGTTTCAAGCATTGCTGGTTTCCAAAGACGATGAATCAACCACCGTCCTGACCGGGGTACTGTCCGGGTTCGGCGTGGAAGCCGCATGCTACGGATATTCGGATGGAATCTGCCAGCTCACCGAACAAGACTTCGACGTCGTCATTGTTGACTTTGATGATCCCCACAGCGCGGAACTGGTGCTCCAGAAGGTCTTGCAATCAGCCCCCCGCAGTCACGTGGTCACCGTAGCCTTGCTCAGCGACAAGTCGAAACTCCGCAATGTGTTCGGCAAAGGCGCCAATTTCGTACTCTATAAACCTTTCTCCACTGAGCAGGCGGAAGCGGGTCTGCGGGCCGCGATCGTTCTATTGAAGCGCGAACGCCGGTCTTCCTTCCGAGTTCCGGTGCAGGTTCCGGTGCAGCTTAAGGTGGAGGATGACCCCGAGAGCGAAGGCATCCTGCTGGATTTGAGCGAGGACGGACTGGATCTGCTGGCGGCGCAACCGGTACGTCCTGCGGCGACTATTCAGGTGAAGTTCAGCCTTCCCGATGGCAACGCGATTGACGCTCGCGGCGAAATTGCGTGGGCAAATCCCAACGGACAAGCGGGCGTACATTTTATCGATCTTCCCGGCAGTGTGCGGACGGTCCTGCAAACCTGGGTTGCGGCGAATGCACCCGAACCTCCGCCGCCGGACCCGGAGCCGGTCACGCAGTGCAAGCTGACCGATCTCAGTGTGGGCGGGTGCTATGTGGAAACCGAGTCGCCGTTCCCGGAGCGCTCTGGCATCACCCTATCGCTGCGCGCGGAGGGCATGGAGGTGCAGGCCGAAGGCACGGTGCGGGTGATGCATCCCGGGTTTGGGATGGGCATTGAGTTCGCGGCGCGGACTGCCGACGAGCGCGCGCAGGTCACCACCTTCATAGGATTTCTTAGCAGCCGTCCGGGAGCCGTTCCCGAGCTGCTGATTACGCCGCGGGTGCTGGCAACCAGCGACCACCAGCAGACGGAAGCGTCTGAGGAGTTGGACGATCCCTTGCTCGAGTTGCTGCGCGGGCACGAATCGCTTGGTCAGGAAGAATTCTTGCAGGCGCTCCGCCAGCAACGGAATTCAGAAGAAGTGGCTCCCGTCTGAGAACGCGATCTTTCCTTACATCTTGAGATGGCTCGGCTGGCGAACGTCGGGAGCGCGTTTGTTAGGCCACAAGCGTCAAGGGGCCTGCACGCCGTCTCTCGTGCAGACCCCTATAGCGCCGGGTTTATTCCACCTCGAATGCTCAAAGTCTAGCGAGCCGGCGCGACAGTCAGGTTTCAGGGAGGTTAATTTCCTGTAAAATCCCGAAGAATTTGTCCACAGGGAAACGAAGGAACAATGGGCGTGAAGCGGGTCCTGATTGCGACTTCCAATGCGGGCAAACTAAGAGACTTTGCTGGGGCAGCGGCGTCGCTGGGGGTGCAGGTTGCGCCGATTCGCGGCTTTGATTCCCTGCCCCTGGTGGTTGAAGATGGGCTGACGTTCGAGGCTAATGCACGCAAAAAGGCCGAGGTCTACAGCCGCTACGCCGCTGGAGAGATTGTGTTGGCGGATGACTCCGGGCTCGAGGTAGAAGCGCTGGGCGGCGCTCCCGGAGTGCATTCGGCCCGCTATGCTGCGGAGGCGCCTCATCTGGCGGGCACGAACAGCGACGACGCGGCTAACAATGCGCGATTGCTGCGAGAGCTAAAGAAAGTTCCCGCAGAAAAGCGAACGGCGCGGTTTGTGTGCGTGATCGCGGCGGCACAGGATGGACAAACTTTGGAAGTATTTCGCGGCCAGGCTGAAGGCATGATTCTGGATGCGCCGCGAGGATCGAATGGCTTCGGCTACGATCCTCTTTTCTTTTATCCGCAGATTGGCAAGACCTTCGCCGAGTTGAGCGCGGAAGAGAAAGCCAAGTTTAGCCATCGCGGGGCGGCGTTCCGGAAGTTCTTGGAGTGGGCGGAAGAGTAGGTCCCCCTCAGGGAAAATCTCCAGCAGCAAGCGGTGGAATCCCACCTTTCCAGAACGAGGAAAGATGGGGCGCCCGGCAGCCAGGCGGCAAATGCCTGAACCGGCTCCCATTTTCCCGGTTGTCGCCATCCAGAAACAGAGGTAGAATTTCTTCCCTGCTTCGCCGCTCCCGCGATGTAGGCACTGGAGGAAAGCCATGTCCCGCCTGCATCTTGCTACGATTCTGGTTTTGCTGTGTTTTGGAATTCTGCTGCTCACCGGTTTTGGTGGCAACCGCGTGTTCTGGTCGCAATGGGGACGCAACCCGCAGCACGAAGGGATGGTCAGCAGTTTCGGCCAGCCGCTCAATCACAAGCTGGCGGACATCGTGTATGACCCGTTCGTCCCGCAAGAGAAACTCGAGAACTTTCCGATCTATGGAGAGGGTGCGTTGACTGCGCACTATCAGTCCACACTGGTCGATGACGATAACAGTTTCTACATGGTGCAGAAGACCGGCACCTACCCTCTGTGTTCTCCGTTGTACGAATGGATATTCGGTGGAAACTGTGGGCCCAACGCGTGGAACCAGCTCAGTTGGAACGTGGTGCGCTACGATTGGAAACAGGGACAGGCAGCGCCCGCCTGGAGCTATTGGACGGATTGGACGCCGGTGCCGAATGCTACCGCCCTTACCCCGGAGTTCACCGGGTACGTCGGTCTGTATGGCTGGGAGCCGGTATTCCATCCCGCCCTGGTGGGCCAACATCTGTATGTTCCGGGCGCCGGGGGGACGGTTTGGAAGGTCGACAAGCAAACCGGCCAGATGGAATCGCACATCAATCCATTCGCAGGCATGAACATCAACCCCACGAACACCTACATTTCCGGCCCGCTGACCGCCGATGAGAATGGCAATATCTTTTACAACGTCATCGAGCTAAACACCAACGGCAATCCCTGGCAACAGAATGATGTGGCAGGGGCGTGGCTGGCAAAGGTTGCGCCTGATGACACGTCGGCCTCGGTTACTTTCGCTGTTTTGATCCCAAACGCTCCGCCGGGAAACTCCGACGACTGTCCCGGAACGTTTCTCAGCCAGGGCTATTATGGTGCTGCATCGCTACCGTGGCCACCGGCCAATATTCCCTTCCCTCCCACGTACTACTGCGGTTCTCAGCGTCCGCCTATCAATGTTGCCCCGGCGATCGGGCCCGATGGGACTGTCTACACGGTGAGCGTGGCGCATTTTAACCAGATGGTTACCTATCTGGTGGCGGCGAATCCGGACCTGACGCCCAAGTGGGCGGCTTCCATGCAGCATCGGTTGACCGACGGGTGCGGCGTACTGTTACCGATCGCTCCCCCGAACGTCACCGATTTGCCGAACTCATGCCGCTACGGGACCACGGTGGGCGTCGATCCCACCACCGGCGAGAACGGCTCGGCTACCATCTCGGACACAGCCTCGGCTTCACCGACCGTGCTTCCTGACGGCTCCGTGCTGTTCGGTACCCTGGATAATTACAACCACGGACAGGGACATCTCATGCACTTCGACGCGCGGGGCAATTACATCAATGCATTCACTTTCGGATGGGACTCCACCGCGGCTGTGTACCGTCATGACGGCACCTATTCGATCGTTATCAAAGACAATCACTATGGTGGCGCTGCCTACTGCGAGTTCGATAGTCCGGTGTGCACCGGGCCGCCGCCGCTGTACCTGATCTCACAACTTGACGCCAACCTGAACGTCGAATGGTCGTTCGAGAACACAACCATCGATTCGGATCACCCGTACGGATATGAGTGGTGCGTAAATGAGCCTGTGGTGGACGGCTTGGGGGTGGTTTACGCCAACAGCGAGGACGGGAATGTCTACTCCATTCCGCAAGGGCACCACGGCATCTTCAAGACGCCGCGGCAAAAGATCTTCCTTCAGAAGGCCATTGAAGCCGCCTATACTCCGCTTTCCATCGGCGCAGATGGGAAGGAGTACACCCAGAACAATGGCCATCTGTTCGTGATCGGGTGGTGAGATTAGGGACTCAAGCGGCCGGCGGCTGGACTTCGCGCAACCGCCGCTCCAGGAACCGCCGTTCGCTATCGTTAGTGACAAGGGCAAGAGCGCGCTGGTAGCTCTTGGCCGCTTCCGCTGAGGATCCAATGCGGCGCAACAGATCGGCGCGGACGGCGTGCAGCAGGTGATAGTTGTCGAGATCGCTGGTCGAGGCAATGGCGTCCACCAGCACAAGCCCGGCTTGAGGGCCTTCCACCATCGCCACCGCGAGGGCGCGGTTCAGGGACACGATTGGCGAAGGTTGCGCACGCTCGAGAAGATCGTAGAGGCGCACGATCTGAGGCCAGTCCGTATCCTGAGCACGTGCCGCCTGACAATGCACAGCCACAATCGCCGCTTGTAACGAGAACGGACCGGGCCCGCCGCGAAAAGCCTCATTGACGAGCGGTAGTGCTTCGGCGATCTGCCGGTGATCCCAACGGCTACGATCCTGCTCTTCGAGAATGACTAAATCCCCATCCTCATTGATGCGGGCATCGCGACGGGCGTCGTGCAGCAGCATGAGGGCGACGAGAGCTGTCACTTCCGCCGGAGGTTGGGGGCCGATCAATGACCTCAACAGGCGCCCCAAGCGGATGGCTTCGGCGCAGAGATCCGTCCTCACCATTCCCTCGGTGTTGGGCAAACTGTTGCAGGACAAGCATGCTGCGAAAGCGCAGAGGGTCATGCAGGCCATGCTTAAAATGAACAAGATTGACATCGCTGTGTTGCAACAGGCGTATGAACAAGATTAAATACGGAGAGAGGTCGAAATGACGGCCTCGCGTTCGATCTACCAGTAGAAGTGGATCGGCCTGATTCAAGCTCTAATGAGACCCAAAACATAAGGAGACAAACGATCATGTCAACGAGACCCACCCACGAACAAGCTCAACTTCATCTACAAGTTTTTGACCAGCGGCGCGAAGCTCGCCTGCGCCAGGCACGCGACTGGTTCTTCAAGAACTATTTCGCGGACACCTGGAGCGATGCGATGCGAATCGCCGCCCCAGGAACAGAAGGCGGCACCAACTTCATGATGGTGGCCAGCTATTGGGAGCAAGCCTGCGCTTTGCTGAACTATGGCCTGCTGCACGATGATCTGTTCTTTGAAACCAGCGGCGAATTCTTTGGCGTCTGGGAACGAATCAAGCCGACCATCGCCGAAGGCCGGGAACAGTGGGCCAACCAGCAATTCCTCGCCAATCTGGAAAAGGCCGCACAACGCTTTGAGACTTGGATGGACCAGCGCTCCCCGGGACACATTGCCCGCATGCGCGAGTTCATGAAACAGATGCGCACACAGACCGCGAAAGCGGCGTAAGGACGGCCGGAATCCCACCCTTCGAAAACCACGAAGGGTGGGGCATCCGGCTCGGATGGGACGCCTGCACCGTTAATGTGAGAGCGGCCGCCAAGGGCCGACGAAACGGCTGCGCATCGACGCGCATCAGAAGGAACGTGCGCGGCGGTTGTCCAAGCCCGACTTTGATCGTCTAAGGGCCCTGAATTTATGTCCAAGCTTCGCGTCAATGGATTCTCTATTTCGCTCGATGGTTACGGGGCCGGCCTTAATCAGGATCTCGACAATCCCCTTGGCGTCGGCGGCAGAGCGCTGCACGAATGGGTCTTCGCCACCCGCACCTTTCGACAGATGCATGGCCAGGACGGCGGCGCCACGGGAGTGGATGACGACTTCGCGGCACGAGGCTTCGACAATGTTGGGGCGTGGATCATTGGCCGCAACATGTTTGGCCCGGTGCGCGGACCATGGAGAGACAACACTTGGAAGGGATGGTGGGGCGAGAATCCGCCATACCACACG
This sequence comes from Terriglobales bacterium, assembly GCA_052147055.1. Classification (GTDB taxonomy): domain Bacteria; phylum Acidobacteriota; class Terriglobia; order Terriglobales; family Acidobacteriaceae; genus JABCZH01. The sequence goes on from JBKQLO010000079.1 coordinate 25,021, forward strand.
CCGGTTTTCGTGCTGACCAAACATCCGCGCGCACCGGTCGGCATGAGCGGAGGCACCACCTTCCACTTTGTGACCGACGGCATTCACGCCGCGCTGGAACGGGCGGTGGACGCTGCAACCGGTCGCGATGTCCGGCTGGGCGGCGGGGTTGCTACAATCCGGCAATATCTGGGCGCTGGACTTATCGATGAGATGCATTTGGCCTTGTCGCCGGTGCTCCTGGGTTCAGGAGAACGCCTTCTGGAAGGCATTAACCTACCGCAACTCGGATATCAGTGTACGAAACACGTTTCTACTCCCAACGCGACGCACTTTGTCATCACAAAACAGACGTAGCCTGAGACTTCGAGGAGCAAAGCAATGAGCAACGTACGAGTTCTGGTGGGTACACGCAAGGGCGCGTTCGTGCTGACGGCGGACGGCAAGCGCGAGAAGTGGGACGTCAGCGGCCCGCACTTTGCGGGCTGGGAGATTTACCACGTGAAGGGATCGCCGGTTGATCCCGATCGAATCTATGCCTCACAATCGAGCGGGTGGTTTGGGCAGATCATTCAGCGTTCTGATGACGGTGGCAAGACGTGGCATCAGCCGGGAACACCGCCGGGTGAAGCGACGGCGGGCCCTCCCAAGGCCGTGAGCAACAAGTTCGTTTACGACGCATCTGCCGAAAGCGGCAAGCCGCTGACCACCCATCAGTGGTATGACGGCACGCAGCATCCGTGGGAGTTCAAACGGGTGTGGCATCTGGAACCGTCGTTGAGCGATCCGGATACGGTTTATGCGGGCGTGGAGGACGCCGCCCTATTCCGCTCGACCGATGGTGGACAGAACTGGAAGGAACTCCCCGGACTGCGCGGCCACGGCACCGGCCCCAAGTGGCAGCCGGGCGCAGGCGGCATGTGCCTGCACACGATTATTCTTGATCCCAGCGACCCGCAGCGGATGTTCATCGCCATTTCGGCCGCGGGGACGTTTCGTACCGACGATGGGGGCAAGACGTGGAAGCCAATCAACCGCGGTCTGCGTTCCCAGTACATCCCTGATCCGAATGCTGAGGTTGGGCACTGCGTTCACCACGTGGCGATGAACCCGAAACGCCCCGGCGTACTCTTCATGCAGAAGCACTGGGACGTGATGCGTTCGGACGACGCCGGCGACAATTGGAAAGAAGTCAGCGGCAACCTGCCTACTGATTTCGGATTCGTGATTGACGTTCATGCGCACGAGCCGGAGACGATTTACGTGGTACCGATCAAGAGTGACGGGGAGCATTTTGTGCCGGATGGGAAGCTGCGCGTATTCCGCAGCCGCACCGGGGGAAACGAGTGGGAGCCGCTGACCAAAGGTCTGCCACAACGCGATTGCTATGTCAACGTGCTGCGTGATGCGATGGCCGTGGACTCGCTCGACAAGTGCGGCGTGTATTTCGGCACCAGCGGCGGCCAGGTGTATGTGTCGGCCGACGCCGGGGATAGTTGGGCGCCGATTGTGAGGGATTTGCCGGCGGTGCTGTCGGTGGAGGTGCAGACGCTGGGGGATTAGTAAGGCGCTCAGCACTGCTCTCCGTATAATATGTAGCCATGCTGACCCGGGTCTACATCGATAACTTCCGCAGCTTCGTGAATTTCGAATACAGGCCGGAAAAGAAGCAGCTGCTGCTTGGAGCAAACGGCAGCGGCAAGTCGTCGCTTCTCGAGGCGATACGCTACGTCAAGTGGTTTATAGACGGAGACGAGAATCCGTTCACGCAGTCCACGCGCACCCGATGGCAAGATAAGCCTCTGCAGGTCGTTGAAATTGAAGCTCTTCTGAAGGGCCAGAAATATGAGTACCGCCTTGAGGTGCGACTTGGGTCGCCCTCGGTGAACCTCGAGATTTTGAAAGTCTCTGGAACGACTGTTTTTGAGTTAGCAAACGGGGAAATACGCTTTTTCTCAGACGGCGGCAATGAAGCAACGGCCATACCCGTCGAGATGACCCGGTCGGCATTGCACCTCTCGCAACTGAGCAATTCGCATGTTCGCCATTTTGTTGAATGGATAGGCGCTGTTCATTGCTTTCGGATGGACACGTATCCCGACGCGATGGACGAGAAGGCCGATAGCGAGGAACAACAGCCCGACTACGAACTCGAGAATCTTGCCGGCTGGTACAGCCATTTGGTACAGACGGATCCGAACGAGAATGTAAAGTTCATAGAGGCTCTTAAACAAGCGCTCGATGGATTTCAGGCCCTGAGGTTTTCTTCCGAGGAAGATGGAGTGAAGAAGCTTCGAGCTGATTTTGAAGGCCCTGGAAAAAAGAGGGTGAGTTACTCGCTCTCCGAGCTTTCAGAAGGTCAGCGGTCGTTGTTGTGCCTATACATGATTCTGCACTTTGTGATAGCCAAGGGCCGCACTGTATTTATCGACGAACCTGATAATTTCATTTCCTTGCGCGAAATACAGCCGTGGCTCAAGGCCTCCGAGGAAGCAATTGAGGACCACAACGGCCAACTCATCCTTATCTCCCATCACCCCGAGATTCTGAATCAATGGGCTGCAAGGCATGGATTAAGGTTCTTTCGTGAGGATGGCGGGCATGTTCGAACCGAGAAGTTTCGCGTTGATCCAAAAGGGGATTTGCAACCTTCAGAGTTGATTGCCCGGGGGTTGGAGGATGCCTAAGCGCTGCCTAGCTATCATCGTTGCAGAGGATGACCTCCACGAAATGCTTGTCCGGAGATACCTTCGGAAACGCGGGATGAAACCGCATGAGATGAGGTTTAGGCGGTCTCCGTCGGGCAAAGGGAGCGCTGAGCACTGGGTAAAGAAGGCGTTTGTTGAGGAGACAAGTGTCTTCCGCAACCGGCACGCCCAAACCAAGCTGATCGTGGTAATTGATGCCGATGCGCATACGGTTCAGGAGCGTTTGAGGCAGTTGGATCAGGCGTTGAGGGACAGTGCAAAGCCGGCAGTAGACGGCAAGTCCGAGGAAATCGCGCGACTGGTTCCCCGACGCAACGTTGAGACTTGGATTTTGTGCCTAAATGGAAGCGCGGTTGACGAAGTCAGCGATTACAAACCCACGAGGAATGACTGGAACGACCTAGTCCCGCAAGCAGCGGAACGCCTGGTCGATTGGACTCGACCCAATGCTATCCTGCCGAACCATTGCATTGATTCTCTGCGGGCCGGAGCGAGCGAACTGCATCGAATTAGATTCTAGCGGCCTCCACATGATCCGCCTCGTACTCCCTCCACATCTGCGAACGCTTGCTGGCGCCAGTGGCGACGTGGAACTCGAGATCGCCGGCCCGATCACACAACGGTCGGTACTGGATGCGCTTGAGGCCCGCTATCCTATGCTGCGCGGGACCATCCGTGATCACGTTACGCTACAGCGCAGGCCGTTCCTGAGATTTTTCGCTTGCGAGGAAGATTTGTCTCACGAATCGCCGGATGCTCCCCTGCCGGAGGCTGTGGCGTCGGGTAAAGAGCCGTTTATTGTGATTGGGGCGATTGCGGGGGGATAGCAAGAGACCCTCAAAACCTTAACCACAGAGGACACAGAGGATCACAGAGAAACCAGCCGCACTGCTACTCCTGCACTGCCCCTGCCTTGACTTCCCTTCTCTCCCACCAAGATAATAAAAAGTTATCCTAATCTCATTGCACTCATAGGAGCGTTCGTGGCATCGACAGCCAGACCCGCGTCTCCATTCGAGGTCCGGGGAGGCGTGGCACCGTTGCGAGCAGGCCAGGGATATTCCTTCCTGTTGCGGCGTCTGCATTCGCTCAGCGGCATTGTTCCCATCGGCGCATTCCTGATCGAGCATTTTGTTTCCAACGCGTTCGCTACTCGCGGCCCCGCGGCCTATGCCAAACAAGTCGAGTTGCTGAGCAGCTTCCCATTCGTCGTCGGTCTGGAGCTGTTCGGGATATGGCTGCCGATTCTCTACCACGCGCTCTATGGCTTTTATATCTGGTATCGCGGCGACAGCAACGTTGCCGAATATCCGTGGGCGGGCAACTGGATGTACAACGCGCAGCGCTGGACCGGCGCCATCGCATTCTTCTACATGGTCTGGCATACCTGGCACCTGCGCTTTACCGGCATTCACCTGCTGAGCCATCCCGATGCAGCGTTTGGCAAAGTGCAGATGGAGTTTCAGAGTCCCTGGGCAGTGGGGTTTTACGCGGTGGGCATTGTGTGCGCTTCGTGGCACTTCGCCTACGGGCTGTGGTTGTTCGCCGCCAAGTGGGGCATCACAACCGGTGATAAGGCGCGGCGCCGCTTCGGCTACGTTTGCCTGGCGATCGGATTGTTGTTTGTAGGCGTAGGTGCGGCAACCATGTACTCGTTCTTGAGCACACCGATCGAGCCGCTCGGGGGCACTCAAGTCACACTGTCTGCGCCCATGCGCTGAACGGAAGCAAGTAAAGATGGCAACAGCTCCTAAAATCACGGTGATCGGCGGCGGCCTTGCGGGACTGGCCGCGGTGATCAAGATTGCGGAAATGGGCGGGCAGGTGGACCTGTTCTCCATTGTTCCGGTGAAGCGGTCGCACTCAGTGTGCGCGCAGGGTGGAATTAACGCCGCCAAGAACCTGAAAGGTGAAGGCGATTCCACCTGGAAGCACTTTGACGACTCTATTTACGGCGGCGATTTCCTGGCCAATCAGCCGCCGGTCAAAGCCATGTGCGAGGCCGCACCCGGAATCATTGATCTGCTGGACCGCATGGGCGTGCCCTTCAACCGGACTCCCGAGGGATTGCTCGACTTCCGGCGCTTTGGTGGAACCTTGTATAACCGCACGGCCTTCGCAGGCGCGACCACCGGCCAGCAGCTTCTTTATGCGCTGGATGAGCAGGTGCGGCGGTACGAGTCCGAGGGCAAGGTCAAGAAGTACGAGCATTGGGAGTTTCTGTCGGCGGTGCTCGATGGAAATCGAATTTGCCGCGGCATCTGCGCCATGGATTTGCGGTCGATGGAAGTAAGAACATTCCCTTCCGACGCGATCATCATCTGCACCGGCGGCAATGGCGCGATCTTTGGGAAATCCACAAATTCGGTGGTGTGCACGGGGTCGGCGCAATCGGCTTTGTATCAGCAAGGATGCTTTTACGCGAACGGCGAGTTCATTCAGGTCCATCCCACGTGTATTCCGGGCGAAGATAAGTTGCGATTGATGTCAGAGTCGGCGCGTGGTGAAGGCGGACGGGTGTGGGTGCCGAAGACGCCGGGTGACAAAAGAGAGCCGAAGGCGATCCCAGAGAAAGACCGTTGGTACTTTCTCGAAGAGTGGTATCCAAAATACGGGAACCTGGTGCCGCGCGATGTGGCGACGCGGGCGATTTTCAAGGTTGTGTTTGAACTCAATCTGGGGATCGATGGCAAGCCGATGGTTTATCTCGACCTGACGCACATTGACCGCAAGATTCTCGACCGCAAGCTGGAAGGGATTCTGGAAATCTACGAGAAGTTTGTGGGGGACGACCCGCGCGATACGCCGATGAAGATTTTCCCCGGCATGCACTACACCATGGGCGGGCTGTGGGTGGATTTCAATCAGGCGACGAATATTCCCGGCATTTACGCAGCTGGAGAATGCGAATATCAGTATCACGGAGCCAACCGGTTGGGGGCGAATTCGCTGGTGTCGTGCATTTTCGGAGGGTTCATCGCGGGGCCTGCGGCCGTGCAATATGCGCGCAATCAGAAGGACGCGACCAGCAACGGACACTTCGACACCGAGCGCAAACAGCAGGAAGAAAATAACGCCATGCTGATGAAGTCCGAGGGCAAGGAGAATCCGTTCCGCTTGTGGCGCGAACTGGGCGAACTGATGACCAAAGATTGCACGGTGATCCGTTATAACAAGAACTTAAAAGAGACGGATGCTAAGCTGTGCGAGTTCCTGGAGCGCTTCCGGCGGATCAACTTGAGTGACCGTTCACAGTGGGCCAATACCAGCGTGGTATTTACGCGCCAGCTTTACAACATGCTGCAACTGTCGCGAGTGATCGCTCAGGGAGCGGCCATGCGGGACGAGTCCCG
>JBKQLO010000080.1:0-5033 GCA_052147055.1 Terriglobales bacterium
TTGTGGAATCAGCTCATTCCAGTCATTTCTCGTCCGTTTATAATCGGTTTCCTCGTCCACGGCCTGCCCATTCAGACAGAGAATCCAAGTCTCGACATTGCGTTTGGGAACCAGCCGCGCAACTTGCTCATGCCCAACATCAACGCGATGTTTTCCAGCATCCTCCAAGGCCCGATCGAGCTGCTCCCATCTATCTAGAACCGTATGGGTGTCTGCGTCGATTACTACGATCAGCGCAGTTTTGGCGTGACGGCTGCGGTACCGGTTCACTTCCTTGACGAACGTTTTCCGCACCCAACCTTCGGCGTTCCCCTCGCCCGAGGGAGAACGCTCAATCCTCATCTCGCGGTCTCCCATCCCGCGCTTTTTGTGATATCTGCTGACAAGCATTTTGTGGCGGTCGTCTTCCAGACCCACGATGACATAGACCCGAGATGATTTACTCATCCTCCTGTCCTCGCGCGATCAATTCGGAGGGCTGCAAACTTCCATCTGGGTCGGTCTTGAATTTCTCTGTGCGAACGTGGCCGTTGTTCTCGCGAAAGAAACGCAGTCCATGCTCTTGCGCCCATTGATTCAGGATTTCCGGGTGATGGGAGATGAGGATGAGCTGCCCACGATGGTCTTCTACCGCTTCCTCCGCCGCTATGAGCCAGGGCTGGATTTCACGTAAAGAGATGAAATTGTCCGGTTCATCGATAAATACGGTATGCCCCTTGGTGATAAGGAAGTGAAGGATCATGTATAAAGCTAGCAGATACCGCTGACCCTCGGAAAGTTCGTATATTGCATAATTCACCCCCTTCTTCCTGGGAGCCGCAAAATCTGCTCGAAGGTTGCGCCTGCCGTCTTCGTCGGAAGAAAATCTCAGTGATTGAAATCCAGTCAGCACCTCCCTCATGGAATTTAGAAATTTCACATTCTCACTTGGGTACGCCTGCACTAAATGACGGTACCAACCGGCGAGGTTTTCTAGTTCATCGTCGGGATCTCGTTCCTCCTTATCGGCACTCTCATCCATCGCCCTTGGGTACGCGTCAATAGAAAAACAATGCACAGACTGCATCCATTCAACAAAGCGGTGGACGTGCGGGTTGCTCAGTTCCGCCAACTTCAAGGCAGACTTTGCGGTTTCCAGTCGCACAGCGGTTGCTTGGCTGCTATCGTTTGGAAAGAAGCGTATCTCTCCGTTTGCCAATTCAAATACAGTTGCGCCAGAGACTACAAGCCGCTCCAGGTTGACTGACGTTTGTCTGGTTTCCGCCGCAAACCGAATCTCGACCCGGTATTCGTACTTCTGACCTTCTAAAGAAGCCTCAACCTCCACGACCTGGAGCAGTTTATCCTGCCACCGGGTCCTGGTAGACTGCGAGAACGGATTCTCATCTCCCCCTATAAACCGCTTAACATACCGAATCGCGTCGAGCAGCGACGACTTGCCGCTGCCATTTGGGCCGAGCAGTAGCTGCTTCCGCTCCGGTCTGTAGTCGAAGTTAACAAAACTGCGGAAGTTGTCGATGTGGATACGAGTCAGCATGGCTACATATTATACGGATCGCATTCGGGCAGCGACGATTTGGTTAGCCGACATCTGACGCCCAGTGGCTCAGTTCCAGTGATGCGAGTGCCACCAAATCTTCTGTATGTCGAACTCGACTCCGCGGCAAAGATAAATCGGCGTATTCTCCTCACCCATGCCAAAGCGTTCATAATGGTTGAAAGCCTGAAATGAAGTGCAGTTGTCGCGCACGTCGTCAAGGCTCCACTCGATCACGATAAGGTTCTTGTAGACCTGCGGCGGCGGCCCCCAGTACCAATGATTCTGGTGCCGCGAATAAGCGCGAGGGAGCCCCAGCTTCGGACCAAACAAATTGATCGCCCCCGCCTCGCCGTAATTCCCAGCCCAGATGCCGGTCTCCGCGCGCTGCTCACGTGGCAGCGAGTTGTAGATGCCGGCGACCTCATTCACCATCTCCGGCCATCCAAACTGATCGGCAACCGGCTGCGGCAACAACGAGTCGTGGTGCACCTCGGCCTTGGCGGGCTTGAAGCCGAGAAAGTTCTGATAGGCCAGAAGCCGCTCCGGTGGAAGCATCCACGTCACCATCGGAATGGCGGGAAGGGCCGCCAGAAAAATTACCGCGACCACCGCCGCCTGTGTCCACGCCGCGCGGTTCCCGAGCCAGCGCTCGATGGCGCGCTCAACCACCACCGCGCCGCCCGCGAACAGCATTGGATAAATCGGAAACACGTAGTAATTCTTGCCGTGCGCGACTTCCATCAACACGAAGAAGACAACAAAGGTCAGCCCCAGCACGCGCCAGCGCCGGTCGCGCAGAAACCATACCAGCCCCGACACCCAAACCGGCAACATCACCGGATACGTGGCGATGATCTGTTCCTTCACAAACGCCAGCGGTCCGAGCACCACGTTCTTGCCCTCGCGGCGCACGTTGGCCAAATCTTCGATGGTCGGAAAGTGGTGACGAATCTGCCAGATGATATTCGGCAGAAAAAGCGCAACCGCAATGGCGCCCGCGATCCAGATCCACCGCCGCGCGAACTCGCGGCGATGCCCGGTCAGCAGCAGCGCGACCGTAACCGCAAACCCGAAAGACAGCGTAGAGTGCTTGTTCTCAAGCCCCAGTCCGGCCAGCACGCCGAACCACAGCCAGAGCCGCGAGTCCCCCGTGCGCAGGATGCGGGCGATGACCCAAATGCAGCCCATCCAGAACAAGGGCTCGAAGGCATTCATGGTGAGCAGACTGTCGATGGAGAGAACGGCGGGGCAGAGAAGTATGCAGACACCCGCCAGCAACTGCGCATAGCGTCCGCCGCCAAGTTCGCGCACGATCAGCATGGTGAGCGCGATCAGCGCCGCGCCCGCCAGCGCCGGCAAAATCCGCAGCGCCCCGAGCGAACCGCCCATCAGCAGCGCGATCTTGGCATACACGGCGATGAGCGGCGCGGCATCCACGTACCCCCAATCGAGATGGCGCGCCATGTCGAGGTAATAAAGCTCGTCGCGAAAGTACCCGTAGTGCCGGACGCTGGTGAAGACATGCAAGAGCACCTTAGCCGCACAGAGAGCGGCCATCACGCCAACCGCAAGCCGAGGCAAAGCTTCGGATGCATTCGCTTCGGAATGCGACAGAGTGCCAGGTTCAGGCGCGTAATTTTCGGACAGGTAATTTTCTGTTGCAGCCAAGTGAATGCCCCCGTGAGTTAGTTAAAAAGCGTCGCTAACTCTCAGTAATCTGGCAGGAAGTAAGACCGAAAACAATCTGCATGGGACATGTGGGCCAAGCGAGGGGACAACCGGGACCGCTGACGGATCACGTGATGCGGTAGGCCTAGAGCTTCTGCAGAATTTGCGCCTGTCGTCCCAGATACCGCCGCGTCCACCTCAAGCTGGCGCCGGATTTCAGCATCACCTTGTACTCGCCGTGGAACCATTTCTGCAGTTCGCGCACCGCGTCCACGCGCACCATGGCCGAGCGGTTGATGCGCACAAATTCGGCGCGGTCGAGCCGCTCCTCCATCGCGTCCAACGTTCCGCGGATGGTATAAGTCTTGGCGCCGGCATGAATCAGCAAGTAGTTGCGCTCGCTCTCGATCCAGTCGATTTCGCCGGGCGTTACGAAAAAAATCCGTTCGCCATCCTCGACGGCCAGCCGAGTCGGTCCCCGCCGCGCCACTTCCACCTCAGCCAGCAGTTTGCGCAAGCCTTCTTCGGAACCGGAATTGCCGTGCGCACGCGCCTGCTGCTTGGCGTCGTCCAATACCTTCTGAAAGCGCGGCTGGTCAAAGGGTTTCAGCAGGTATCCGAAAGCGTGCACATCGAATGCCCGGATCGCGTATTCATCGAACGCGGTAACAAACACAATTCGCGGCAGCGGAGGCGCAAGCTGCTTCACCACCTCGAACCCGTCAAAATCCGGCATCTGCACGTCAAGCAAAAGCAAATCAGGATGCGTGCGTCGAATCCCCGTCACCGCGTCGCGCCCATTCGCCGCTTCGCCAACCACTTCCACTTCCGAATCGCCCGCCAGAAAGCGCAGCACCTTGCGCCGTGCCGGCGCTTCGTCATCGACAACGAAAACGCGCAGAGACGTCATGCGGTCGCCAACTGCAAAGGGATGCGCACGGAAACGGTCAGCCCGCCTTCCGGGCTGTTGTCGAAACGCAAAGTGTGGCGCGGGCCATAAAGCGCGGCCAGGCGATCGGCCGTGTTGCTAAGCCCGATTCCTTTTTCTAGCGGCCCGCCCTGCAATCCGGGACCGTTGTCGCTGACGCGCAGCAGCAGCTCGCCATCGCTCTGCGCCGCGCGGATCGTAACCTCCAGCGGCGTCCGTCCGGCAGCATGACGAATCGAATTTTCCACCAGCGGTTGCAATAGCAGTTGCGGAACCAGCATTCGCGCCACATCCGCATCCATCGCGACCTCGACGCGCAGGTCTTCTCCGAAGCGTTCCTGCATGATTCCGAGGTACATGCGCACCGTTTCTATCTCGTCTTCGAGCGGGACCTGTTGCGCATCCGGTCGGCGCAAAGTGCGCCGCAGCAGTTCGCTCAGTTGCGCCAGCATGGCGTCGGCGCGAGCGATGTCTTCATACATCACCGACGAAATCGTATTCAGCGCGTTAAAAAGAAAATGTGGTTGCAGCTGCAGTTGCAAATTCTGCAACTGGGTCTGCGCCAGCCGCGCCTCCAGTTCCGCGGCCACGATCTGCCGGTTGCGCAGTTCGCGATAGTAATCCAGCAGATTGAGCGCACCCACAAAGATGGCATAGATCACCACGAAGTTCGAAAATTCCATCGGGTATCGCCAGCCCATGACCCCGTAGTCATAGCTTCCCATCCCGACCAGTGGAAAGACGATGGCGCGCGAAACCGCCATCAGCGTCGTGTGCGTGATCGAGAGCACAATCGCCGCGCCCAGGTGGAGAGGAGCAACCCGCATCCACGGCTGTTCTCCGAACCGAAACTTCTGGCTCATCCACACCATCGCGGGAATGAGCACGATCGCCGCC
>JBKQLO010000081.1:0-9702 GCA_052147055.1 Terriglobales bacterium
ACTTCAAGAAGATTCCCTACGTGCTGCAACTCAACAAGCGCGACCTGCCGAATATCCTTCCCGTGGATAAACTCTCGACCGAGTTGAAGCGAAAAGATGAGCCGGTGATCGAGGCCATTGCCTTCAAGGGCAACGGCGTCTTCGAGACCTTGAAAGAGATCGCCCGCCAGGTGCTGGTGGAATTGAAGCAGGGATCGTAGCCGGCCGACCGAAATCTCTATTTCTGCCCAAAGACATAAGCTGCGCCTTGGAAGGTCTGGCCATTGACGGCGTGCTGTGGCGCACCGATGATACCGATGGTTGAACTGAGTGCAAGAGATGCGCCGAAGGTATCCTTGGTTGCGCCATCCGAAGAGGTAACTGCCAGGTTCGGCATCTTGGTGTTCTTCCATCCGCCGGGGGGCTTCAGATAGCCAAAGACAGCTCCCTGCCTGGTATTGCCGATCACGTCCAGAGGGGCACCGGCGGCGATCAGGTTGCCCACTATCGCTAGTGCAGAGCCTAGCGCAGTCTCGCTTCTAACTGGGAGCGTCAATTCGGCGGTTTGTGTCATGTCTCGCCAACCGCCCGACGGCTTGACGAAAACATAGACTGTCCCGGGCCCAACCGAGGGTTGAAACGGCGCTCCAACGGCCACGGTGTTTCCGCTGATGGCCACGGAAATTCCGAAAGCGTCGCCACTGAAGCCGTCAGACGATGTCAGAACAGCGGTGGGCTGCGCATCCTGCCAGCCACTCTCCGGCTCGACGAACACACAGGCAGCAAAACCATTTAGTGCACCAGCGACGACGGTATTACCGCTCATGGCCACCGTATTCCCAAGCCCGGATATCGAAGCGGAGAACAGAGTGGCCGTGGGAACATCCGTATCCTGCCATCCCCCTGCTGGCTGCACGAATACGTAAGCCGACGCCACGCCCGGCGCCCCGGCCACCACTGTCGTTCCGTCGGTGCTGAGCCCAACCGAGCTACCGAGGTTCGCAGCAAACATTCCCGCGGGTATCGTCAACCGCGCCGTCGGAGCCATGTCACGCCACCCTCCCGCCGGCTTCACAAATACATAGACCGCCCCTTGCTGCAGAAACCCGTCGGCAGAGTAGGGCGCCCCCACCACAATCGTGTCGCCGCTTATTGCCACGGAGAAGGCAAACTCCTCTTGGCTGCCACTGCCTGCCAGCTGCGCAATTTGGATCCATGTGGTTCCCGTCCTAGCAAAGACATAGGCAGCCCCAGGCCCGCCGACAACCTGGCGCGGTGCCCCCACGACGGCCGTATTGCCCGCGATGGCCGCAGAAGAGCCAAATTCGTCGAACGCTGCACCGTCGGAGCTGGTAAGTTCGGCCAGTTGCCGGACATGGCTCTCAGCGGAACAGAAGCATCCTGCAAGTAGAAAGGCGATAAGAACTAGAGGGCGTTTCACAGGCACCTACGAATCGACGCTTACGAATCCTGCTATATCAAGCAAGGGAAAGCAAGACGAAAGTTCTTTCACCCCTCCATGCCCGGAAAACCGCCGTTGTTGGCAAGATTGATTCTCCGGCGCATCTCTAACTCCACATCTAAGGAAGCCCGGATTAACATCCTCTTATTAGTTGTCAGAGTCAGGAGAAACAACGATGGCACAATCATTGTCCTTGTCCTTCGTCCGCCGGAATTGTAACTTGAGATCCTTTCCGTCCTTTGCGGTCAAGAGCTTTGACCGCGAAGTGCGCAAAGCGATCGCAAAGAGCGCGAAAGAAAATACTTAGTCCGAGCAAAACTCCCGCCGCTCGTCTAGAATGGTCAGCCGCTGACATAATCCTCATTCTGATCAGGCATTGGGAGAAAAATATGCGCGTTCTTAGATCCTTGCCAGTGATCTTGTGGTTCTCGTCTTTGGTGTTCTCACAATCTTCATCACTTCACGGCATTGACGTCACCGACCTCGACCGCAAGGTCGATCCCTGCACCGACTTCTACGAATTTGCCAATGGCACCTGGCGGGCGAATCATCCCATCCCTTCGACCATGCTGCGCTGGAGCAAGCGCTGGGAATCGGGCGAAACCACCAAAGACAAGCTGAAAGAAGTGCTGGAAACGGCGCAGCAGGATAAGACTGCCGCGAAAGGCAGCACCGATCAAATCATCGGCGACTATTACGGCGCCTGCACCGACGAGTCGCGGGTGAACGCCCGCGGCATTGAGCCGCTAAAAAAGTGGTTCGCTCAAATTGACGCCGTGAAAGACCCCGCGGGTCTGGAGCCGGTGATGGCCGACATGCACGACATCCTGGTCGCGGTGCCTTTCAATCTTTCCAGTTCCACCGATCCCCATAAACCCACCTGGGTCATGGCAGATCTCGGTGCCAGCGGTTATTCCTTGCCGGACCGCGATTACTACCTGAAGCCCGATGCGCGGTTCAAAGAAGCACGCGAGAAGTACGTCATGCACGTCGCTAAGATGTTCACGCTGGCGGGTTGGGACCAGAAATCCGCTGACACGGGCGCGCAGACCGTGATGGCCATGGAAACCAAGTTCGCGGAGGTGGCTCTGGATAACGTCACGCTTCGCGACCCGAGTGCGACTGACCACAACAGTACTTTTGCGCAGTTGCAGGCCATGACGCCGCATTTTGACTGGACCGGGTACTACAAACACAAGCAACTGGCTCAAGACGTCGATATGAACATTGACCAGCCCAAGTACATGCAAGAATTCGACCGCCAGTTGCAACAGACTTCGCTCGCGGACTGGAAGGTGTATCTCAAGTGGCAAGTGCTGAACTCGTCTGCGGAAGCGCTTTCCGCCCCTATTGTGGAAGAGGACTTTGCCTTCTTCGGCAAATATCTGCGCGGCCAGGCGGAGATCAAGCCGCGCTGGAAGCGCTGCGTGGAGCAGACCGATCAATATCTCGGCGAGGCTCTGGGGAAAAAATACACGGAGAAATACTTCCCGCCGGAAGCGAAAGCGCGGGCACAGGAAATGGTGCGGAATCTACTCCTCGCTATGCGCGACGACATTCTCACCCGCCCCTGGATGTCCGACGAGACCAAAGAGCGTGCGATGGCCAAGATTGCCACGTTCAATCCGAAGGTCGGATATCCCGACCACTGGAAGGACTACAGCAGAGTCGAAATCCAGCGCGATGCTTTCTTCGAGGATTATCTCGCAGGTCGTCATTTCGTAATGGAAGACGATCTTGAAACCGTCGGCAAGCCGGTCGACCGCAGCCGCTGGGGAATGACGCCGCCGACTTCCAATGCTTACTACAATCCACTGTGGAATGAGATCGTGTTTCCTGCCGGGATCCTGCAGCCTCCGGGGTTCGACAACAATGCCACGGACGCGGTGAACTACGGCTCGGTCGGAGTAGTTATCGGCCACGAAATCTCGCATGGCTTTGACGATCAAGGTGCGCAGTACGACTACCTCGGCCGCCTGCGGAACTGGTGGACGGATAACGATCTCAAACAGTTTAAAGAACGCGGCGCGTGCGTGGTCGACCAGTTCGACAACTACTTCATCGAACCGGGCGTCCACCACAACGGAAAAATGGTGCTGGGTGAGAGCATCGGCGACCTGGGCGGCGCCAAGGTCGCATTTCTTGCGTACGAGAAGTCGCTTGAAGGCAAACCGAGGCCGCCGGACATCGACGGCTTCACGCCCGAACAGCAGTTCTTCATCGCCTGGGGACAGTGGCGTGGCGATGCTGTCCGCATTGAGGAACAGCGCGTCATGATGCAGTCGGACCCGCATCCGATCGGCAAATACCGCGTCAATGGGCCGCTGTCGAACCTGCCGGAATTTCAGCAGGCGTTCAGTTGCAAAGCGGACGCGGCAATGGTGCGGCCACCGGGAAAACGATGCGAGGTTTGGTGAGATGACACGAAAAAAGCGCCGGCTGGTTGGCCGGCGCTTTTTTCAGCGGGTCTAGCGGAAAGCTATTTGGGGTCGCCGTTGGGACTAGCTCCGAACTCGCGGCGAACGATGGGCCGTGCGGCGCGTGCAGCAGCCGGTGGCATTGCAGCAGCGGCTCCGTAGCGTTCCATCAGTAACGGGACCATGGCGTTTTCGGCCTCCTTCACGAAGGTCAATGAATTGTCGCCGTTCATATCCACACGCACAAAATCGCCCAGCTTGACCTGTCCAGTCGCCACCAGGTTGGCCAGCGGGAATACCAGATGACGCTCGATTGCCCGCTTCAAGTGCCGCGCGCCGTACTTAGGGTCAGTGCCTTCTTGCAGCAAGAAACCCTTCACCCGATTGGTGCAGTTGAAGACGAACTGATTGGCGGCGGATGCCATCAGGACGCGCTGCTGCACCATTCCTAATTCAATTTCCAGAATCTGCTCCAGGTGCTCGGACCGCAGCGTCTTGAATACCACCACTTTGTCGATGCGGTTCATGAACTCGGGCGTGAACTTGCGGCGGGCGGCATCGACCGCCGTGCGGTCGATTTTTTCGTCCAGGCTGGCATCCACTTGCTTGGCCTTCTGGGCAAAACCCAAACCTCCGTCCACCAGGTTGCTCATCTCGCTGGAGCCAAGGTTCGAGGTCATGATGATGATGCACTGCGAGAGATCCACGCGGCGGTTGTCGCCGAGAGTAAGCGTTGCCTTGTCGAGGATGCCGAGCAACAACTGCCAGAGCGCATCCGAGGCCTTTTCAATTTCGTCGAACAACAGCACCGACAGCTTGAGTCGGTCGGTGTGCCACTGGTTCAGCGCTTCCTGGGTGAGCAGGGGATGGGTCTCGCGGTGGCCGAGATACCCCGGCGGCGAACCGATCAGCTTGGCGATTTCATGGGAGTGCTGAAACTCACCGCAATCGATCTTGATGCACGCACGGGCGTCCCCAAACAAGCCCTCGGACATGGCTTCCACCACTCGCGTCTTCCCCGATCCCGTGGGCCCGAGAAAGAGCAGGTTGCCGACCGGGCGTCCTGGAGGATTCAACCCCGCGAGAAACATCTGGTAGATTTCGACCACTTTCTCGACGGCAGCTTCCTGGCCAACGATCTTGCGCCGTAGGGCGCCGTCAAAATCGCGAGCGTCGTTACTCCGCAGGGTAGGATCGAGCACTGTGTTCAGAGCGTTCTTCATAGGGTGACGGCCCTTGTCTTCCTTAGCTGGACCTGACCTCGTTGACTGACAAAATCTGTCACTGGAAGCGCGGTCCATGATAGGCTCTATGCCTGTCGCGTTACTCCACTGCAAATGATTCGCCATCGGGTGGAACTGCTTGTGGCTGAGGTTTTTGCCAGAATTGGGACGCCTTAGCCCCTCCCCAAAGCCGCCATCCCTTGTGGGACACGACCCAGTAGAGGAAATACTTTGCGCATGCAGGGAGACTTCTGCTACCCGGGAATGCCACGGCACACGGCTCTGACCGGACGTAACTAGCTCCCAAAAGCCTGCCCAAGTAGCCTCGGGTTACGTATTTGGGAGATCAACTGTGCGGCGCTTTGGCTTGATTCTGACGGTTGTGGCTGTGTTTCTTTCCCTGGGGATTTTCTTTCGGCACCTGCCCGCGGCAGCGGCGCAATCGGGACAATCCGCGAAATTGGTGCAGACCTCGAGCTCGGTGATGGCTACGCCCAAGCTGCCGTTGCCTAGCTCGCTCGTGAGCCCCATCGTTCCTCCCGGCAGCACCTTGTATTTGGCCAAGCGTGGAGACACCATCCCTACAGTTGCGCGCCATTTCTTGTCGCAAACTTCGTTTCTGACCTCGAGCGAACTGTCGGAGGCCATCCGCAAGGCCAACGTTGATCTGGCGAAGAAGACCTTTCTCAAGGCGGGGGAGCCGGTGGTTGTGCCTGGAATCCTGGATGCGCCGATTGTCGAGAAAACCGTTCCTGTGGCGCGCGATTTCGAGGTTCGCGCAGTTTATCTGACGGGGTTGATGGCAGGCAGCGACCACGGTTTACGCATCATTCGCCACTGGCGCGAAGTCGGCGGAAATGCGGTGGTGTTCGATATCAAGGACAGCGACGGCAGCGTGAATATTCCTTTCGAGCACGCGCTGCTGGGCAAGCACCATACGCCGCTTCCCGATCTTCCCAAGTTTGTGAAATTTCTGCATTCGCAAAACATGCACGCCATCGCGCGCGTCGCTATTTTCCGCGATCAGCGGCTCGTGATTGAGCACCCGGAACTGGCGGTGAAGTCGCATCGCACCGCCCAGCCCTGGCAAGAGAATGGAAAGCTGGTGTGGACCGATCCCTCGCAGCCGAAGGTTCAGGAGTACAACATCGCCCTGGCAATGAAAGCAGCGCAATCCGGCGTGGATGAGGTGCAGTTTGACTACGTCCGCTTCCCTGCCGAAGGCGATCAGAAAGACGCGAGCTTCGTCTTTCAGACCGACCATCCAGATTGGCATCGCACCGACGTGATCAACGATTTCCTGAAGCGTGCTTACGCCGAACTACATCCAACCGGCGTGTTGCTTTCGCTCGACGTATTTGGCGTGATGGCTTGGCAAAGACAAGTGGACCTGGCGCATACCGGCCAAGATATCGTCGGAATGGCTCAGCATTGCGACGTACTTTCGCCGATGATTTACCCCTCACACTTTTTTGGCATGGACGGCATTGCCCATCCCGGGGACGCGCCGGAGCATTTCATCAGCACCTCCATGGACCGGTTCCTGCTGATCACGAAAGGCAGCGGCGTGGTGATTCGCCCTTGGTTGCAGGCCTTCCATTGGCGGACCAAGACATACTCGCCGCAGTACATCGAAGTGCAGGTACAGACCGCGAAGGACAAGGGTGGGGTCGGCTTCTTGTTCTGGAATGCTGCCAACGATTACAGCAAGCCGTATATCGCCATGCCCGAAATGCGGGCGGCTAAAGGAAAGTATTTCCGAGGGGATGAGATACCAAGCAGCATGCAGGCCAGTCTAGGGGACGAGAACGCGCCACCGCGGCCGCCGACAGCCCCGTAACTTGCCGGAGGACTGGCCTTAAGACCTTTGACCACCCACCCGACGGTAGACAAAAGACTTCCTGTTTCGTGGCAACACAAATCTGAGTCACGAAAAACGTCCGGCATTGTTTCCCCGCTCAGTTATAATCTGGTTCGGCCTTTAGATACCCGTGCCGCTTGCGCGCCAACAAGCGGATCCGCCCACGGCAGAAAAACTTGGCACAAAGAAACGCATCCTACAGCCGTACGAGTGAATCCTAAGTTCAGGAGTGCCCATGGCGATTCAGCAGACCGAGAAAATCTGGCACAACGGCAAGTTCATTCCCTGGAACGACGCGCAGCTTCACGTGATGTCGCACGTGGTGAATTACGGCTCGTCGGTGTTCGAAGGGATCCGTTGTTACTCGCTGCCCTCGGGACCGGCGATTTTCCGCGCCCAGGAACATATGCAGCGCCTGCTGGATTCGGCCAAGGTGTACCGCATCGATGTCGATTACACCCGCGAAGAACTGATCGCGGCCATGGTTGAATTGGTCAAAAACAACGGCGTTTGGCCGTGCTATGTGCGCCCGATTGTGCTGCGTGGGTACGGCGAAGCCGGAGTCAACCCGTTTAACTCTCCCACTGAGGTCTACATCTGCAATTATCCCTGGGGCAAGTACCTGGGATCAGACGCCGAGCAGGGCGTGGACGTATGCGTTTCGTCGTGGACACGCATTGCCCCCAACACGCTGCCCGCCATGGCGAAATCCGGCGCCAACTACATGAACTCGCAACTCATCAAGATGGAAGCCATTTTGAACGGCTACGTCGAGGGCATCGCGCTGGATGCCAACGGCTATGTCAGCGAAGGCTCGGGCGAGAACGTGTTTATCGTGCGCCACGGGACGCTCCAGACCGCGCCCTTGGGGAACTCGGTCCTGCCGGGCATCACACGGGATTCAGTGCTGAAGATCGCGCAGGATCTCGGAATTCCAGTGGTGGAACAGGGCATCCCGCGGGAATTGCTGTATCTTGCAGATGAGGTGTTTTTCACCGGCACCGCGGCAGAAATCACGCCGATTCGCTCGGTGGACAAGATCAGCGTTGGCAAGGGTGTCACCGGGCCGATTACGCGGTCGATTCAGAAGGAGTTCTTCGGGATCATCCGCGGCGAGAAACCGGACCGCTTCGGCTGGCTGACTCCGGTACCCGTGAAGAGCAAGCAGCCGGTTGGGGTTTGAGAATCGAGAGTTTTGCCAGAAGCCGCCTTGCGCGAGGCGGCTTTTATGTTTCTTCGCTCTGGCTAAGGGCGTCAGTCTTGGCGGCGCTTCGCTTTCTACGATCTGTCCTGCAGGGTCCGGTTTTTCTTCGGTTCCTTCGTGATAGGCACGAGACGGCCCACAGGTAGACCGCGGCGCGTAATCGTTACTTCCCTGCCTTTTTCAGCCTCGCGTATGAGCCGCGAGAGGTGCGTCCGAGCGTAGCTGACACTGGCCATGATCTCACGCTGGCCAACGGGCGGTTGAGTCCTTTCCACTTACTTAACATCGGCTAATGTCCTCAAAAGCCCCGTTACTTAGGTCATCTTGGGTGAATACACATTTCAGTTCATGATACGAGAGGCCTCAAGGGACTCTCGAATGAACATTGATGACTTGCTGCGCATTGCCATGGAGCGGCGCGCCTCCGACTTGCACCTGAAAGTCGGCAACTATCCGCACTTGCGCGTCGACGGCGAATTGATTCCGCTGACCGATCAGCCTCGGGTCAGCGCGGAAGATATGCTCACCATGGCATTCAGCATGATGTCGGCGCGGCAGAAGCAGAAATTCAAAGAGAGCACGGAAATCGATATGGCTTACGGTGTGGCCGGACTGGGCCGCTTCCGTGTGAACGTATTTCAACAGCGCGGCAATGTGGGCCTGGTGCTGCGCGTCATTCCCACCAAGATTCGGGCTTTGGATGAACTGTATTTGCCCAAGGTGGTGGAGCAGATTTGCGACCTGCCGCGCGGCCTGATTCTGGTCACCGGCGTCACAGGGTCTGGTAAATCAACAACTCTGGCCGCTATGGTCGACCGCATCAATTCCACCCGCGCCGAACACATCATCACCATTGAGGACCCTATCGAATTCCTGCACCGCGACAAGAAGGGTTACGTCAACCAGCGCGAAATTGAAGTGGACACGCCGTCGTTCGGCGCGGCGTTGCGCGCTTCTCTGCGTCAGGATCCGGACGTGATCCTGGTGGGCGAAATGCGCGACATTGAAACCATCGCCACCGCTCTCCATGCCGCAGAAACCGGCCACATGGTGTTTTCGACTTTGCACACCCTCGACGCTGTCGAAACCATCAACCGTATCATTGCGGTGTTCCCACCGCCCGAGCAGAAGCAGATTCGCTTGCAGCTCGCGGCAGTGCTGCGCGCGGTCATCAGCCAGCGGTTGGTGAAACGTTGCGACGGGGAAGGCCGCGTTCCGGCAGTGGAAATCATGATTAACACGGCGTATATCCGGGAGTGCATTCTGGTACCGGAAAAAACCCGTTCCATCCGCGATGCCATCTCCGCCGGAACCTCGCAATACGGCATGCAGACTTTCGACCAATCGCTGTGGGACCTGTTCCAGGCAGGGCTGATCAACTACGAAACCGCGCTGGAGAACGCCTCCAACGCCGACGACTTCAAACGGCGCATGCAGTGCATTTCTTCCACCAGCGACATCTCGATGATCGCCATGCAGTCTTCGGGCTACGGCAACTACGCTTTCGCTTCAGAAATACGAAGGGCGCGCCGTCAAGCGCGCCCTTTCTGATTTGG
>JBKQLO010000082.1:0-4046 GCA_052147055.1 Terriglobales bacterium
GTCCATTGATCGAGAGCGGCTTTCACCCAGTTCGGAATGGGCACCGTGCGAATGTGGCCACCTTTGCCAATCAGATCAACCACGGCCCAGTGTCCTTGGCGCATCTGGAGGTCGTCCAACTCCAAACCGACCAGTTCCGACCGGCGAAAGCCACAACCGAACAGCATGGCCAACATCGCATAATCGCGCTTGGCGCGCATCGTATCTCCGCCCGCATGCTTGAGCACTTCCGAACTCTGCTCCGCGCTCAACCAATTCCCGGAGCGAAATCCGAGTTGCTTGACTCCCTTGACGCGACTAATCCCCGCGGCCAACTCGGGACTCAGCAAACCTGAATCGGCGGCTTCGTGAGCGAGGCGGCGCACCGCTGCAAGCTGCTGATTGATGGTGTTGGCGGCCAGATGCCGCGATTCCAGGTACATGCGATACCGCACGACGACGATGCGGTTGAAGGCTAGCCGAGGCTCAGAGCAGTACCAGGCGATGAACTGGTCGATGGCGTACTCGTAGACGCGACGCGAAGCTGGCGAACCGAGGCTATTGAGAACTGCCGTTTTACAATGATCCAGGTTCTGGCAGGCGGAGCACTCGGCGACGATAGTTCGGCTTGACTCTCGGTTTGCCCATGACGGCGGCCTCCAGTGCCGCAGCAGTCTGAATACGGCAAGCCCGGCTCGCGTGCAAGGTCGAATCACACGGGGACAGAACCGTATTTTTTGGTTCCCGAGCCAGCCAATGTCGGAGTAAGACCATGGGCATCAGCAATCCCGAGATTCAAAAGAAGGTGTTCGGGCCGAGATGGGAACACGAGATCGAAAAGCAAGGCTGGCCGTTCTGGAAAAGGCTCATGCACCGACTGCAGGACTGTCCTATCTGCAAGCCCAAATCACAGACTCGAAAACTTCAATGAGCGCTATCGCCTGATAATGGCAACTGTGCGATAGAATCCTCACAGCCATCAGCTAAATATGCGGTCAAACCTTCTGATGGCCGGCAGAGATTGGGGGGACAATGGCACCCGTCTGTTGTGGTCAAAAATGAGGTCCCAGGTGATTCGTTGTGCAGTAAATTCGCGGTCCGTCGTCCCCCTGAACTGGTTCCTCACATTTTTTCTCTGTTCCGCCATTCTTTCCGCGCAGCAAACGTCTGATCCTCAAGAGCCGGCAGAACCGCAAGCCAGTGCCTCAAGCTCCGCCGTCGCTACCTTCAGGACCCAAGCCGATTTGGTTCTCGTGCCCGTCGTTGTCAAGGACAGGAAAGGCAAGCCCGTCGTGGGTCTGTCGAAGGACGCATTTAGGCTGGAAGAAAACGGCAAGCCGCAGGCGATTTCACTCTTCGAGGAATTCCACTCGCCCGTCGTCGGCGCCACACCCTCCGCAATCTTCGATCAAGGCTATTCCAACCTCGCCTACAACAATGCGAGCGAGCTGCGTCTCACGATCCTCGTTCTCGATCTTCTGAACACCAGTCCGTTGCAACGGACCGACGGCAAAGACGACTTCATCAAATTTCTAAACAAGGGCGTCGTGGCCAATCAACCCATCTCGCTCGTCTGCATTACCAGCAAAGGCCTCAAGCTGGTTCAACCGTTCACCACGGACACAAATGCCATGATCGAGACCCTGAAGAAGCTGCCCATTGGGGCGGAGACTATCATGGCCCGGGAAAACCGGGTCTTCAGCACCATCTGGCAGCTTCGCGACATCGCTCAGGCCTATCTCGGTGTTCCCGGACGCAAGGCCATGATCTTTGCCGCCGGCTACGTTCCCGACCTCGTAGCCGAGGGCTCGGTTTGGGAGTCGAGCCTCTACGCCGCCAGCCTTCACCGAATGTGGAAGAGCCTCACGGACTCCAACATTTCCGTCTACCCTATTCGCCTGCTGGACTGGACCAGAAACCCGGCTCGTCGCGGACCCGCGTCTGCCCTCGACATTCGTATGCACGAATTCTCCGACGCCACCGGCGGCAACGCCTGCCTGGAGTCCAACGATCTGATGGGCTGCCTTTCCGGGGCCATCGACGACTCCCGCTCTTACTACATGGTCGGATTCCAGGTTCAGCCTGCCGATCGCAAACCGGGGTGGCGCAATCTGAAGGTAAAAGTCGCAGCCGAACACGTGGAAGTCCGCGCCCGCGACGGCTTCTATTACGGCGTGCCCCCGTTCGCTGACACCAAATCAGTGCGCGACGAAGAGGTGAATGCCCTTGCTTCTTCGTTGGGCTACAGCGGCGTGCCGATATTTGTGAAAGTGCTCCCGCCCGACGCCGCGCCTGCAGACGCCGGAGAAACTGTGACGGCTTTCCTCATGACCATTCCCGCGACCAGCGTCAGAATCGATCCCTCCCGCCCTAATCCCTTGGATCTCGACGTCGGCGCTATCGCTCTCACCAGGGATACGCGCGAAGCGGCAGAGTTTTTTCATCCCGTCCACGGCAATCCAAATGCCGAGCTTCTCCGGCAATGGACGCGCGAAGGCATCAAGCTGCAAGAGAAGCTGCAACTTCCTCCCGGTTCCTACGACGTCCGCTTTCTTGTCCGCGATAACAACGCCAGCCAGATCGGCACCGTTGTCTTCCCTCTGGATGTTAAGTAAGGTGAATGCACTCGGTGGCCTGATTGCGGCATCGCTCATTGGCGTAACATCGCGATTTCACTCATTGACCCAGGTCGGCCAATTCTCAATGAGTGTAAACGGCCTGGTAACAACAGTTGCCACCCCGCTTTGGTTTCTTTCGGGATGAGGACTGTCGGGGTCGGCGTTGGAGCGGGCCGCGATTAAGGACAGGTCAGCGTTGCCGAGCCGACTACGATGTTGGTGCCAATTTCTCCGCCGGGCTGCGATGCCTGCACCGGCGGTGAATCTGCATTGATCGTCCAGGTTCCAGCCGAGCCCGCATCACAGTGAGCCAGCCCGGTTTGGCTAATGGTCACGCCGGGCTTGGCGTTCTGGCTGACGCAGGTTCCCGGTCCTGGGGAAGCGCACCATTGGATGGCGCTGATCGATTCCTGCGCAGGCGAACCGCCGCTGTAATTGCCAACAGCCGAGAACTGCACCATACCCCCAGAGAAATCCTGCGCGTCAGCCGTAGCAGGCGTCACTGCGATGGATTGCAGTTGCCGGTTTGCGCTGCCACAGCCAGCGCTCGTCAGCACGATCAAACACAACGCGGCCACGGATACGAGAGGTTCGATTCGATTCATAGCGTCCTCCTGAAAGAAGAAAACGCCGGGTTGAATAAACCGGAATCTCCTTTTTACCTTCGATGGCACCCAGTATAAACCGCGTCCACTGATCGCGGCAGCGTGAAACCATTGTCATCTGGCGACAAGGCGAGCCGCTCCCTGTCGCCTTGGAGGAATAGGCTAGTTTGATTTCAGCAACCGTCGGTAAGGTGTAGAATGCACGCCGACAGAACAGACGCAGTGCAAGGGCAAGACGATGATGAACAACCGCACAAAAACGCTATGGCTGCCTGCTCTTGCGAGCCTGACGGGTTCAATGTTGTGGAGGTTCATCTTGCAACGATCCTTTCCACAATCGCAGCCGCTTTTAAACCACGCAGGGCTCCCGCTCGCCTACCAACTTCTCTGGCTTGCCGCCTTACCGCTGGTGGGCGCATTGAGCGCGTATTTATCTCGCCGTGCTGGCGGCGACCAACTGACGGGCCTAATGGCGGCTCTGTCCTCCTCGATCGTGATGATTCCGCTCTGGCTGGCAATAGCGACCTAGATGAGTCACCCATCTCCGCGCCAGTGGTTTGGCTTGCTTTGCGGCGTGCTGAATTGGATTGTTGCGCCTGGTATCGCACTCTCATTGGGCGCGTGGCCTTTGCTGAGGACCCCCAAGAACACAAGCAATGTCACTCATTGACCATTGAAATCGCCTGTGCGAGCTGGCCATTGTTGGTAATTGGCGTTAAATCTCGATTTCACTCATTGACCCAGCCAAGGGGGTTCTGAGTGCAAACGCCTGTTTTGAACAACTGACAGAAACAGATGCCGTCATGGGCTAAACTCATTCACGTGAAAAAGTCACCAGTTGCTT
>JBKQLO010000083.1:0-89136 GCA_052147055.1 Terriglobales bacterium
AGGTCCGGAGACCAAACGTTTCATAGCTACATTCGCAACCACCAAGCGGACATTGCACGCGCTCTGATCTAAGAGCATTCTGTGACTTTCCAAGTTCGGCCTGAAACTTCGGATGGGAGACTACGTCGGTTCTGTAGGCTTTCGGCATCCGTCTACATTGACACAATAATCTGGGATCGGAAACAAGCTTCTTTCGCGCTGACGAAGGCTACTTCGGCTGGATGTTGATAAATCGCTGATTGCGCTGATCGACCCATCGAGCGGAGTGACGAATTGATGATGGCTCACAAACCCAAAGCCTTTACTTGCTCCTCGGTTTCGTAGCCGAGCCAGTGTGCCACCTCATGCCAGACCACCCGTTTCACTTCGGCCCGCAAATCTCCTTTTGAACACCGCAGAATGGGGCCACGAAAAACAAAGATCAGCTCGGGAGCATACTTCACCTGGGTGTGTGACCGTTTCGTCCTGAATGTGCCGCTGTACAGCCCCAATAACTCAGTTCCACGGCGCCATTTCCTGCTATCCGATAGGTCTTTCAAAACGTCCGCAGGAGGCTCGTCAAGCACTTGAATGCCGGGGAAATCTGGAAGGTCCCTGATCTTCCGCGGCAGGCTGCGGTACGCCCACTCGACCATCTTCTCAAAGCTGTCGGGATTCGCCGGGTCGGCCATGACCCAACTTTACCACCCGTAAAGCTGCGGTCTGCCGTTACCTGCGGCAAAAACGCGCGAATGAAACGTCAATGTTTCACCGAGCGAGCTTGAGCGAGGCACCCCGGCACTTGTGGGGCATCCATCGGGATGAGATCAAAATCAGGTCAGCCTTTACGACGAGAACATCTGCGTCAGATGAGTGATGCGCAGCAATTCCACTACGCCAGGTGTCATGTTGGCGAGTTCAAGGATGCATAGCCCTTGCTTGATTGCGGACGTCTTGAGACCAACCAACGCTCCGAGGCCCGCGCTATCCAGATGTTTTACATCACCAAGGTCGATAATGATGCGACCACCAAGAGGAATGAGGGGCCTTACCAGTTCTTTTATCTCATCCGCGGTGTCACTGACCAGCTCGCCATGACACTTGATTGTCGTCGCTTGATTCCCGTTTCCATCTTTATCTTTTGACTTCTCAAGCTCACAGTGGAACGAACCATCTCGTGCCATTGCTCCGCGTCTCCTTTAGAGAGAGTTCTGGGCGCCTGACCAATCTGACAATTCGAGACCTGCCGCCTACCGCGCTGTGTCACTCGCACGGCGCTTTTCGAGCCGCTCGATCAAGCTGTCGAGATCGGGATAGCCGGCACCAAAGCTCCGTGTGAACCAGTCCCCACCGCGCTTTGCAATCCTCTCGCCATCAGCGAAAACCTCGAACTGACCGGTTTTCCCAGGCTTAATGACGGCTTCGATATCGAGGCGCTTCTTGATGTGGGTCACGAGACTCGTGACCTTGGCTTTGTTGTTCTGTCATGTCGGGCAATGTACGATCTCGATCTTCAACTGTCCCCCGAACTGCTTCGTATAGCCACCGAGTAGCTCACGGTCCGTCGAGCTATGGGAGTGCAAAATAAAACCCGCAATCCACCGATTCTATACGATGGTTAACGAAACCAGGGCATCACTCAGAACCGAGGTCAATGAGTGATATCGCGATTTTTCGCCAGTTGAGACGATTACTTAACGGCCTTCTGGGCGAAGCGACAGTTCCTGTGCGCCCGCCTCGCGCGTCAAAACACATAGGGAATCAGCGCCTTGACACGCGCCTTGTAAGCGGGGTATTCGTCTGGAAAGCTGCGCTGAAGGAGGCGTTCCTCCTGGTTCAGTTTTATCCAGAACCCTGCCGCGAACGATGCCAGTCCGACAAACGCGACCAGCAAGCCAGAGGCAACAGCTGTTCCTAGGCCCAGCAGCAGATGCCCTGTGTAAATGGGATGGCGCACAAACTGGTAAGGGCCGGATTCCACCAGCTTGTGTCCTTGCTTCAACTCGACGTCCCTGCTCCATTCGGTGCCCAGCATCTTGCGCGACCAGATGGCCACGAACAGCCCCAGCGCACAGATGGCCACGGCGACCGAATCCGAAGAGACTGTACGCCGCATCACGACCGGGCCAAACGGGTGCACCCAGGCGGCGACGAACAGGACGAAGCCCAGCCATACCGGCAACCGGGCCAGCCTGGCCGCAAAGTTCTGCGGTTCTGCCGCGGTCTTGACGGAGCGGGCGCTGATATTCCAGTACACGACGAGCGCAACCCAGCAGGCGAGAATGAGGATTCCGGTTGGCATAGAGCCGATGGTATCGCTGCAGCGAGTCGCACGGCAATTACCAGATCGGACGTCCCGGGCGGGCGCCGATGACCGAACCGACAGGCGATAGAGATATTGCGCCAACAAACCACGAGTAGTTCGCTCCAGGATGCCAATGCCGAACTTTGCTTGCCTCTACCAGCCCCTCAGCAGGCCTCTTCAGGCCGTCGCCGGTCGGGAAGCCCGATAAAGCTGGGCGGCAAACGCTCCCAGCCCCAGGCAAACCACGCCCAAGTGGACCAACCCGCCAAGATACGGGATGAATCCAATGACGGTGAGGATCAACAGACCGATCAGGAGTCCCAGCACCCAATCGCCCTTCGTAGCTCCTGATGGCCTCAGAATCGTCCGCCCCAGGAAGGCTCCAACCCAAACCTTCGCCAGGTAGATCCCAGCCAGATACACCTCGAGCAAGATTATCGAGATCGGCAGGCCAACCAGCGTGATGGCTATCACGATGATGGCCACCGGTGCGCCCACCAGAACGGCAAACCCCAGCCCCAGACTGCGCCACCCTGAGCCCACCAACTGGGTCGCAGCTTGGAAGAAGCCGGGAAACAAAAGCAGGCCGAGCCATCCCACCAGCATGGCGCCAGCGAGCCAGAGAGCCTGGTGGACATAGAATCTGGGGCGGGTGAAGCGGCTCTCTCTCACGTTCAGCTGGATATCACGTTTCCCCGCAATGGTCGCGCCGTCGGCGATGTGTACATTTTTCAGTTGGCGCACGTGAGCGCTCAGGTTGCCGCCGACGCGGGCCGTGTCCGTCAGCGTAAGACCTCCCTGGTCGCTTCCGATCATCGTCAGGTCACGACCGATATGGCCGCTTACATCAACACTCTCACTAATGACCATGTTTACGCTGCGCTTCACCTCGCCCTCGAGGTTGGCGTCGCCGGCGGCCATCACGACTCCTTGGCCCACCTGGCCCCGGTCATCCACATGCAAGGATTGCGCCACGCCGTAGATGCTGTGGCCCAATTGGCCGTACAACTCGAGCGTGTGCGAGATGGTATAGATGTTGCCTTCCACGGTTCCACTGACTTCTGTCCGCGAAGCAGCGGTGATCAGGTCACCCTTAATGGTGCCGCGCACTTCCACGGTCCGGGCAATGGCAATCAAATCGCCATTGACTACTCCATCCACGCGCACGATGCCAGCGGCGGCCACAAGAGTGTCGTCCACAGTTTCGTTCGCGGCCACGGTGACGAAGTCAGCGTGACGCCGATCAAGGGCAAAGCTGGGCAACGACAATGTAAGCAACACCATCAGCAGGCGCAGGCCAGGGTGGCGCAGCCGCCCTCGGCGTCCCAGCAACAGCGCGCTGCCGCCCAGCAGCAGCAGCAAACAAAGCCACCCTATAACAGCAGCATAATCGGCTAGCATGGCAGTACCTCCGTGTGCAAAGTAGTAAACGAAGCTGAAGATCAGGTTGGTGCGGCCGCCTGGGCTGAATGGATTGAACCACTCCAGCGCTGCGGGAATGCTCAGTTCGTCGAACCAGAGGGAAATGATCGAACCTAGCGCCAGCACCGCGGCCATGATCGCCAGGTCGCCCCACGCCCAGGACCAGCGCGGAGGGGAGAATCCCGCCGGGTTGGCTGCTTCTTCCGGAAGCTCGTTGAGACTTTCGCTCAAAATGCGGTTCTCAGCGCGCAATGCGTCCACCAGTTTCTGGCAGCGCCAACACCTGGCCAGGTGGTCTCGCAGGCGGCGGGCCTCGTCCGCCGCCAGTTCACCGTCTGCGAGGAGGGCGTAGGTCTGTTCCGAATAACATTCCATGGTCACTTGCTCCTCTGAGGCAATCTCCGACGCAGCTCCTGCTTTGCCCGAAATATCAGCGCCGCCACGTGGTTCCTCTCCAGCTCCAACTGCTGCGCGATTTCGTCATAGCTCAGTTCGCTGTAATAGCGCAGGACCAGCGGCACGCGATAATTGTCCGGCAGGCGTGCGATGGTGTCTCGCACCTTCGTCCTCTCTTCCTTGCTGATGACAGCACCCAGCGGTGAGGGCTCCGAACTGGCTGCCTCGATGACTGCGGCTCCGTCTTCAACTTCCACAATCGCCCGCCGGCCCCGCTGCCGGCGCCGCAGAGCGTCAATGCATTGGTTGCCAGCCACCCGTAGCAGCCACCTGGGGAACGGGATCGAACGGTCGTAGCTCTCGATGGAGCGCTGCAGCTTGAGGAAGACTTCACTGGTGGCATCTTCTGCGCTCTCCCGTGAGTCCAGCATGTAACGGCACAGGCCGAATACGCGCCGGACATAACGGCGATAGATTTCCCCCAAGGCCTCCCCATCGCGACCCCGTGCGCACTCGATTACGCTCTCCAAGTCCATCCCCTCCAGCTGCCTGGTTCCGCCCTCGCGGGGCTGCGGTTCTTTCGCCATGTTCCTCTTGGCATCCATAAAGCAGTACGCTGCAGATCGAAGGATGTTACACACATTTTAAGGGGCGAGGGGAGCCCAAGCCTGAACTCCTAGCCCAGGGTTGCCTGTAACTGTTGTTATCAGGCGATTTCACTCAAAACCCCTGCGGGGGCACAATGAGTGTTATAGAGATGTTACGACAGTTGACTGGAACCCCGGGAATCCTGACGACACTTTACCCGAAGCGGATGCCGCGGCGATTTTTGCGATTTGGGTTGAATGTATACTGGGGGCCCTGTTTGGTCCGCGGATCAGCAATTCATGGAGTCAGCAGAGGCGACAGATGAAAACGGTTGCGTTGGCTGGGATCTTTCTCGTGTTGGTGGCTTTAGGGGTTGCCTACAACTGGGCGCATCGTTCTGCCGGGAGCAGATCTGGGGGGGCGGCGGCGCTTGCCGATAGCATGGCGAGCGGGCAGGCGCAGGCCGGAGCGGGAGCAGCAACCGAGGCGAAATGGGTAACGGTCCGCGATGCGCGGGAGCGGGCATTTTCAATCCAGGTTCTGCAGGGCTGGAAGACCTATGGCGGGCTGTTCCGTTTCAGCGCGATTGACGCGCGGTTGGTTGTGGATATGACTTCGCCGGATGGGCTCACGAATCTCCGCGTGGGGGACTCGACGGTTCCTCCGTACAGGGTGCCGGGCCCGTTTCTGCGGCCGGGGCCGGGTGTGGCTTCGTATGCCGCAGGCAATGTGTTCGCGACCCGGTATGGACAGGCGCGATTCGCCTCCATGTGCCAGGGACTGCAGTTGACTAAGAGCGATGCGAGGACGCCAAAGTATCATCCTGCAGGTGGGGGGATGACTCGGACCACGGCAGGCGAGGCGTTCTTTAGCTGCACCGAGAATGGCTCGCCAATGTCTGCATACGTGTGTGCGGAGACAACGCTGCTGGGGCCTGGAGGGCCGGGCTCGAGCTGGTTGGTTGTGGCGCTGGGTAGCGCGATCGCTCCGGCGCAGAAGGCGGCGGCAGCCACCGCGATGCTGCAACATGCTGGGGAGTCGCTAGTGTTGAACCCGGCTTGGACGCAGATGCAGAACCAGTTGAACAACCAGGCAATCCAGCGTATTAATGCCTCAACGCAGGCGACGATTGCGGCCACCAATGCAGCGGTTGCGCATCAAGAGGCGATGATCAGCGCGTTGCAGAATGACAGTTTCAACGACGTGATCAACGGGGTTCAGGAGACCAAGGACACCGCGACTGGACAGCGGTACATTGTGCCGCTGGGCACAGGTACGACCCAGTGGGTGCGCGATAGCAAAACAGTGGTGGAGTCTGGGTTGTCGCCAGGCGTAGGGTTCGATCAACTAACGCCGGTAAGTCATTAACGGAGCTGTGCGTGGCCCATGGTCTGACCGGCAAAGAACGATATACTTTAATGAGTGCTATCGGGATTTTTCGCCAATAATCCTTTTGAGGCAAACCACAGCGCTCTGATTGACTTGCCCGTTTCACCGACGTAAGATTCGCGGCAGTGATCGGCCAAACCATCTCGCACTACCGCATCGTCGCGAAGCTGGGCGGCGGTGGCATGGGTGTCGTGTACAAGGCGGAGGACACCCGGCTGCATCGTTTCGTCGCCCTCAAATTTCTGCCCGACGACGTAGCTCACGACCCACAGGCACTTGCCCGCTTCCGGCGCGAGGCCCAAGCGGCATCGAGCCTGAATCACGCCCACATTTGCACCATCTATGACATCGGCGAACAAGATGCGCAAGCTTTTATAGCGATGGAGTTTCTGGATGGCCAGACGCTCAAGCATAAGGTCGAGAACCGGCCGCTCAAGATTGACGAGTTGCTCGAGCTTAGCATTCAGATCGCCGAAGCACTTGACGCCGCCCATAACCGGGGGATTGTGCATCGTGATATCAAGCCCGCCAACATTTTCATCACCGCCAATGGACAAGCCAAGGTCCTTGACTTCGGACTTGCCAAGGTCAGTCAGAAAGGCAGCAATCTGGCCACTTCAGGAATCGGCTCAACGGTGGCGGAGGTGCGCGAAGAACAGCTCACGAGTCCCGGCAGTACGGTGGGCACGGTGGCTTACATGTCTCCCGAACAGGCGCGCGGCGAGGACCTTGACTCTCGCACAGACCTGTTCTCGTTCGGTGCGGTCATCTATGAAATGGCCACCGGCAGAGAGGCCTTTGGTGGGAGCACCTCCGCAATTGTCTTCGAGGCCATCCTGAATCGAGTGCCGACACCGGTGCCAACGCTTACCCCCAGCCTGCCAGCTGAACTGAATCGCATTATCGGACGGGCATTGGAAAAAGACCGTGAATTACGTTATCAAACCGCTTCGGAAGTTCGCTCCGAGTTAAAGCGCCTGAAACGCGACTTGGAGTCGAGTCGCTCCGCCACTGCGCACGGCGAAATGCCCGCGACACAAACCTCCGGATCCGCACAACCGGCCGTGGGCGAACCCAGCAAGGTAAGACCGAAACGATGGACGGTAGCCGTCGCCGGCCTGGTACTAATTTTGGGACTCGGGACGGGCTGGCTACTTCACGGAGAATGGATATCGAATCCGCAACCCATCTACCATCAGATCACATTCCGCCGCGGGTCAGTGAATTCGGCGCGCTTTACTCCCAATGGTCAATCTGTCGTCTACGGCGCTGCCTGGGAAGGGACGCCCCTTGAATTATTTATCACCAGTCCTGAAAGTCCCCAATCGCGATCCCTGAACCTGTCCGGAGCCGCGGTCCTCGGAATCTCGGCCGCGGGGGAGATGGCGGTATTGGTCGATAGCCGCGCCTACGGAACCTACACTCAGGTCGGCACGCTAGCCAGGGTACCGCTGAATGGCGGCGCCCCACGGGCCATCGTGGAAGGTGTGCAGTGGGCCGACTGGTCCCCGGATAGCACCAATCTGGCCATCGTGCGCGACGTCGGCGGGCGCAATCAGCTGGAGTATCCCATCGGGAAAGTGCTCTACGCGACGTCGGGGTGGATCAGCCATCCGCGAATGTCAAGAAAGGGCGACCGGGTGGCCTTCCTCGATCATCCCTTGCCGGGTGATGACGGTGGTGCGGTCGACGTCGTGGACATGAACGGAAAAGTCCAGACCCTTTCCTCGGGCTTCGAAACCGTGCAAGGGCTGGCCTGGTCTGCCGATGGCCGAGAGATATGGTTCACTGCCTGCCGGCTTGGCTCCGAGCGTGCGGTGTATGCGGTGACATTAAGTGGCCGGGAACGGCTGATCATGCCGGTACCAGGAACCCTATCCTTACATGACATCTGGCAGGACGGGCGGCTTCTGCTCGCCCGCGACACTTGGCGCCGGGAACTCATAGGTGTCACCGTCGGGGAAGCCAAGGAACGGGATCTCTCCTGGTTCGACTACTCTTATCCCGCGGAGCTCTCACCCGATGGCAAGACGTTGCTCTTCGATGAGGAGGGTGAAGGCGGAGGACCGAAGTACTCGGTCTACTTGCGAAAGGTCAATGACACCGAGGCGGTTCGTTTGGGTGACGGGCAAGCGATCAGCGTGTCTCCGGACGGTAAATGGGCGATCGCCAGTCCTCCGACAGCTCCCGCCCAGCTGTTTCTTCTGCCGACGGGTGCGGGTGAAGCTCGGGCTCTTACCCACGACTCCACCAGTCATAGCTGGGCCAAGTGGCTTCCGGACGGCAGGCGCTTCCTCTTCAGTGGCAAGGAACCCGGACACGCCGCCCGCATATACCGCCAGGATTCCGTCGACGCCAAGCCTATACCTATCTCGCCGGAAGGCGTAGACCCGCTGGTTCTGGTGCTCTCGCCCGACGGGCAGCAAGTGGTCGGCATCGGACCGGATGAGAAGGCCTACATTTATCCGGTGGCGGGAGGAGAGCCTCGTGCGGTTCCAGGTTTTGAGGTTGGACAGCAACCTATTCAATGGAGCGAGGACGGCAAGGTAATTTATATCTACAAACCAGGAGAGTTGCCCGCGAGAGTCTATCGCCTGGATGTGGCGACGGGCCACAAGACACTGTGGAAAGAGCTGATGCCCTCCGACCCTGCCGGGGTGAGCCGTATCGGGCCCATCCTGCTCACCATGGATGGCAAGTCATGCGTGTATGGCTACCATCGCATTCTCTCGGACCTCTACCTCGTCGAAGGAATGAAGTGAGCCGAGCCCGGTGTGGACTGTGGGTGGTGGGTTGAAATAGATATCGACGCTAATGCGACACCGCTAAGAGGCAGATCATCTACCAAAATTTCCCATTTGTCTTGAAGGCGCCGATCCGGTAACGCGCCAATTCCCTTGCCCGCAAGCTACTTACCTGTGGCAAAAACGCGCGAATGAAACGTCAACGTTTCCCCGAGGTGGGTCAGAAAATATGCGGCGCCGTGGTTACCGGGATAGAGGTGGAATTCGTGTCGGATGCCTTCTGCGTGGAGTTGCCGGTCGAGTTCTGCGGCTCCTTTGTCAAATCCGAATTCATCCTCACGACCGCTGTTGAAATAGATGGACAATCCTGTACTGCGTATCAGTGCCCGGTTTTGCTTTGCGAGGACAAAAGGGCTGTTCTGGTTCCAGTGATGGAGGTCGACGGGATTGCCGAAAACAGCTCCCAGCGGTGTCGTCGAACGCATAGTCTCAGTTTGTCCCGGCGCTTCCACCATTAGGGCGGCACTCTGCGCGCTAACCGACGAGAATAGCTCCGGATAGGCAAAGGCAAAGCGAAGGGCGCCGTATCCTCCCATGGAGACTCCGCTGATGGCCCGGGCGGAGCGCTCACGGCGAATCGAGTAGTGGGATTCGATGAAGGGAATGAACTCGCGAATGAAAAAATCGCCGTAGCGCACGCGGCCGTCGGCAGAATTGATGTAAAAGCTGCTCTTTCCTTCGGGCGCGATGATCAGAAACTCAGAGATCTGCCTTTGCTGGCGGAGGTCTTCGATCAGACCCCATCCGCCGCCTCTAAACAACGATTGTTCATTATCGCCGAGGCCATGCAGAAAATAGAGCACGGGATAACACCGCGGAGAACGGCCGGCAGTCGCGGTGTCGTAGCCGGCTGGCAGCATAACGCAGTAGTGGATCGTTTGACCGAGGATACGGCTTTCCAGCGTGTTGCAATCGATCCGGCTTTGAGCGTGGGCCTGACCGAACAGAAGCAGAACAAGAAATAGCGCAAAGCATCGCAAACCACGTCGCATGTGACCAGTTTACTCGTAGCGCAGTGCCTGCACGGGATCGAGACGCGCAGCCCGGGCCGCTGGGTAGAGACCCGACAGCAGACTGACAACGAAGGAAAACGCGATCGCGCCGAGAACCAGCCACAGCGGCACTGACCAGACCTGTGCCGGAGGAAAATGCTGGCGTTGGAGATAAATGTTCGTTCCGAAATTGATAAGGCGTCCGATCACCCAACCGAGCATGACTCCGCTTGCACCGCCGACCAGACCCATGGCGCCGGCCTCGGCGAAGAAGAGGCCGCGTACGTCTGCATCACTGGCGCCCAGGGCTTTCATGATTCCGATTTCGCGGCGGCGTTCGAGGATGGCCATCACCAAGGTATTTACGATTCCGATGGAAGCCACGGCCAGGGCCAGGCTGCCAAAGATGGCAAGGAAGCCGTCGAGCACGGCAAAGAACTGGCGCATGCTGCGGGTTGCATCGACGATAGAAAAAGCATTAAATCCCATCTTTTTGATGGCATCTTCCACCGCCGGCACCTGATTGGGGTTTCTCACCCGCACACTGAGTGAGGTATAGGTTGAAGCGTTGCTCGGGGAGGTATCGCGCAGGCCAGACTGCATAACGTGCAGGTCTTGCGCAAGCTTGAGCGGCAGGAAGACGCGCGCCCGGGCAGCGCCGCGCAAGCTATCGGGATCGAGATCCGTCACTCCCACGATTTTCAATGCTTGCTGGCTTGAAACGACCGAGTACGCCGAGCCGTCAGCAGAACCCACGGTTGAAGGAGACGCAGTGCGCTCCGCATAGCGCATCGTCAACTCCTTTCCGAGTAGAGGTTTGGCCAATTCGGCAATATTTATCTCATCCGTGCCCGGCTTGGGTTTTATGCCTAGCAACTCTTCCGCAAACGACTTCTGCAGGACGACTTCTGGACTAGCCTCCGCCGAGAAGAAACTGCCTTGCATTGCGTCGAAGGCATCATTGTTGTTCCTGGCGGAGAGCGGAACACCGGCCGCCATGGTCAAGTGAGGTTTGTCGTCGAAACGGAACTCTGTAATGAACCGAATATCGGGATAGGCCTCGACAACGCCGGGGAGTTGCTCGATCTTGCGTCGCGCCGGTTCATCCAGCGCGGGACTTTCGGCCGGTATGGGGCCGTCCTCACGCGGTTCGCGGAAGTTGCGGAGATCACGCCGGGAAGTGGCCACGACCGTGTCGAATAGGCCGGACTTTTGGAGTCGCTGTGAAGCCAGCTGTTGGAGACCAATGCCGAGCGAGAGCATGGCGACGAGCGAGGCCACACCGACGGAGATTCCGACCGTGGTCAGCGAATTGCGGAAGATGGACTCACGCAGATTGCGGACAGCAAGATCGGTGACGTCGTAGAATTTCATGGTGTATCTCCCCGCGGCAGGGGCGCTTGTACTGACGAAGTGTTGGGTACGTCATCGACGATCCTTCCGTCCGCCAAATGCAGCATCCGCCCGGCATACTTCTGAGCGAGGACTTGCTCGTGCGTAACCATTAACACGGTCATGCCCAGGGAATGATTGAAGCTACGAATAAGATCCATAATCTCGGTTCCGGTACGACTGTCCAGATTGCCCGTAGGTTCGTCCGCCAGCAGAAGCTTGGGCCGGTTGATGAGTGCCCGCGCCAACGAAGCGCGCTGCTGTTCACCACCCGAGAGTTCCATCGGCCGATGCGACAGACGTTCACTCAAACCCACACGTTCCAGCGACTGTCGCGCAAGAGTCGAACGCTCGCGGCGATCGACCTCGGCAAAACGCAAGGGGAGCTCCACATTTTCGAGTAATGACATGCTGGGTATGAGATTAAAGGACTGGAAAACCATTCCGACGGTATGAAGGCGGTACTTGGCTAGTTCTTCGCGGGAAAGCGCGGCCAAGTTGCTTCCATGGACGGTCACCTCGCCAGAGCTCGGGCGGTCAAGCCCGGCGATAAGGTTAAGCAGTGACGACTTACCGGATCCTGACGCGCCCAGCAGAGCCACAAATTCCCCGGCACGAATGTCGATGGAAATTCCGTCCACCGCGCGTACCAGCGCCTTTCCCATCTGGTAATGACGGCAGACGTTCTCGCTGCGGATCGCTAAGGATGGGGAAATTTCCATGCTAACGGATGTCTCCCCACACGAAGCAGAGCGCCTGGGGTAAGCCAAAAACGTGGAAGGTTGCTGTAAGGCGGGATCCGCCACCCCTGATAAGGATTCGTTTGCCGTCAGTTTTCATCGTGGATCGTTCCATACCAAGCTGCTGAAGCGAGATTCCCAGTCACTTTTCCGGAAACAACTGATTGAGAAACTCTTTGTCTTCCCCCAACTGCTTCGCTTGGGGAAAATAGGGCATCTCGGCCTCCCACTGCTGCTTGAATTTGGGATTGTCTTTCGCGGCTAGTGCGAACTCCCTCAGCGCCGCCGTCTTGTCTCCCGCTGCGTAGTCAATGAAAGCCAACTCCATATGACTGTCGCGGTTCTCTGGCGCGTAGTGAACAGCTTTCTCGCCTGCCACGCGCGCCTCAGCCAGACTGCCTTTCATTAGTAGATTGTCTGCCTGATCCTGGTAGTTGTAGGTGAGATTCAAGTCCAGCAAGCGCCGCAGTTCCGCAAACGGATCGGGATTGTCATCCACGTTGATATACAAATAGCGGTCATTGTTCATGTTCCGCCCGCAGCCCTTGCACACGATTAACATCGACGCTGATTGCCGGCCGCGCTTGTCTCCGCCAGCGGCATCGCCCGCTTTCAAAGCCGCGTAGAGCTTCTCGGCCAGCTCACCTGTAGTCGCCTCGAATGCCTTGCCCATCGCCTCCGGAACCTGCGGTCCCACCAGGATGTTTCCCTGCGCGGCCCAGGTCGCGCCTTGCTGCCCACCGGCCCAGTGAGGCGCATCCGGCCCCGTGTGAGTTACTACATTGCCCTTGCGATCTACAATCGCAAACTGGCGGCCGTCTTTGTCTGGGAATGTGTCCTCTGCGAGCAACCGATCTGCCACCTGCTGCGCGCTCAATCCCTGGCGTAAGAGCTCCAGTGCCTTGGGGCCATATCCCACGTTGACGTTGGCTTGCGTAGCCACCGCTCCCACATCTGCCTCCGCCCAAGGCACAACCGATCCCACGGAGAAATATCGCGAGGCAACCGCGATCCCTATCTGCCCGGTTGCGGGATCGCGGGCCACGATGGAAAACGTCGAAACCGTTTGCGGATGCAATGCGGGATGTTCACCCGCCCATGCCACAGGAGAGAAGATTACCAATCCGAGAAGGCCGAACAGGATTCTCCGAGTGGCCATGTCGCAAGATTAGCGTACATTCGGGAATTTGGCCAAGTAGCGATGCAGCCATCGGTTCCGCTTGGAGCAGTTCTTCGGTCGTGAGCAAAGCGCTCACATTCTTGCCCGCTTCCGCCCGACATCGAGCGGCATTTCTGCGCTGCTCGACTCACTGCGTTCACTTCTCCGCCACCAACGTAGGCTGCGCGGCAACCATTTGTGCTTTGACCTGTCGTAAGGTCTCGCGAGTCTCGCGCACCTCAGCCTTCAGACTCTGCATCGCGGCGGCTTGCGCCCGAAGCAGACTCTGCTGCTGTTTGATCTGACGTAAAGCCTTGGCCAGATGGGCCTGTTCCTGCCGGAATTGCCGTTGTTGTTCTTTCGTGGCCTCAATCAACAGTGCCGTCAGCCGGCTATAGTCCACCCCGCGAGCATCCTTTCCGTTTTCCTCATAACTGACCACTTCCGGCACGACCTTCCCCACTTCCTCAGCAATCACACCAACCTCGTGCTTGCCGCTGTCTTTCAGGTCGTAGGAGACGCCGCGAAGCTGTTCGACCCTGGCCAGCGCGCCCTGCAGGGTTTGGATGTTCGTCTTCCAGCGCCGCGAGCTGTAGGTGGTCCAGCCATCACTCAGCGGATGGCCTGCGCCTTGGGCGATGGTGAGAATGTTGGACGGGGTCTCCGTGCCGATGCCAACCTTCACCGCATACGCACCCGTACCTCCCAGTACCAAGGCGTCGCTCACCCCAACCGTGGCATGGGCGCCGATGGCGGTAGCGTTGTGGAGATTCGGGTCTGTCGCGGTGCAATTGTAGCCGACGCAGGTGAGATCGTTGCCCGTGGTGTTGGATTGGAGTGCGTTCGTGCCAAGGGCCGTGTTCTGGGTGCCCGTGGTGTTGTTGCGGAGCGCGTTCGTGCCGATGCCGGTGTTGTCGCTGCCGTTGTTGGTTAAGAGCGCGTAGATACCGCTGGCGACGTTGTTTACGCCGGTGGTGTTGGAGGATAGCGCGCCTACGCCGGTGGCGACGTTGTTTACGCCTGAGGTGTTGGCGGCGAGCGCGCTTGCGCCGCTGGCGACGTTATCGCTGCCCGTGGTGTTGGCTTGCAGTGCGCCTTCGCCATTGGCGGTGTTCAGGCCTCCCGTGGTATTGGCGTTGAGCGCGCTCCAGCCGTTGGCCGTGTTATCGCTGCCCGTCGTGTTAAACGCGAGCGTATTGGCACCGGTGGCGGTGTTCTGGGTACCGGTGGTGCCGTTGGAGAAGAGCGCCTGGTAGCCGATGGCGGTGTTGCCGTTGCTCGTAGTGTTGTCGAACATCGCCTCAAAGCCGATGGCAGTGTTGAAAGCGCCCGCGCCGTTGCTGTAGAGCGCGCCGGCACCCATGGCGACGTTGTCACTGCCCGTGGTATTGAGAAGGAGTGCCTCGAGCCCGCTGGCGGTGTTGCTGCTGCCCGTGGTGTTGAGAATGAGCGCGCCGCCGCCGACGGCAGTGTTGCTGACGCCCGTGTTGTTGCTGTTGCTGTTCCCGGCGAAGCCGAGGAAGGCATTCCCATTCGCGATGGAGCCAAAGGCAAACAGATTACTCCCAATCTGGAAGCTGCTGCCCGCTACCACGCCGGTCGCGCTCAGGTTGCCGTTTACCGTCTGATTGCCGGTGAAGGTGTTGGCCGTATTCAACTGCGGCACCTGGGTGGTGTCCAGATTCAACGTCGTAGTGCCGCCTAATGTCACCAAGCCTCCGCCCGTCAGGTCTGTGCCTGCCGTCACCGTCAGCGACGAATTCGCTAGCATGGCATTCGTCACACCCCCGGGGGCAATGCTCAAGGTGCCACTTCCGGTGATTGGACCTCCCGTCAGCCCCGCACCGCTGCCGACGCTAGTCACCGTGCCGCTGCCCGTGCCTGGAAACGTCTGCCCCGTGGCAAACGTGATCTGCCCGTTGCTGGCAATGTTCAATCCGGTCTCAGATGGTTGGTTCGAACCTTGCGCGAACAGCAGGTTCAGCGACCCTGAGGCGTTGCTCTGGTCATTGTTCACCGGCTCCGCCTGCCACTGAAAGTTCTGCGGGACCGCGGTTCCGGTTTTGCTGCTAAATGCTGAGGAGGTCATCTCCATCGGTTGTGAGTTGAAGCCCTGCTGGGCGGTGGCCGTGCCGGTGCTGGGCAATTGCAGCGAGCCGCGCGCGATCACACTCCCGTTCACGTCCAACGTGGCCGCCGGAGTGGTCGTGTTGATCCCGATCGAAGCGGTGCCGCCCGACGACTGAAACAGTATGGAGTTGCCCAGATTAGTGCTCGTAATCCACAGCGGGATGAAGTCACTGGTTCCCGAACCGCTCACCACCGCAGTCTTGTTCACGATGAGAGATCCATCATTCGAAGTGTCACCAGACCCGGAGGACTCCGGTGCAGCCAGCATGAAGGCCGAGGGTGGCAGTCCGCCTACGGTTGCCGCATCTCCCGCTTTCAAGGCATACGGCACAGCCAGCAACATGACGCGCGGCTGTTCTTCCTGCCCTTGCACCTGGACCCCCAGCCAGCGGGCTTCGCCCGATGCGAACAAGTTTGACGGCAGTCCTTGGCTGGCCATCGAACCCAATACCACTCTGTAGTGCCCGGCCTTGTCCGGTTGCACGTTCTGCGTCTCCAACCACAGCGGTGCCCCCCCTTGCTGCTCCTGATACAAGGAGAAGGTGATGCCCACCACGCCCGTCAGCGGCTGGCCGTTCACGTCGGTGGCCACGTTAGAAAACTGGATTAACGAGGGCACTTGGGCCATCGCGGGGCTGCTGCTTGAGGTTTGGGCGGCCAGGGAAACCACTAACGACAACAATCCCAC
The DNA here is from genome assembly GCA_052147055.1 of Terriglobales bacterium. Lineage (GTDB taxonomy): Bacteria > Acidobacteriota > Terriglobia > Terriglobales > Acidobacteriaceae > JABCZH01. Next base: position 15,985 of record JBKQLO010000083.1, read on the forward strand.
TACGACGCAAGCGAGGCGGAGATTCATGGGGGATTTCTCCTTTGGAGATTCGGCAAACCTAGGTTCCAGATGGGACCGAATGCCTTAAGTAGAAAGCCGGTACAGAAATTAGGTTCCGGGCAGCGAGAAAGAGTGGGTATGCCCAAAACTGGCGAGCGATTATCTTCAGCGGGGGTTGCCCTGTCAAGCTGCAAACATTTGCAGTCGTACAGCAGAATTAAATGCGTTTTGATACGGAAAAATACATTGCTCTGGTTGCCCTTAGAATGTCAAGGCAAGATGCGGACTTGTCCGCAATTGGTTTGTGTGGATTCCCTGCTAGTTTTCGGCGAGCTGGCGGCGTTGCTTCCCGGCTAGCAAGATTCCGGCAAACAGCACCAATCCAGATGCGGCAAGGTAGGAGAACTGGGCGCCACCTTCGGGCACCTGGTTGTTGAACGTTCCTGTGGTTTTGCCGTAGGAGATGCTTCCGTTCGCATTATACGTCCCGGTCAACGGATTGAGCACGATGGTGTACGAAACGGTGTATCCGTCAACCGTCTCATTTAACACAAAAGTGTCTCCGGACTGCGGCTGGGTGTCTTTTCCCGAGATCCCGTTGAAGATCGAATTCCCCGCGAATGAGAGCGACGCGAGGGTGAAGGTGTCTGTGGAGGTGTTGTAGTTGAATGTTCCCTGCACGGTGGTGTTGTTCACACCGCTCACGCTCGCAGAGTAGTTGAAGGTCTCGACGGAGCCTGCGAACGCGCTGATTGAGAACGCGATCACGCAAATCACAACGCCGAACTTGAAATAGGACTTCATCCCGTTTACGCGGTTATACAATACACCGTCATCGAGTTTACGGCCTCGGTTCGCGCTGTCAAGGCTGTCAAATTCTGCATACCTTGCAAACTTTTGCAACCCATACTTAAGTCTTTATATATATTACAGTTAGATGAGTCATCCTGGTCTCTGCAAGTCATCTTCCGGCCCCCGGTTTCCTCACGATGGAGGGGGCTGTGGAAAACCTAGGGGGAAATTGGGGGTTGGGCTGGAAGCGCTCCAGGCAACAAGAAGCCGGGGCGCCCTTCAAACTTGAAGCGATCGGTCGCTAAACGGCCGCTACTCGCCCTTCCATCGGCCGGCGCGAGCGCAGCCAAATGGCTCCCGCGCACACGAGCGTGGCCAGCAGTATGTACATCAGTGTTGATCCGCCTTCCGGCGCCGGGAGGAATCCAAAGAATTCCTGCGGGGGCGTGTTGGCGCACGACTGTCCGTTGCAGGTGATTGGATAATTCGTGTTGGGCGTATAGAGGAAGAAATTCGCAAACTCACCGGGCGTGAAATGCTGTCCCGCTGCGGAACTCAGCCAGCCCTCTACCGCGAGCCAGGCAGCAGAGTTCGCGCCTAGCCAATTCTCAACCTGGCTGGGTTGAAATGTCGCCCAGAGTGCGTAGGCCAAATAGCCCACTTGGGTTGGGTTACCGGAATAGGTCGAGGAAAGCATTTGCGTAGCCAGCCACGCAGCTTCGTCATAAAGCTGAGTGGCGTTGGCCATGCCACCCCACTTGGTGCCGTTCAAATTCGAGAGCGTGGTGACGTTGGCCGTCCAGGACTCGCCCACATAGCTTTCGTCGGTGAAGTCATCGCAGATGATCTGCGTAGGAGTTCCGTTGACCGTGGCGTTGTACGGCCCGACGTAGATGCCGTCCATCACGTTGTTTCCTGCCCCGGTCAAGTTGATATTGACTTGGCCCTGGCCGAAAGCACACGGCGCGATGGACATTGCCACTGCTGCCACGGCCAGCCACAAATTGCGATAAGTTCGCATGATTTCCTGCCCCTCTTTGAACTACCAGTCGGGTGGATTCGTGAGCTGCATTTCGGGGAAAATGCTGGGAGGAGGAAACTCGTTTAGTCCACAACACTACTACTACGGTCTCTACTCTAGCGCAGCTGCAGCTGTTGTCAAGAATGATAATTCTTGCGACCACGTTGCAAGCCCTTGCAACCGCACAACCCGTTTTCCAGGCAGTCAGGCAGGCTCAGTTTCACGAGAAGACACGACTTACAAGACATATACAGATAAGGCTTTATCCATGACATAAAAGCAGGCAATGAGGATCTTGCCCGAAAGTCTCCGCTCCCGTATGGTCGTTCATCTCTAGTTACTAGCAGCGTTACTGGCCAGGGTGATGCTTTGCTTTTTTTCAGCGGCTTTCAGCCCGCGGCAGGACTTGCCCAGGTGCTCCTTATTACTTGTCGGTTGCAGGGCACAACCCTCACCCGACACTGCTCGTACCATCCCGTCCCTGGTACTTTAGGGCCAGTTGGTCAAACCACAGTTCCGCGTACACTGGAAAGACATGACCAGGAATGCTTCCGCGCGTCTGATTCTGTGTTGTGCGCTGGCAGCGTCCACTTTTTCTGGATGTTCGCGTGACCCCAATGTGCGCAAGCTCAAATACTTTCGGAGCGGCCAGCAATACTTTCAACAGGGCAAGTACACCGAAGCTGCGGTGCAATTCCTCAATGCCACGCGCGTCGATCCCGCGTACTCCGAGGCCCACTATCAACTGGGACAGAGTTACCTGAAGATGCAGCAATGGTCGCCAGCCTACCAGGAGTTCGCGCGCACGGCGGATCTGGATCCAGACAATCGGCAAGCGCGTCTCGACCTGACAAATTTGCTGATCGCCAGTCACAACCTGGAGCAGGCGCAGGAACAAGTTGATCTGCTACTCAAGAAGTGGCCGAACCAATGGCAAGTCCATCTCATGGCTTCCAACCTGCTGGCCGCCCGCGAGAACGTTCCCGCCGCAATCGCAGAAATGGAAAAGGCGATCGCGCTCGAACCCGGACGCTCCGATTCGTACCTGACGCTGGGGCTGCTGCAACAACAGAACAATCAGTCCGACGCTGCCGAGGCCAGCTTCAAGAAAGCAGTGGAACTCGATCCCAGATCGGCCCAGGCACAGCTTATTCTAGGCAGCTATTACCAGTCGCGCGGCCGCTGGAGCGACGCCGAACCATTCTTCCGGAACGCAATCGCATCAGATCCGGCCAATCCCGGGATTCGGGGCGCCATGGCCCGTCTCTACCTGGAAGAAGGCAAGAAGGAAGCGGCGATCGATGTTTTGCGACAGGCCAAACGTGACTTTCCCGACAACTCTGTGGGCTACCGTTTGCTGGGTGACTTTTACTTCGCCGTAGGGGACATGGATCAGGCCACGGCCGAATACAGCACTCTCTTCCAAGAGCATCCCAAAGACCTTCAGGTGAAGAAGAATTACGTTCAACTCCTCATCCTGAAGAATCGCCTGGCGGAAGCCGGGAAATTGAATGACGAGATTCTGAGCGCCTATCCCAAGGACACTGATGCTCTGGTCAACCGCGGCCAGATGCAGATCCAGAACGGCAGTCTGAACGACGCCAGTTCTACTTTACAAGCCGCCCTGCAAAACGATCCCGAGAATGCTCTCGCTCACTACTACTTTGGGGTTGCACTGGAGAAGTCCGGCAACTCCGGTCGCGCCGAAACGGAGTGGAGAGAAGCTCTGCGCCGCCGCCCCAATCTAGTGGACGCACAAAAAGACCTGGCGGGAGTCGCCCTGCGCAAGGGCGACATGACGGCGCTCGAAATGGCCGCCACACAAATCATCAATTTGCAACCCACAGCGCCGGACGGCTACGCTTTGCGCGCCATTTCTGGGATCAACCGCGGCCACCTCAAGGACGCCGAGGAGGACGTCCACAAGGCGATTGCAGTCGCGCCCCAGAGTCCTGTGGGCTATGTGCAATTGGGAAGCTTACGGTTCGTGCAGACGCAATACGATCAGGCAGGCAAAGCCTACCGGGATGCTTTGGAGCGCGACGCCAACTCCAGCGATGCTCTGCGCGGACTGATCAACATTTTCCTGGTACAGAACCAAATCGATAAGGCCATTGCGGCGGCAAAGACCCAAATCGCCAAGGCACCCGGCAATAGCGGCTTCTACGATTTGCTTGGAACTGTGCTCTTCAGAAATGAAAGGGACCTGAACGGCGCCGAGACCGCGCTAAAGAAGTCTGTGGAGCTCGACCGCAACTCCGATGCTTTGATCAAGCTGGGCGAAGTGCAGGCCGCCAAAGGAGAAGTTGACCAGGCCATCGCCACTTATCAGCAAGCGATCAAGGACCACCCGCGTAATGCCAACTTCCACATCCTGCTGGGTGAGCTTTACGAATCGAAGCGCGATTGGACGCAGGCTCAGGCCGCCTATCAAGAAGCTCTGGACCTGGCTCCCAATGAGCCTCTCGCCTCCAACAATCTGGCCAATGTGATGCTGCAACTGGGAGGCAATCTGGACGTTGCCATGGCGCTGGCCCAGACTGCCCGCCGCGGGCTGCCGGATTCTCCTGATGCGGCGGACACGCTGGGCTGGGTTTACTTCCAGAAGGGAGCCTATCAGCCGGCGATTGACCTGTTCCAGGAGGCGCTGAAGCTGAGCGCAAAGAACAAGGCTCCAGAAGACCCAGGCATCCACTATCATTTGGGGCTTGCCTACCAGAAGACCAACCAACCCGCGCTCGCCCGCCAGCACCTGGAAAAGGTGTTGAAGATCAACCCCAACTACAGCGATGCAGCCGATGTGAAAAAGCAGCTTGCGCTGCTGCGATCATAGCCACGCTGTAGGCCGAAAGACCTTACCCGCTTGGGTAAGACGCCCTTAAATACGCTATGCTGCCTTGACAAGCCGAGGTATGATATGGCGCTGCACTCGGCCCTGGATTCGCACTGAGGCAATTTCGCGCTTCCCCTGCGGGCGCCCGTAGCGACGCCCGATGCCAGCTCAGGCGCAAGTTTGACGAGTCGAAGCGTGTTTCTGAATTTGCACGGAGGTGCATGATGGGTAATTCCTTGCGTAGGCTGTGGTCGAACGAGGAAGGTCAAGACATCGCCGAATATGCGGTGATGCTAGCGGTGATTCTGGTGATCGTGGTCGGCACCATCCGGTTGATCGGTGCCAACGCCAACAACGTGTTCTCCAGTGTGGCGAGTTCGATCAGCCAGTAATCGGATGGAGTAGAATGTGGATCGCAGCGCTGCACTCGTCGAATGGAGGCAAGTATGGCAGATGCTCTTCGCCGGCTTTGGTCCCATGATGAAGGCCAGGATATCGCTGAATATGCGGTGTTGCTGGCCGTCATTCTGGTTCTGGTCGTGGGAACGGTGCGGTTAATCGGTGCGAACGCCAACAACGTGTTCTCCGCTACTGCCAGTTCCATCTCGCAGTAGATACACTGCGGGTCGGCAGCGTGATGACTCACAAGTCTGCTCGTTGCCGCCTTCCACTCCCCACCGCAGCCGAGGGAACAACCACGTCTCGCCTTCCCCTGATTGCTGGAGACTGTGGTATCTCGCCGCCGTTCTCATGAATTTGGCCCCTCCCTGGACAGCCAAAAATTAGTAAGACAATGAAACGCAGGGTCTTATTGGCTTCGTTTCGTCAATTTTCCACTCCGGCCAGGGTGAGTCGTTCATCTCCACACGCTCCACGAGGAGAATCGGAAGAGGGCAGGTAGCCACAGCCCAGTGGGGGTGAGTCGCCAAAGTCTGAGTTAACTTCACGAAGGAGAATTGTTTTACCCATCTTCGTTTCCTGCCTTCGTCCTTGAAAGAAAGCGCTGAAGGTACTTGGAACCCTCTTTCTGGTACGCAGCGACACCTCCTCGAAGTAGCACCTCACACACCTGAGATATGCTGCGTTCCTCTCTCTGCGCAATTCGCTCCAGTTGTGTCCTCAGTTCAGGAGTCATACGTATCCCGAGAAATGCACTCTTCGCCACGGTGCAAATATACCTCAAACAATCGTTATCGGATGTTAAACAATAGTTGACAAGTTTGGTTCCTAATGTTAACGTTTGTTTAACGATGCTTAACCAGGGGCAAATTCTAAATGGAAATGCGAGCCAAACAAACTGAAAACCCCCGATTGACGCAACCGGCCTCCAAGAAACACTGCAATGAACTAGCTCGGAGGAATCTGACGTCAGCAAGACAGATTGGGGGGGACCTAAACCCTCGGTTTCTTCAAAGCCTCGAGGCCTACTCCACAGAATTCCGATTCTCTATCGTTGCTGGTGATTTGCTCTACTTGGATAACGGTTGGTACGTGACCCACACTGGATTGATTCGGTTGGCTGCTCGGCGACGCTGTCGGGGGATTCAGGTTCAACCGATTCCAGAATTCTCCGATGCACAAAGTGGCCGGTATGCATTCCAGGCGACCGTCTATAAATCCCGTACTTGCCGGGGATTTGCGGGCTACGGCGATGCCGATCCATCGAACGTGTCACCTCTCGTGCATGGTGCCGAATTGCGTGTGGCCGAAACTCGCGCTGTCAATCGCGCTCTGCGCAAAGCCTATGGCATCGGCATCTGCTCGGTCGAGGAGATCGGATCTTTCACTGGTCAGTCCATTCGCGTCCAGAATCGAGGAAGCAGCCGCAGCCTGCCAATGGCAACGGGAACCACGGCGGCCCCAAGGTCCGCGATCGTCTCTGCCAGCTGATTCGCCAGCATCAACTCGACGCCTCCCTGGTCAAGTCCTATGCAACCGATTTCTGTGGGGTCAAGACCCTGCGCGAGGCCACGCGGGAACAGGTCGAAGCCTTCGTCGCCCACCTGGCCGACTGGGCCGAGAAAGACCGCAACGCTCTGCTCTGCCAACTCAATAGTTATCCCCGCGTCAAGGAAGGTGCAGTGTCAGACGGCGCATCCAGGGCTTGCACGATGCCGACCCATCCCGCGCGACTGAAATCCCCGACAGCCTCTACCTGGTTCGCGTGGAACGCGCCCAGTATCGGCATCAGCAAAAGCCGCACTACCTCCTGCGAATGACGGTAATCGCCCCCACACACTTCGCCGGGCACTCCTTCTCCGGCCGTCTCTACTGCACGCCTAAAGCTCTGTGGAAGCTCAACTGGTTTTTACGCGATTTCGGCTACGACACCGAATTGCTGGGGCGCGATGAAATCGACGAAAAAAGCCTGCCAGGGTTGCGCGGCATCATCAAGATCAGCCACACCGTGGTAAACGGCATTTCGTTGCTGAATCTGGATGGCTTTGGCCCTGCCGCCCAATGGGAAGAACTTTCTCCCTCCTCGGCCTGCACCCAGCCCCTGGAGGCCCGTTCATGACCTATAGCTACACCCAAATCAGCCAGTACCTGACCTGTCCAAGGCGCTATCGCCACCGCTATCTCGATGGCTGGCAGGAAAAAGATACCCGGGCCGCCATGCTGTTCGGGCGGGCCTTCGAGCGCGCTCTGGCTGCTTATTTCCTCCGCGAGGACGCGGCCGCTGTCCTGTTTCGCGAATGGACCGCCTGCCAGAACCAGGGACTGAAGTATGGGGAGCGCGATAGCTGGGACCGGATGCTGCAGCAAGGCATTCAACTGCTGGATCGGTTCTGCCAGGACAATCGCATCCGCATCGCCAGCCTCGCCGCAACCTGCAGATCAAGTTCACCCGCCGGGTTTCGGAGAAGAACGACTTCGTTGCCTATGTTGACGCCATCGGGAACTTGGACGGAACCCGCTGTCTGATCGAGTGGAAGACCACTTCAGCCCGTTATCCCGAAGAACCGGATGGTTTGCTGGCACTCGATCCGCAACTGGTCTGCTATTCCTGGATGACCGGCATCTCCGAAGTCGCCCAGGTCGTCTTCGTGCGCAAGCGATTGGTCGAGATCCAATACCTCCGCACCACCATTAGCGACGAGCAGCGCAACGAATTCAGCCATCTGGTCGCCGATACGATTGGCCGGATCGAGTCGGCCCAGTTCTTGCCCCACAGCGGGATTCGCTTCCCGCAGAACCCCTGCAGCACGTGCCCATACTTGGGGCTTTGCCTGGGGAAACAAGAGCTGGTCGACACCGCTCTGGTGCGACGGCCGGGAGCAGAAAACCTTGGTTGGCTTGACGAGCTTACGTACTGACAATCCGCCCATGCTGCCTAAGCTCAATCGCCGACGAGCCGTGTTCGTGCTCACGAAGATCGACGAGATCCTGGCGTGGGAAAAGCAGAAAGAGGCGGAGCGGGACACCCGGTTCGTCGAACTCGGCGTTACTTGTGCGAAGTGCGCGCGGGACAGTACTGGCGGGTGGAAAACGTGAAATCGTTCGATGAGTTTCTGGAAAGGCGGTTTCCTGAGTCAAGGCGGAAGGCGTACTACCTGATGTCCATCCACGAGCACCTGCCGCCGCAGGCGAGGAAGGAACTGAAGGAAGTGGGCTGGACGAAGGGGCTGGAGTTGGCCAAGGTGGCGCGGCGGGACGGGCAGCACTTCGATTGTGCAACCTGGTTGCACAAAGCTCGCCAGATGCCGAAGGAGCAGTTTAAGCAGGAGGTCGAGAAGGAGCTGACCGGGAAGGAAAGCGAGCCGTCGGAGATTATCTATTTCAAGCTCTATAAGAGCCAGATCCCGGTCATTGAGCAGGCGATCGAGACGGCCGCTCTGATGCTGGGGACGGACAAGTCCCGCGGCTACTGCTTAGAAATGATTTGTGCGGATTTTCTGGCGGGAGCCAACCTGGAAAATGGCGATTCGCAGGTCCTGCTGCAATCGATCCTGCGTTTCTTCAAGTTCTTGCCAGGTGAAGAAAGAAAGACGTTCCTGGACCACTTTGCCGAGAAGGCATCGTGAGTTGCGTTCGGAAGCGGCCCCGCCTGCGGCTTGATCATCAGCCATACAACGAGCTCCGCCATCAAGTGCTGAGGCGGGATGGCTGGAGATGTCAAGCGTGCGGCGCGATGTCTAACCTGGAAGTTCACCACAAAGAATTCCGCAGCCAATCCGGCGACGATTCCGAGCAGAATTTGATCACGCTATGTACCAGGTGCCATTCCGTCATCCATCTGACAAATAACCGGTAATCGTCTTGTGGTATCAGGGCAACTATCGTATGGTAAGCAGAATCGATCACGAAACCCCAAGACACTCAGGACCCGCGGCATGCCCCTCATTAAGTGGCCAGAGCAGAAACAGTTTGCGTTCACAATCTTCGACGACACAGATCACGAGACAGTAGACAACGCCCGCCCCATCTATCAACTGCTCCGAGACCTGGGATTCCGTACCACCAAGAGTGTCTGGCCCTTAGCGCAAAAACGTAGAAGTACGATTGGGGGAGAGACTTGCAGTAACCCCGAGTACCTCAATTTTTGCCTTCGGCTGCAGCGTGAGGGCTTCGAAATCGGACTCCACAATGTCACATCACATACGTCCTTGCGAGAAGAGACCCGCGTAGGGATCGAGGCTTTCCGGACGATGTTCGGGGAATATCCCACTACCATGGCGAATCACAACGACTGCGGCGAGAGCATCTACGGAGGCGACGCGCGGGTTAGTGGGCTACCACGGCAACTCTATCGAGCGTTGAACTTCTATCGTTACGATGGCCTGTTTCGAGGGCATGTCATGGGGAGCGAAGTTTTCTGGGGCGACATCTGTCTCGAGAAGATCAAATACGTTCGCAACTTCGTTTTTCGTGATATCAATACACTGAGACTCTGCCCGGAAATGCCTTATCACGATCCTGCGCGACCCTTTGTGCGCTATTGGTACGCATGTTCGGAGGCTTGTATTCCGCGTTTATTCATCCGGCTGCTTGGTGAAACTAATCAGGACCAACTGGAAAGAGAAGGTGGCGCATGTATCCTCTACACACATCTTTTCAACTTCCAGGAAAACGGAAGAGTCCTGCCAGAAGTTGAGCGCTTGCTCAGCCGGCTAGCCAAGAAAAACGGCTGGTTCGTGCCCGTCCGCACATTGCTCGACTACCTTCTCGCACAACAGTCCGGCGCAGTCTTGCAAGCCAGCCAGCGAAACCGTTTGGAATGGGTGTGGCTGCGAGATGTCTGCCAGACTCAGATCGGCCACAAAATGAACGGAATCAAGTCATGGCGGGCCAAGTAACTGCGGCTGTTTCAATCCGGCTGCTGGCTAGGCGTCTGAGCGTGCCTGGCCAAGCGCTGGGCCGCCAACTCGGATGCGGAATGCCACCACAAATCGGACTCCAACTTTTTGAAGCCATGCCGCTCCAGAAAGTCCGCCGCAATGCCGTTCTTACCCGTTGGATGAAACTCCGCAGTCATGCGGTGTCCCCCATGGGCCAATACTTCCGAGGCCAAATCAGCCAGGAAGGAGGTTTCCACCCCCCGCCCCAGAACGCGACAACTCAGCAGAAAAACTGCTAGGTGCCAGTCACCACCCCGGCGTTCGAGTATGCCCACACAGGTAAGACCATATTCCCCAAACTTGTCTTTGACGACGGCCGCCCGAACAATATGGCTATTCGACCGAACCATCGCGTCAACCTGGTCGCGTGTCAGCCGGACGCTGGTCAATCGGAACTGGTTCGTTTTGTTTATGAGTTGCGTGACCCGGGCGAGGTTATCGGGGCTGGCAGGCATCGTATCGACACACAAGTCCAGACTCCGGATGAACTCTTCCGGCGGGAGAGATTGCCGCAGTTCATCCCGCTTCACTTCGATAACGTGGCGTTCGACTCTAAAACGATCGTCGTTGGTGATCTCAAGCTTGTCGAAGGGCATGGCGCGACGCGCTACTGAAACGATCGATTCAGGGGCCGCGGGCACTTGTATGCAGCGGATCGCGGGATGGCGGGTCAGCACCTCAGCAATCTCGTATGGGCTATCGTCGAACAGCACGAGTGCGTCTGTCCCGATATTGAGTTCTTTCGCAATCTCACTTAACTGTTCGCTCTTCGGCCGCCAATCGACCGACCAGGCTGAGATGTCGCTTTCCCGTAAAACCATGGCTCGGTGATCACGAAACACCTGCCGAACATCCTCGGGATTGTTCTTACTGCAGACCGCCAAGAACACACCCTGCCGTCGCCAGTGGAGCAGCAGCCTTTGGAAATCGCGATATGCCGATCCGGGAAATTCGTCGCCGATCCGAATGCCATCTAACCCGTCTTCTCCAATGATTCCGCCCCAAATGGTGTTGTCGCAATCAATGACAGCGCACTTTGCAGAAGCCCGACGTGTCGCAGATATGAGGCGGGCGGCATAGTTGCCGAGTTCAAACAGGAACTGTTCGGAAAAAGGCTGGCGATACAAATACCATAGGCGCGCATCGAATGTGTGACGCATGCCGAAATCATTTGCCAGCTGGCACACATCCAGCACCTTAACCCCTTCGACATCAGCTATAGCCTCCTGCCAGAGCGCGCTGGCTCGTTCGAAGAACATAAGACCTAAGCGATCGAGGTGCAGTAGATCGAACTCCGCTGTGGTCGGTGGAGGAAACGTTCCCACAATGAAAGTACCGGCCAGGTTCTTCCGGGCCGCTGCAACCGCCTTTGCCAGCTGTAGGAGTTTGTCCCGGGCTTGCAGCCAAGCGGACGAGTCACCGCCGCTGAATCGGGCAAGCTCGTCTGCCACCAGTTCATCCAGGCGCGGCAACACAAGGAGTATGCCGGGAGCGTCGCCGCCAAAGGCTGCTTGCGGCGCAGAGAGTGCCTGGAACATCTGGTTGAACGGGGCAATCCGAATCCGAGGTGACCAGCTCGCGGAAAGCAGCGCACGCCCGAGATAGGGTGCCAGGGCATCGATGGTGAAGGAGCTGGCGATGCCCACATCGAGGTCCGGCGCGGCCCCACTGCGCATCCACTTTCGCCATGCAGTGCGCGCATCACGAAGCGGAGAGTTCGTGGGTGGCTTGTCCATCATTACTGAATAACCACTCCCTTTTGCATCAACATAGCTTTGGTCGCACCGATGGAACTCATCCCTGCCAGTTCATCGGCACTAAACTCAAGATTTAACGCCTCTTCGATGGTTATGACAATTTCCATGGACTTCGCACTGTCCCACCCCTGCACATTGTCGGGCGAGCTCTGCTCGGAAAGCTTACTCGGATCGACTTCCAAGACCTCTGCAAATATTCGCATCAGCTCACGTTGGTCCAACCGCAACATGTATGGTTATCCTCCTACTTGTTTTGTTCCAGACGTTCCGCCAGTCCATACCGAAAAGCTGAATATTGAAAATCAATGGAGATAATGGACCCCGTCTCCGTCACCGCGCGACATGTGGGTCTGCGGCATAATCGCGGGAAAGTCACCGATGCGGTGTGCAAGTGATTTTGACACCAGCAATGGATACTGGCTGCGCCAAGTGAGGAAGCCAGCACCCTTATATCCAGCAATCCAGTGGTTGTGGGATGTATTTGTGATGACAACATCAACCCCACGGTCCGCCAAATACAGAGTTGTGGCACGCACGATCTCAGGCGCGTATGCGGTATCTCCGAACGCATCGACAATAAGACCGGGGACGACTTCGCCTAAATAGTTTCGCAGCCGGGAGAGACCTTCCGTCATGACTACTGACCATCCTACGACCGAGCCTTGATGGCGCACGACCAGACGATGAAGGTCCGCGCGGTCAACCGGGAATGAGGGGTCAACATGAGCACCGTCCCGGACGACGCAAAAGGCGTACTGGGAGTTGGCGCGCCCCCAGACCTCATCCGCGGCTCCCGCCAAGCTGGTAACTTCCTCGACGGTCACATTCGAGGCAGGTCGCAGCGATGGACCTCCACGGTTCCAGATCGCGGAACCCCCATGCAGCAAACCGCTCGCGATCCCTGCCAACCCCGTCGTTCCACCAACGGTTGCAAGGAGGCGACGTCCCCCGCTGCGCTGCATCTGGGGCAACCTCCGGAGAAACTTCCCACCCTGTATCACACGGAACAAGAAGGGCACGTCCTCAATCTGCCACCCGGCATGCTGAGCAACTCGAAATGCGCTTCCATTCCGCCCGCTGGCCCCAAGCATGTGAAGATACTCACAGCGCTTCAGGGCGTCCCGCAGGATTGATACGCCCATCATTGCGTACTGCTTGTTGATGATACCTTCCGAAACCGGGTGGCCATAACAGGCGCCCAGAAACCGCTCACCTCGCAGCCACAAGAACTGCCAGCGCAGAATGTAGGCACCATGCACTTGACCGCCATCGTCAACTCCGATGTAGCGTTCGGCCTCCATGGCAGTGGGCGGGCCTTCGCCGCGATCACGGTTTGGGCGGGAGCTAAAGTATTCGTCGACGATTCCTCCCTGCCGGAGGCGCTCATTGAATCCTTCACAAGCTTGGACAAGAGGCTGGCTCAGCGGTACGAATTGGAGATTACGCCCCTTCGCCAATTGCAACTGCCCTTTTCTTTCGGTTTGGTTTGTCAATATTTTGCGGCCCGTCACAGGAAAACACGTGTGTTTCTCTTTGAGCACGTGGTAGGGGCTTTCGCCACTTTCGATCTTCGACAATTATTCACCGGGGCAGGCACCTTTGTCATCACGCAGCCCCATCGCTAAGGGATGAACACCTCTACTACCTGCTCCCTGGCAACTCCCTGAAGCCGCTGCACAATCTTCGCCGCCGCCACTTCGGAGTGCATACCTTCCCCCTGCCCGAAAAGGGCACTCGACGGACCATTGGTAAGGTCGGTCCGCAGTTTGGGTGGCCGAACCAGCAAGAAATTGAGATTTGGGTATTGCAATGCCGCCACCCGGACGAGACCTTCAACTGCACACTTCACCGCAACATAATGAGGCCATTCCTTGGGCGTGGTTTCGACGGCGACGGAGGAAATCACCACGCACGATCCAGACCCTTCTGCGAGCAAACCGCAAAATACAGACATAGGTACGCTCACAAGGGCCAGCGCATTACCGACGTAGGAATTAATGCGCCCGACCATTCTAGGCTCAAGCCGCAACGGTAGCAGGGAGGGGCAAGCGTTGCAAATCAGGAAATCAAGACGCCCGAACTCGCGCGAAACCCGCACTGCGAGTTGCTCGCACCATGCAACGTCCCCCGCATCGCCTTTTGCCAAAACGACTCCGCCGGAAGCATCTGCCAGGGATTCTTGCAGTTGTTGTGCCTCGGGTTCGCTGCGGTCAAAGTTTGCCAGCACGGTGCACCCTTGCAACGCCAAGGCCGTGGTAAGCATAGCTCCCAGCCCTCGACTCGCTCCAATAACCAGTGCGACTTTTCCTCCTAGCTGGTTCGACTGAGGGAGCAGAGCCTCAACTGCACTCCGTAACCCAACTCGATTCTTGGGCATGAAAAAGGCCCGACTCTCTCCCCTTGCAACCAATTGGTCCCCCGCAAACAACCGCAGTTCTGACCGTAGCGAACCCAATGAGTTAAGAGAAATGACTTTTGCTTCGAATGAAAGACTGCGTGAGAGACCCCGGTCCAGATTCTCGAATGCGAGCGTGAGTTTGTGGAACAGCGCATGAAGTCCAGGCTGCACCATACCAACTAGATAGCTGCTCCAGAGGAGAGCCGATATCTGGAGTCGGCCAAAGGCCGGTTCATCAATGGCAAAGCGATCCAGCAGGGCGGCCAGTGCAGTCTGATCGGGCAGGTATTCGCCCTTGGTGATCGCTCCTTCTTTAAATTCCTTCTCGTCCCGATCCGAGGGAACCTGGAGAATGGATCGTGGCGGCTTTCCCCATGCCATCTCAACCGGACCACTCTCGCCAAACGCAAACTCGGCTTTCATCAGTATTTTGCTGCCGTCACACACCTTCATAGAGAACGATTGAGGGGACTGTTTCACAAGTATCGCGCTGTAGTCGATATCCAGAAACATCGGATGTCGAAAGTCCAAACTGACCTTCGAGAGTGTGCAGTGCGGAGGTGGTTCGACCCTGGCGAGGCCTGCAAGCGCACCCAATATCCCATAAACCAACAGCTGCCCGTAGGGGGTCTTGCGCGCGTACTCGGGTGAAATGTGACAAGGATTCCGATCGTGCGAAGCGGCGCTGAACAACATAAGATCATCCAGCGAAAAGCGGACTATAAATGAACGACCGTCATTCACGGTAGAGACTCCAGGATCGCCATTTCGGAACGGACTACTCATTCAAACAGATTCTCCACCCTTTGAGAATGCGATCTGGGTCTGCCAGTCGCCGTAAGCCAATAGTTCCGTTTGGACACCCAGGGGAAGGGCATATTGTAACAATATAACCGCTTGCGTTCTTCAGGACCCACAACCTGCGTTGGTACTGATTCTCCTCACCAGAAGGGATTGACTAACCAGATCAAACAAGGGCGCGACCCAGATCGCAACCCTCTGCATCATTGCCGGGTTGCCTTGACAACTTGATGGAAATCGGCGATGGTGTAGCAGATTTGGCAACTAGAACACACTTCCCATTATTATGCGGTCAGTGACCCGAAGCCGGTAAGGAAAGAGGCGACCTTGGTTCATGCTTCCAGCGTAAAGGTGGTTGACAGGAACATTTGCGGGCTGATGAAGTACGTCGCTCTGATTCTGTTACTGATACCGGGCGTCGCCTGCGCCCCGTCGGTATCTGCGTCTGGACAGCAATCGATGGATGCCGCCTTCTCCGCCTGTAATCAACCGGTTTCACCGCAATGTAACATAACTATTCCAGTGGGGACGTTCGCCTTTTCGGTACAAGTTGCTCCCTCGGCGACGTTCAGCATTCAGGGTGCAGGAGCTTCTTACGACAATCCCGGTATTAGCAGTTCAACTTACATTGAATCCCACTGTTTGACCACATTGGTCTGGAAGGGGGGTGACCATATACCGTTCGTCATTTCTTCGTATCATCTCCATGGCTCCAAGCTCGCAGGGTTCTGCCTTGATGCAGTGGGAGCTTCGCCAGAGGTTTTTATCGACGTGGACAAGGCTGCGGGCAACGTGACGCTGGATGACGTCGTCATCGATACCCCGAACACCCAAGCTCGTGTTGCTGCAATTCGATACGGGAACACTGGAACGGTGATTGACCCCATTTGCAACAATGTTTTCGTTCGAGCCTCGGCTCCGATTGGCTTTGATATTCTAGATGTGGAAGCACACTTCGTTGGCACTCATTGCCGAGCAGTCTGGAACGGTGTGAATGAATGGGTCATAGGCGGCGGAGGTCATCTTGTGGAATCATTTCACTGCGTTTTCTGCAGTGCTGAGGCGCGGCCTGCAAATATTCCAATTCAGATTAACAATACCATTGGATTTTGGTGGAGTGAAGGCTACCTCGAATGTGGGCCGGTTTGTTTCGATATTCCGGCAACTGCGGTAACCGCAAATACTGTGGTCATCACGAACAGTTTCGTTGGCGGAGATAACACACCGCCGCTGGTGAGCTCAGGGCTTGCGAGTGCAACTGTCAGCGAAAGCGGAAACTATGTTAGAAATCCTTAAGGTATAGCCGCGCCCGTTAGCTTGCCGCCGCTGGATCTCTTTGATCGCAAGGTACGATTGAGTACGAAAACTGCCTTCATGTAAAGAGGCCTTCGCTTGAACGAATCATGTGGTGAGCGTTCACTCTACGGGCTGCGCAACATCTTTCAAGAACGAGACCATCTTTCGGGCAGCTTCTTCGCTCACGCGATCGTGGACGGGCAGGTTGATGACCTGGCTGGCCGCCTCCTCCGCGTTTGGACACATTCCTTCCCTGTAGCCGAATGCACGGGCATCAGATTCCTTGGGATGGAGGGGGTGATCGAACCAGTCCCCGAGTTCAACCCTGCTGGAGCGAGCCGCGTCGAGAATCTCCCGCTTGTTTCTTACGCGTACCGGGTATCGCAGTAGAACTGGATCCACTTGTTGCGGCACTTCTAAAGCACGAAGTCCGGCACTGGTCAGCGCGCGATCGTAAACCGTCCTTAGGCGCCGGCGGTGGGGAATGCCGCCGGCAAACCTCGCCAACTTGCGACTGAGGAGCCGAAGCTGAAAGGACGACATACGCTTGGCGTATCCCGGCGGCATTTGCCCGCGGAGCTCCGCCTCGGCAGAGGAACCGATGGCAAGACCGGCCCGACCCAGAAAGCGATACGTGGTTTGCGCCAGCCAGAATGAACTCGGCGAGGAAACAAAGGAACGTCCCGCGACTTGAGCGGCCAGCGCCGTGCGCTCCGCCCATGACGGCGAGATGCATTCATTCGCATGTATCAACTCAATCTTGTCGGCCAAAGATGGAGAACTCGTGACTGCCCAGCCTCCGAGCCCAGTGGTTACGGGCTTAGACCACTGTGAACTAAAGAAAGCAGCGTTTCCCAGAGTACCCGCATCCTGCCAATCCCCCGCTTCGCCAAGGTAGCGGCTGCCTAGCGAGTGGCAACAATCCTCCACCACGGCGATTCCCCTTTGCCGGGCCCACTTCACGATAGGTGCGGTATCTGTCGGCAAACCATAGGTGTGCTGCACGATCACAGCTTTGATCCGTGGACCGTCGGGGCGCACGGCCGCCTCGATCCGGTTGAGCGAGATATTGTAGGTGTTGGGATCAATGTCCACGTACTGTGGCTTTGCCCCCAGAAAGCAAATTGCGCCAGGAACCACGACACAGGTGTATCCCGGAACAAGGACGTGGTCTCCGGGACCAACTCCTAGCGCCCTCAGAATCGCGTAAAGTGCGACTCTTCCCTTCCAGAAAAAAAAACGGTAATCGCCGGTCGAGGATTTCTTCTGCCGATCGTCGGCCACGGTCCAGCCGGGTTCCGCTTCCTGTAACGTGTTAAGTGTTTTGCCCGTCATCCAGGATACTTTCAGAAGTCTTTCTTCAGGGAGCGACTTTGCTGCTTAGGTTTCGGTCCACCCCATGCGCCATTTGCGGGAACGGTATCACTGAATATACGGCGATAGGCTCGCCCCCGCAAATCTCGCTGCAACAACATGCGAACCAGAGCGATCAGAGAGCCCAGGCCGTAAGCTACATGCAACGAAACGAAGGCCAAGGGCATGAGCACGAAGTAGCGGAAGTCGCGTTTACGGATCGCAATCGTGGCAGAAGCGATGAGACTAGCGACTAGATAGCTGCCAGAGATGCCCAGAAATACCCACCAAAAATAGGGCAGAATGAAACTCAGCGCAGCGGAGCCGGCCAGAGCAGTAACGAATACCAGCGGAATCAAGTGCCTCCACGAGAATGGGATGCTGTCGCAATAAAGCGATGAGAAGACCACCCAGGAGCCGTTGCGGAAGTTATGTTTCCAATACGACTTGAGATCTGAGCGTGCCCGGTAGTCGCTGACAATCTGGGGATCCAGCAGGATTTTCCCGCCCGCCCTGCCCAACCTCAGATTGAACTCAATGTCCTGGTTGAAAACCAGCTGCTCATTGAATAGCCCGACCTTCTGGAAAACTTCACGACGATAGCAGCCTCCAAAAACCGTGTCAGTCGAGCGCCGTCCGCCGCTCTCGAAGCGAAAGTGTGCGTTTCCCACACCGAACGGGTGTCCGAGGGCAAATGCGAGCGCATTACCCAGGAGGCCCGGCTTGCGAGGGATTACGCGAATGACGCCACCAACGTTATCCGCGCCCGATTCGTTCGAGGCGCGCACGCAGCGAGAAATGTAGTCCGTCGCGTACGTGCTGTGGGCCCCCATGATCATGATCAGATCACCGGAGGCATGTTGGACGCCCAGATTAAAGGCAGTGGACGCGATCTGTCCGGGATTGTCCACCAGCTTAATGAACGGGAAGCGCTTGGAATAGCTTGCAACGATTGCCCGGGTACCATCATCGCTCCTGCCGTCGGCCACCAGAACTTCCAGCAAATCCTGAGGATAGTCGTTCGCTAGCATCGAATCGAGACAAGCCCCAATGAAGGCTTTTTCATTTCGGCAGGCGATGACAATCGAGACTTTGGTGGTAAAAGCCATTTTCAAGGGCACGACTTCGTTGACGGCATCGCCGCATATCCATATTACAGCGTGTGCGCTGTCTCGTGCTCTCATTGCACAATCAGAGTCACTGTCGTCGCATGAGACAACGTGGTCGAGCCAGATCCATAGATGCCGGTAACCGTCAGGGTGTAGGTTCCGGTCGGCGTTCCACCGCCGCTACTGTGGCCTCCGCCTCCGCCGCACGCCGGCCACGTTAGGGAAGCCGAGAATATAGCGAGCAAGGCCAGTGGGCGAAACAAATGACGATGGCGGCGCATGGAACCAAGCCCGCCCAGCACCACCAACCCGGCCACCGGCGACAGCGCCAACCCCAGCGCCCATCGCATGCCCCTCGGTAACTGCGGAGGATGCCTCAGGGCCGTCGACACTCCGGCAGTCACGACTGCAACGTTCACGGCTACAGTGCTGGATCCGTTCAAAATGACCGAACTGGGGGTGACGGCACACGTCGATTGTGCCGGGGCGCCGCCGCAACTGAGCGACACAGTTTCAGCAAAGCCATTGAGGGGAGTGACGGTCACAACAAAATTCGCAGCTTGACCCGGTGTCACCGTCTGGGACGTTGGGGAGTTCGCAGTTACCGAGAAATCAGGAACGATGCCGGTCAAGGGCACGTCTTGCGGACTGCCCGGGGCGTTGTCTGCAATGCTCACTGCCGCAGTACGATTGCCTCCCGCAGTTGGAGTGAACTTCACGCTGATGTTACAACCACCGTTTGGCGCAATCGAACTAGGGCAGTTATTGGTCTGGGCAAAGTCGCCACTGTTGGTTCCACTGATGCCGATGGACGTAAGAATCAGGGGCATTGCCCCGGTATTTGTGAGCATCACAACTTGTGGGGCGCTAGTGATGCCAGCGGTTTGAGCGCCGAAGTTCAGACTGGCGGGAGAAAGTGTCACCGTGGCTCCTTCCACCACCTGGTCCAGCACGGGCGAGGTGCTGATTGCGAAATTTGCATCTCCGTTGTAAGTCGCCGTAATGCTATGTGTGCCCTCCGCCAGCGTGGAGGTCGTCAAGGTCGCCGCAGCGCTGCCGTTGAGGTTGGAGTTTCCTATCTTCGTGGTTCCGTCAAAGAAACTCACCGTGCCCGTCGGCGTGCTCCCACCCGGGGCCGTCACCGTAGCAGTGAAAGTCACGGGCTGCCCGAAGATGGAGGGATTCTGCGAACTTGCGAGTAACGTTGTGGTTCCGGGCTTCCCGTTATTTATGAGCACGCCGATCGTACCGATAGACTTTCCCTGACAATCGCCGGGCGTGTTGCCGCAGTTCGCCACCAGCAGGTCGAGCTTGCCATCCCCGTTCACGTCTGCCACTGCCACCGAATGCGCGAACACGCCGCCCGATCCGAAGCTAACCGCTTTTTGGAAGGTTCCGTCCCCGTTTCCCAACAGCACGCCTGTTACGCCGCTTGTGCCACACGGGACACCACATTCGTTCGCCACCACCAGGTCGGGCTTGCCGTCTCCGTTGACATCTGCCACGGCGATCGAATAGGGGACAAGACCGCCCGGAGGATATTCCACCACGCCCTGAAACGTCCCATCACCATTGCCTAACAGGAGGTTCGCCGAGTTGTCCACGATGTCAGCCAAAAGCAAGTCGGGCTTGCCGTCTCCGTTCACGTCCGCGACCGTCACAAAATAGCCCGAGCTGAAGGTGGTCGCAAGGTGGAAGGTTCCGTCGCCGTTGCCCAACAGCACGCTGATTGGGCCTGGCCCCAAACAGCTGCTGCCGTCGCACTGCATCACCACAACCAGGTCGAGCTTGCCATCCCCGTTCAGATCCGCTACCGCGATTGACGTGGCAGTTTCGCCGTCGGCGTAGTAGTTTACCGCGGTCTGGAAGGTTCCGTCGCCGTTGCCCAGTAGCACGGCAGCGTTTTCGCCTGACGCTGCCACCACATCGGGCTTGCCGTCCCCATTTACGTCAGCAACTGCCAGCGAGAGTGCGTAGCCGCCGCCGGCTTCAAAGATCATTGCTGTTTGGAAAGTTCCATCACCGTTGCCCAGCAGCACGCCGATGGTGCCGTAGTCACGGCAGGCGCTGTCCGAGCACTCGTTCGCCACCAGCAGGTCGGGTTTGCCGTCTCCGTTGACGTCAGCTACCACCACCGCACTGGTCTGATAGCCGCCCGACGCGTAGGCCACCGCTGGCTGGAAAGTTCCGTCGCCGTTGCCCAACAGCACGCTCACCGAGCCGGCCACTCCCGGGGCACAACTGGTGGCGCACTCGTTCGCCACCAGCAGGTCGAGCTTGCCATCCCCGTTCACGTCTGCCACGGCCACGGCCACGGCGCCGTACCCACCCGAGCCGTAGGCCACAGCTGCGGCGAAGGCGGGCGGGGTGGTTGCATTGGTAACGCTCAAATACTGAACGTTTGAAGTGCCGCCCCCCGGTGCCGGATTTGTCACCGTGACAGAAGCCGTGCCTGCAATAGCGATGTCGCCGTCCGGAACCGCTGCCGTCAATTGTGAAGTGCTGACGAAAGTCGTAGCCAGCGCAGTGCCGTTCCAGTTGACGGTTGCACCAGAGACAAAGCCAGTGCCGTTCACGGTAAGCGTGAAGGTCGGCCCGCCCGGTGCAGTGGCATCGGGCACCAGCGGCTGGTTGACGAACGGGACTGGGTTCTGTGCCAACGCGAACGTGGCGGCGAGCATCAAGCAAATGCAGACGAAGTACACAGACTTCATAGAGACCTCACTGCACGACGATCAGGGTCAGCTTCTGCGACTGGCTCGCGCTTCCTGTGCTTGCCGTAACGGTCAGAGTATATGTTCCCGCCGGAGTTCCTCCCGAACCGGAGCCACCGCCGCCGTTGCCACCGCCGCCTCCACCGCACGATGCGATGAAGACGATCAACAGCAAGGGCAGCATCGCCCACACCTTCCCGCCGAAACGCCAAAGCCGACCGTCTGCAGGCAGAAACACAACTCCGATCAGAGCCATCGCCCAAGCCCAGACAAATGACGGACTCTTCTGGCGCAATGCAGCGCCCGCGGGAGCGCTCGTCTCGACAGCTACCTTGAAGTAGGTATAGGTCGCGGCGCTTACACTTTCGCTGCTGGGAACTATGCAACTCGCTCCCGTCGGTGCGCCGGTGCAAGTGAACGTCGCGGTCCCACTTAAGCCGCCCCCACCAATTTGCATGTCGTAGCTAGTGTCGTTGCCCGCCTTAACCGTGACTGAACTTGAGCTGCCCGAACCTGGGGCTATCCCGAGGCCCAAGCTGAGCGTGCCCGTACCCGTGAGAGGCACAGTCTGAATGCCAAGATTGTCGGTAATGGTGAGCGTTCCGGTGCGCGTGCCGAGCGCAGTCGGTGTGAAATAGACGTAGATGCTGCAGTTATACTCCGGCGGAAGACTAACTCCACAAGGGTTGTTTTCCGTGAAGTCACCGCTAGTCGAAATCTGGCCAATCGTTAAATTAACGCAACAGGAGATTGATAGATTTACAACCTGAAATTTGCTGGTGGTGTTCAACGCCCGTGGGTCAAAGGTCAGCGAGGTGGGGTAGAGAACCACCATGGGAGCTTGGGCGGTACCGGACAACTGAATGGTATGAGGATTGCCCGGCGAGTCATCGGAGATCACCACCGATCCGGGGCGAGTGCCGGCGACGGTGGGAGTGAAGGTTACGGTGACGGCGCAATCCGTGCCCGGTGCCAATGTGGCGGGGCAGTTGTTGGTTTGGGAATAATCCCCGGTGGTCGCGATGCTGCTGATGTCAATGTTGGTGGTGCCGGTGTTGTACACCGTAATAGCAGGTGAAATCGGATTCGGCGTACCAACAGTTGTCAGTCCAAACGGCGTCAACGCGGTCGGCATGCTAAATGAAGCGCGACTTCCCAAGGCCACATTCCCTACGAACGGTTGAGGAACTGGTTGACAATTGCTACAACCAGCAAACGGATCGTACGTGCCTTCGAGAGGGAGCGGAACCAGCAGAGGGACTTCGATTTGAAACGCGGTAAGGCCGCCGGCATAAAGGTTCCCGCTAGAGTCCATGCCGAGCGACAACGCGGTCGGCTGGTCCATCAACGCAGCCGAACCATAGAAACTTGAATAGACCAGGTTCCCGTTCGGATCCAGCGCGGCCAGGTAATATGAAGTCGGAGTCCCCTGGGTAGAGTTCAGCAGCGGGATGCTGCCGGCCCCCGGCATCACGGTTCCGCCGAAATAAACATTACCCTGGGAATCCACTTGCAGTGAGTTGCCGGTCGGCTGGGCTACACCATCGACGAGGCCAAAGTAGGTAGAAAACACAACCGCCGAGCCGGAAGAGTTTAACTTGGATACGAAGGCGGGCGGCTGTTGGCCAGCGAGCGGATTCACCAGCGGAAAACTGGGACCGGTCGCAATCCCGGCGACAAACATGTCCCCGGCAGAATCCGCGGTTACATCGTAGATGTCGGCGTCGCTGGTCTGGCCAAAATACGTCGAATACACCAGTTGTCCGGCGCTGCTGATCCTGGTAATGAATCCGTCGTTGGCGGCGCCAAGTGTGGGCTCCAGCGGGTTGCGTGTGAGGAAGTTGGTCGATGTGGTGGTTCCGGCCACGATGACGTTGCCGCTTCCGTCGATTGCAATTCCGACTGCGCCCTCGTTGCCGACTCCGCCCAGATAGGTTGCAAACAAGAGCTGCGTGCCATCGGACTTCAGTTCAGAAATAAATGCGTCGTTCTGGCCACCCTGAAACGTTGACTGGATCGGATTCACGACGGGAAAGTCGTTCGACGCGGTGGTCCCGGCGACCCACACGTTTCCGCTGGCATCGAGCGCGATCCCCCCGGCAGAATCCGGCCCGCTGCCGCCGAGGTAGGTGGCAAATACCACGTTCCCCTGGGAATCAAACTCAGCCACGAACATGCTCTTGGGGACGCTCTGGTAGGCGCCGGGAGTGGGCACAATTCCACTGCTTCCGGCGAGATAGCAGTTACCCGTACTGTCGATCGCAACTGCATTGACAGTAGGGCCGAACCCCTGGAAAGTCGGCATTTGGTCGTATGGTTTGAAATATCCCAGGGATCCGTCCGCATTGATCTCAGTCAACCCGCTCTGTGCGGATGCCACGCACACCAAGCCAGCGGCATTCGCGGCAAGCACGAGGGCGTCTCCCCCGACATAAGTGGAATACTCAAGATAGCGGGTCTGGGGAGTCTGGGCCCAAGCACACATGGCACTCAAAACAATTAGCAGCAAGACCCGTTCGCCCTTGACGCGTCCCATAGCTCCCTTCACTGCACGATCAGCTTGAGAATCTGCGACTGATTCGTGCTGCCCATGGTGGCTGTCACCGTCAGGTTGTAAGTGCCGGCGGGAGTGCCACCCGATCCCGATCCGCCGCCTCCGCCGTTGCCTCCGCCGCACGAAGCGAGGAACGTGAGCAGCAGCAACGGCAATATTGCGAACAGCCTCTTCCCCAAGCGTCGCGACCGCCCGCCGACGGGAACTAAAGCCAGGCCGATCACAACTGTCGCCCACATCCATCCCAGCAACGAACTCTTACTCCTAAACGCCGCGCTGGTTGGCGCCGTCGTTGAGACGCTCACTGAAAACTGCGAAGCCGATGCCGCGCTCACGTTCTCGCTGCTGGGAACCGTGCACATCGCGCCCCTCGGCGCGCCCGTGCATGTCAACGTCGCGGTTCCGCTGAGTCCACCACCCCCAATCGACAGCGTGTACTTCCCGGTTCCCCCGGCCGAAACCGTGACTGAATTTGAACCTCCGGATGGAATTCCCAAACCTAGACTCGCCGAACCCGTACCCGTCAGAGCCACCGTCTGAATGCCCACTGCGTCTGTGATGCCCAGCGTGGCGCTCCGCGTTCCCAACGCCGTCGGTGTGAAGGTTACCGAGATCGTACAGCTTGCGCCAGCGGCGAGGCTGAACCCGCAAGTGTTCAGCTCAGCGAAGTCTCCGGCATTGGCGCCTGAGATCGCAATCTGATTGATACTAAGACTCGCCCCTCCGGTGTTTTTCAAGGTGACGTTCTGCGCGGGGCTCGTGGTATTCAATCCCTGCGCGGCAAAGGTCAGCGTAGTTGGATTGAGTGAAATGCCTGGCGCAAGCCCGGTACCCGTCAGTTGGATTATGTGCGGATTGCCTGGCGAATCGTCGTCAATCACGACGGTGCCGCTCCGTGCCCCACCGCCGGTGGGAACGAAGCTCAGGGAAACGCTACAGTTGGAGGCGCTCACCAGAGTTGTTGGACAAAGATTGCCTGTGACGGAGAAATCTCCAGTAGTTGTGATGTTGTTGATGTCAATGCTGGTGGTCCCCGTGTTGAACAATGTGACTGCCACCGGCCCTTCGGAAGCACCAACGAGTGCGGTTGTGAATTGCACGGCGCTAGGCATGCTGAACGACGCCCCAGTTCCGAGTGCAACTTTCGCTACCATCGATGCAAAGGATTGGTCGGAGAGTAAGGGCTCGAAAGCCCCGTAGACAGGTGACAGCAGGGGAGGCGAGAGGAAGTTTTCGGGTGCCGATGCCAGGTAGACGTTGCCATTGGAATCCATGGCGAGTGATGACACTTCGGATACGACAGAGCCGTTTGCGACCGGAGCTGGGCCGAAGTAGCTGGAAAAGATCAGGTTTCCACTAGGATCCAAATCCGCCATAAAACCGAGATCCTCCAGACCGGAGACAGAGAAAAGCTCGATGGGATTGAGCGTTGTAATGCCAGCACAACCGAAGTCGCATTCCACCGTACCCGCAAAACTCGCGTTGCCTTGGGAGTCGACTTGTATTGCGGCCGAAAGAGCATAAACGGGGGAACCGGGGACTCCTCCAAAGAGTGTGGAATAGACAAACGCAGATCCGGCAGGGTTCAATTTGGCGACGAAAGCTCCAGTCGACCCTTGATTGGGTATGGGGTTCACCAGAGGGAAACCGTTGTACAACGTGTACCCCGTAACCAATGCGTCGCCCGCGGAATCCGTCGCTATTCCAACTCCTTGAGCGCCGCTCGATTCGCCCAGGTAGGTCGAATAGAGCAGTTGCCCTGCGCTACCGATCTTGGTAACGAAGGCACTGAACGAGCCCTGGAACGTTGGCTGGATCGCGTTCAAAACAGGAAAGTCGGAGGAGTTGGTGGTTCCAGTGACTATCACATCGCCATTGCTGTCAACCGCAATTCCTGTGAGCTCCGGACTGGCTTCGTACGCCAGGCTATCGTAGCCGCTCCCGCCAAGATAAGTTCCATAAAGCAACTGCGTCCCGGTAGGGTTAAGCTCAGCGACGAAGGCGTCGTTTTGACCCCCGCCGAAGGAATGCTGAATGGCATTATTGGTGACTGGGAAATCGTTGGAGTAGGTTGCGCCCGTGAGCCAGATATTTCCACCGGGATCCAGCGCGATGCCTCCGGGATCTTCGCCTCCGCTGCCTCCTAGGTACGTGGCGAAGATCACGTTCGCCAGCGGATCGAATTTAACCACGTACATGCCGCCGGGTTTCTTGCTTTGGTATGCACCCGGCGTGGGCACAATCGTACCTGTTCCCGCCACATAGCAATTGCCGGCGGAGTCGATGGTGACACCCTGGAAATCTCCGGCATTCTTGAACACCGGAAGGCTGCTGATCGGCTTCGAGTATGCGAAGCTCCCGTCGGCGTTGATGAGTATCAAGGAGGTGTCGTCTTCTACGCAGACTTGCCCGCTGCCATTCGCCGCCATCGCTGGCCCCTTGATGCTTTGGCTCGGGTTCGGTTCGGTGTAGGTGGAATAGGCAAGATAGCGGTTCTGGGGAGCTTGAGCGAAGGCTGGCAAGGCCTCCAGAAGCATCCCCAGGAGACAAAAACAGAAACTGACACTTCTCAGAGATGACAAGTGGCCAGTGCGGTCACATTTCATCGATACCTCCTCAGTTCACGGTCAGTTTCAAAGTCTGCGTTTGATTCGTACTGCCCATCGTCGCCGTGACTGTCAGGTTGTAGGTGCCCGCCGGCGTTCCCCCCGAGCCCGATCCCCCGCCCCCGCCGTTCCCTCCTCCGCACGAAGCAATGAACATGAGCAGTAGCAAAGGCAACATCGCCCACGTCTTCCTCCCAACTCGCCCCGTTCGACCACCGACAGGAATGAAAACCACGCCAATCAGAGCCGTCGCCCACATCCAGCCCAGCCACGAACTCTTATTCCTAAATGCCGCGCTGGTTGGCGCCATTGTCGTAACGCTGGCGGTGAAAGTCGACGCCGATGTCGCGCTCACGTTCTCGCTGCTGGGAACCGTACACGTTGCTCCCGTGGGCGCACCCGTGCAGGTCAACGTCGCGGCTCCGCTGATTCCGCCGCCGCCAATCGACAGCGTGTACTTCGCGGTCCCCCCGGCCGAAACCGTGGCTGAGTTTGAACCGCCGGATGGAATACCCAGTCCGAGAGTAAGCGCACCCGTACCTGCCAAGGCCACCGTCTGCATGCCAAGAGCATCGTTGATGGTCAGCGTGGCGCCCCGCGTTCCTAACGCGGTAGGGGTAAAGGTCACAAAGACGCCGCAGCTTTTACCGGCATCAAGGCCCAGCCCACAGTTATTGGTTTCCGCGAAATCGCCCGCGTTGGTTCCGCTGATGGCAATTCGACTGATGCCCAGGCCAGACGTGCCTGTGTCAGTCACGGTGACGGTCTGCTCAGGGCTGGTTGTGTTCAGACCTTGAGAGGGAAAAGTCAGCGAGGCCGGACTCACCGATACGTTCGGCGCAAGCCCCGTACCCGTCAATTGAACGATATGCGGGTTGCCCGGCGAGGTGTCATTGATTACGAGCGTCCCGTTACGCACGCCGCCAGCGGTCGGCGTGAAGGTGACAAAGACCGTACAATAGGCGGCCGAATTAAACGTGGTCGGGCATTGATTTTGAAACACCGCGAAATCCCCCGTCGTGCTGATGCTATTGATCGTGATCGTGGTCGTCCCCGTATTGGATAGCGTCACGCTCACAGCTTCTGTTTCCACGCCAACGTTCTCGGAGCCAAACTGCACTGTAGCGGGCATGCTGAACGAAGCTCCGGATCCAACTGCTACCTTGGCGATGTAACCCTCGATAGGGTCAGGGATTGTGCCGTAGATGGGCTGCAAGAGCGGACCTTCCGTGCCTTGCGTACCGAGGTAGACGTTTCCATTCGAGTCCACGGCCAGCGAAAGTTGCCCCCCGGGGGAAATCTCCGATCCTATGTAGCTTGAAAACACAAGGTTGCCGTTGGGATCCAGCCCTGCGAGAAAAAGGCGGGTGAATGCCGCTTGGACGGGATCTAACAACTCTATTTCTGAGCCACTCAACGTACCAGTGATAGTGGCATTCCCCTGAGGGTCAACTTGAATCGCATAGGGAATCACGCCGGTTACATCTCCATCCGCATACAGCCCGTAGTATGTGGAATAGACCAGCGTCGAACCGTCTGCGCTTAGTTTGGCTACGAAGGCGCCGATACCCTGGTTGGCTATGGGATTTACCAGTGGCAAGCCAGAGTCCGCTTGTCCCGTGATGGAAGCATCTCCTGCGGGATCGACTGCAATACTGACCGCGTGTGCCCCGCTCGTCAGGCCAAATAGGGTCGAGTAGAGCAATTGCCCCGCGTTGCTCAACTTGGTTACATAGGAAGAACCGACGGTTTCCAACGGATCGTGAAGGGGAAAGTTGGTCGACGTCGTTGCGCCAGCCACCACCACGTCACCGGCGCCGTCGACCGCGAGAGTGACTCCGGCTGTACCCGGAACCATCGGGATGCCGTCCGTGCCGTTCCCTCCCAGATAGGTGCCGTAGAGCAAGCTCGTTCCAGTGGAGTTGAGCTCAGTAATGAACGCATCATTGCTGCCTCCTTGAAACGAAGACTGAATCGCATTGCCAGTCACTGGAAGGTCGTTGGAAGTGGTCGAACCTGCGACCCAGATGTTTCCACTCGGATCGAGCGCTACGCCGCCCGGAATGTCATTGCCGCTACCCCCGAGATACGCGGCCCACACCACGTTCGCTTGCGGATTCAACTTGACGACGTACATTCCTGAAGACTTGTTACCTTGATAGGCTCCCGAAGTAGGCACGATTGTGCCCGACCCAGTTACATAGCAGTTATTGGCGCTGTCAACCGCCATCCCCAGAAATATTGCGGAATGCCCGGTCTGGAAGGTCGGAATGCTGTTTACAGCTTTGAAATAAGCCAGGGTTCCGTCAGGATTGATCTCCAGCAAGGCTCGCCCGTTAAAAGCACACACCTGCCCGGCGCCATTCGCGGCGATTGGTACGGCTTGGTAACCCTGGGTCGGGTCTGGTTCAGAGAAGGTGGCGTACGCCAGATAGTGTGGTTGGGGAGCCTGGGCCACGGCCTCAGAGCCAGCGAGGAAAGTACCTGCTACAAGAAGACAAGCGGCGATGGCGAAAAGGCGGAAGAACCGGCCAGAGAGCGATGCAAGCTGCATACACAATCTCCTTGAAACCCCAGCGGATCCCGTTGACTGCTCTAACCCAGGTCGGAGTACGAAGTTGCCAGGTGGGCCAAAAGAACCGGCGATACCCGCAAGGTCGTGAATCGTGCGACTACTTATTGATTCTATCCAGTAGCGTCGCGGACTCGGTGACGTGCATCACCGGGCAGTGTACCTACTCTCAAGACTGTTCTGCGGGGCCAAGGCCATCTCAGTTGGTCTGGACTACTTTCCGGGCGTGTCGTTGGATCGACATCAAGGCTAGTCCGAAGAGGGAAAGATAGGTCACCAGCACGGAAACGCCGTAGGCTGCTACTGCCCAACGCCCTGACAGCCCGAAGTGGTGCGCATAGAACATCCCGAAGACCATAATCAGGACACCAACGGTATCGACAACCAACTGCCAGTCCTGCCGCTCCAACACGGTGAGCGTGGGAAAGACAGGGCCCACGGTCAGCATGATTAAGAAAGGCATCGCCAGCAACTGAGCGTATCGCCCCGCTTCGGTCCACTTTGCACCGAACACGAATCCGAACAAGACAGGCCCCACCAGCATCAAAAGGCCGAAGGGAATGACTCCCATCAGGAAAGCCGCGCGGCTGGTTCTCAAGAACAAGGAGCGCAGTTGGACTGGAGAAGAGTGCGCGAGTTGGGCGGCATTGCTGAGATAGACCTGGGCGACCCCCAGACCAACCAATCCCACTCCCACCCCCAGAATCTGATTCACCAGGCCGTACCAACCCGCCTCCTGCAGACCAAAGAACCTGGTCAAGAGCAATGCGGGAAGCACGGAAAAGCTCACATGCACCAACACCGAGGCAGTGCCGAACACGGGAAACTTCTTGTAACGAATGGCCGCTTGAACAATCTTGTTTGCGGAAAAACGCAGCTTCCGCTCCTCCGCAAATTTCTTGGCATCCAAGGCCAGTGCCAGCGATCCGCTGGCACGGCCTACGGAATCCCCGAGTAACAAGCCGAAGGGGCCGCGGACGAGGAGGGGAATTCCCAACTGGGTTATCACCTGGGCAGCGGACTGGATGATCCTTCTCTTAGCCAGAGCCCGAAACGCTTGCAACCGAACCGACCACGAATTGAGGACAAAGAACGTTCCCGCCCCCAGCAGACTTATAGGCAAGAGCCACAGGTAGGATTGTAGTTGGGGAGTGCGGAGCCATTGCGCAACCGGTCCACCGAAGAAAATCACCACTCCGCTGCAAATCAACACATTCAGGAACAACAGGACGAACGAAACTCCCATGAGATTCAGGCCGGTTTCGTCGTCCTTGGGCAGGGGTATGGCGGCTTCATAGTTGAAACAGCCCACAGTCGCGAGCGCGGTGACGAGTGAAAAGAAAACCGAGAGTACCCCAAAATCGGCGGGCTGATAAATCCGGGACAGCAGCGGGGATGCGAGGACAGTTAACGCACGGCCAATGACCGTTCCGCCGGTGAGAATGATAACGTGCCGGCCAAACTTGCTTTCACGGATTCTCCCATAAAGAACTCTGGAGAGGCTGGGGATATCGTCAGGCACCCGACCGGGTCTCCGCCGAAACAGATTCAACTCCCTCGGCCCCTGCCTTTAGGCGTAAAAGCAAGAAGCGACTATAGCGCGTGAAGGCAAGGGCCAGCACGGCCTGCGCCCAGCGCAGAGATTTCAGCCGGAAAATCCTGAAGCGGTAACGTGCGGTGAAGAAGCTGCCATCGGAGTCCAGCATCAGCCGAAGAGTCTGATCCGCCAGTTTGTGCAGCAGAGCTTCGGATTCTCGCCGCAAGTGGGGATCGACGGCATGAGACTGGCATACGTCTATCAAGGTGATAATCCCCTGGCCACAAGCGTAGGGGTCAATCGGGTAGATTTTCTTCAGCGCGTAGAAGGGTCTCCCATCCGCAGTAAATAGATTCTTAAGATAAAAAGTCAGACCTTTGTCCAAGGCAGACTTGCACTCTTTCTGCAACCCCATGTCCTGCAATTCTGGAACGATCTGAGTCAGTGCGCTCAAAACCATTCCCGTATGAAACCCGTCGATGAACGGCAACCGGGGCACCCCAGGTACGGGCTCGTCGTAGTACCAGCTGCCATCTGGATTCTGGGTTTCGATGACAAACCGGACCATTTTCCTGGCAGCATCACAATATTCCTGGCGCCCAATCGCGTTGCCCAAACGAATCAAGATGCTTGCAGAATCGGCGTTGACATTGATGCATTGCGATCGATCCAGCACGGTATAACTGATCGCCAGGCTGCCGGAAGGGCGTTCGCTCGAGTTGAGGCCATAGAGGAGAAAATCGCAGGCCCGAATGGCGTGTTCCAGAGACCAGTGGTCCCGCGTTGCCTGGTGATGAGAGAAAAAAGCGTTGGCCACCCAAACGGTGCCGTGTGCGTTCCCTACGGTTGTGGGAGTAGCTCCTCCATAGGAATACCAGGGGAACGAAGCACCCCAACACTCACCGACGCTAGATTCAGCCCTATTCCGTGTGAGCCATTCCAGCAAACTCCTAGCTCGCAGCGCCCAGAGTTCCTCGGAGGTCAACTGGGAGAGTTCGATGTAAGCGGACGCAAGCATCGCAGAAGCGTGCGGATAGCGACTGACTTTAACCCCGAGTAATTTCCGGAACCGAACCGGGGCCACGTAAAGTCCGCCGAAAATGGCCAACCGCACGACGCGCGCAAGGAGTGTACCCTTAGCATAAGTCCAAAGGACAATCTTTGTGCCCTTTACGTCACTGACATCGTAGGTATCAAAGCCATGACCTTCGGCGAAAGCGAGCGCGGCATGCACCACCTGAAGCATGCGTGCGAGTCGGGCCAAATCGTCATTTGCGTTCCCGTCAAGCGTCGCTACTTGCGAATCTGGCGTTGGCAAGGACTCCTCAAACGAATGTACAAGCTGGCTCACGACTGCTCCTGCACGGTTGCCTGGATACTAAACTTCTGTAAGATTTCTGACGGGATCAGAATTATGCGACGGCGCCTTGGCTGGACGCAACGTCGCAGTCGACCATCCTCGCGGGAACAGTCCGCGATTGGGAATAACCACTCTTTATAGATTATCACGGCATCTGACCGCAAGAAGCAGGCGCAGGAGGTAGTGCGGGACCGTGGCGTCACCGGATTGACCGCCATGCGGAACTACGGCGTCGCCCTAGGGAAGGAAGAGGAAATGAGGAACTTCGCCCAATAAAAAGGGGGGCGAACCAACGCGCCCCCTCAAGCAATCGAAAGTCTTCCGCGTTCGTGTCAGAGATCGGCCGCTAGATACACCATTACATGGTACAGGCGCATTGCGGATGAGTGGGGATCCAGTTCGCTCGGCGTATGCGGACGCCCTTTTTCGGTGGGTCCGAGATATAGCTCAACGCACTGGCTCGGCCACGGAAACGTAACGAACAATTTGTGGTATAGCTCTTTGCTTTCCTCCGTCTCCACGAATCGCCAGGTGCCCAACAACAACGTGCCGGAGGCTTCGTACGGACCGTAACCGTTATCAGCGCCTAGGCTGCCGTACCCCCAGCGGAAAAGGCCATTTCTCCCGTCTATATAATTTGTCAGACGGTAGCACGGAGAGTCAGGTGAAGGCGGAACCAGAACTTTCGTAAAGAACTGCGTGGCCAACCCCCGTCGAAGCTTCTCATAATAATCATGCTGCGGGCCTCCCGAGTAAGCCTGCACCATGCTCGTAATCCAGAGTGGACCGCGCAAGAAGTGCGAAGTGTCCCAAGAAATGTCAGCCACTGGAGCCGGTTGAAGACCATGCCCCTTGTGCAGATTGCCGGAGTACTGGAAATCCGGGTGATCCCTCCACATTCCAGCCTGCAAGATCCATCCGCCCGAAGGCGTCCACTGCACTTCGTCTCTATAGACGCGCTCGGCAACCGCGAGTATGTCATCCAGCACTGGCTTCCAAGCCTTTTGCTGTTCAGGCGTTCCGCCATAGGTGCGCAGATCAGCTGCGATTGCGAAAGTAAAAAGGTCCCAATCCAAGATTCCACGATAATAGCTCTTGGCTGGATTCCGCAGACTCAGTTTATAGTTGATGCTCTCCTTCATGCCGTGCAGCGGGGCATGTGCATACACCCATGCCGGCTTGTCCAGCCAAATGGCACGGACCTCTGAAAATACGTAATCTGGCAATCCGGGTGGAATCAGATTCGCATGGCCACTATCGTGGGCGACAACCAGAAACTGACTAGCGAAATAGAGGTATTGCGTCCGCGAAAGATCATTAAAACCGGAGACCACAGACGTGGATTGCATCAGACGTTGAAAGTGGGCGGCGAAATGCTTTTGCCAGTCATCGTCGGGATGGTGAAACGCGGCATGTAGCGGGATAATAGCCATCTCTCCCACGTTGTAGGCGCGTGAGTCGGTCGGTACCGGCTCATCCAGCAGAGGGTCGACAACGCTCCGGACCTCTTTGTACATCTCAGCCTCGGTCGGTACGGCAGTTGGGCTCACGATTGGCGCGCTCGGTTTTTGCGCCGCCGACACCCGCGCGAAAGCCGCCAGACACAGTAGCGATGAAAGCACGCGATTGAACGCATTCATGCGGAAGGGAGTCATCATGGTCAATTCACTTTCTGGGCGGTCATAATAAACGCCTTAGTGGAACGAAACTCATAAAAATCTTCGAAGGCATTCCGGAACGACCACTCGTTAAATGCCTTGGGTTCTCCGAAATCCTCCGGACGCTGTTCATTCCGAAAGACGGACCAGTCATCAAAAATGATAATGGTCCCGGTCTGAACGATGCCCTCAATGAAGGCAAGAACGTCCTTTGTCGAAGAGTAGAGGTCGCAATCGATGTGGACAACCGCTGCCCTGTCCAATTTGTACTTCCTCTTAATGTCGTTGGTGAGCGACTCATCGTAAAAGCCTTTCACCTTCACCACCTTGTCGATGGGAACGCCGGCCTTGGTGATCATGCGCGTGAAATTCTGCTCCGAACAGGCGAACTCACCATGAGCAAACACTTTACCCTCAGCTTCGGGAAGTCCGTCAAAGGAGTCAAAGGCAAAATATCGCATCGTGTTCAAGCCACATTTTGCCGCCGACCTTGCGGCCAGAGTGAAAGAACTTCCTCTGTATACTCCAAACTCGAGGTAGTCTCCGCGCAGCTGCAGGTCTCGAACTTTCTGGAAAGCCATCTCAAAATAGGGCTGCCTGTCATCCGGAAATACACTGCTTCTCGCGAGCGCGTACAGCCACTTTGACAAAGGCAGGGGCATGCTTACAAAAAATTCACGAAATCTTTCTTTACTGCTCATTGGTACGATCATACTCTTGTTAACCTACAAGATTGTGCGGCGCGCAGCGCACCCCATGAGTCAAAATCGCCCCTGATGTCAGCAGTTTATTTGTCCGGAACGTTCGAATTTTAGCACGAAATTAAAGCTGGCCTGGCTGTGAGTGGCACTGTCCAAGTTATTGTGCCGACGACACCTGACAGGCGCTGGATTTTGCAGCCTCCGAACGTGCCCAAGCACGCAGGAAATAGCCGATTGGGTAACCCTGGGGGGTCGTACCGTTCAACTGCATCCACTGCCAGTTTGTAATCCAATTCGTGGGAGAGGAGGTCTCCGGCTCGAGATAGCCGGAGCCCGCAAAGGGATCCGGCGAGCGAACCACCGGGTCACCTAGAGTTGACTGCTCGGTGGGATAGAGAGAACGTGTCTGGCTGCCGGCGGCAAATCCCGGGAGCAAAAGGTATTGGGAGTAGGTGTTGGTCTGTGCAGTCAGCAGTGACGCCGAGATTCCCAAAGCAGAATCAAGCCCATAGGTATCAGCTAAGTGCAGCGTTTCAACGAAGAACCCTCCGTCGGTCGCACTTTCCGGGACCAGCAGATCGGAGAATGAATCCCAAATGCTTCCGGTGGGCCCGCCGCTCTTGCTCGACCAGGATTGAAAGTCCGGATCGTCGCTTAGGACTAGCCATCCTTGCGAACTGACGGGAGCATTTTGAGTCAGTTGATGTTGCAGCAGGCCTTTCGCCAATGCCAGTTGTTGGGGGTCATTCGTTAACTCGTAGAGCAGAACGCGAAAGCTGCTTTCCACCCACACGTAGTCGGACTCCACCGCTAACCCGGCCCAGAGGCTGGGCGTCCAGAAAGGGTCCCGGAGGACGTACCCCCCCTTTCCGTCAGGGGTGAATTCATCCACGTATTCAGAAGCAATCTCCAGCACCTGCGCCCGCCAGGCCGAGACCAGTGCCGGATCCACCAGGTTTGGAACGCCATTTGCAATCAAAAGAAAACGCACGAAAGGAAGAAGGATGCCACCCGTCTGCGATGAATGCCAAATGGTGGTAAGCGGCTTATTCAGGGCATAGGTTCCTGGAACCGGGAGACCCAAGCCCGTGGCTTTGATGCGACCATAGGACTGTGAACCCGCGGTATAAATGACGGGTTGAGAGGCGATGGTATACAAATCGGCTATTGACCCTACGGCGTAGGACTGAAGGATTTGGCCGGTGTATTGCACCCAAGAGATTTGCAACGTCCCACCGGGTTGCTGAGTGATCGCCAGGTTGTATACGCCCGGAGCATATGCGGGATACAAGCTCTGTGCATAAAGAGCGACTTGGCCAGTTGCAGTCGGAATAGGAACCGATGCGCCCAGAGTTGCTCCGTACGTGGGCCAACCGGTCCGCGAAATGTAGGGCCCCGTAGCGGTCTGGCCTGGTGCGCTGGGATCCGGCACATCGAGAAAGCTCTGGGTTTGCACCAGGCCCATTACTACGGCTCCAGTGTCTTCGAACGCCTGCAAATACTTCACGTTCTTGGTCGCTTGGTACGCGGTGAGCAGGGATTCCAAGTAATAGCGGGTATTCCACACAACCTCGCTTCCCCCGTTGCTGGCGGGGTTGCTCGTAATTTGGTCAAGAAAACTTGACGAATACTGATCGTAGGTCGTCAGACTGGTAGGAGAAGCGGATGAACAATTCACAGCTGGTGGATCGATTGACGTACCGGAGCAACCGACGCCCACCCATAAAACGGAGAAGACAAACAGAAGGGAACCATACCTCATTAGGCTCGAATGCACCAAACGAACACTCAAACGCTGCTCCATAGCGACCACGGAATTCGGATACTCACGCGCCTCATGACTACCTGGATTCTGCCTTTGGGTTACTGAGCTATGCCAACCTCCCGGCCGCCGTCCAGCTTTCCCAGGAACTCACCCAGCTTGCTTGATGATTGCCCTCCCAAACTATGCCGGGACACCGTGGAGACTTGCGCGGAAGAAACCGAAGAAACTTCTTGAGTTGAATGCGCCACCGAGCAGATCTTGATAGCTCAATGTGCGCTGGTATATCTCACCATCACCGGCGAGGTATCTCTCTCGGACTTGTCGCAGTCAAAACGGCTTTCCGGGACCAACTGTTTGAGAATTCGGAGTATAGGGTCCGCACCATCAACGTAGAGCGAAAACTTCAGCGCGTCCAGTTGCCGCCGAAGGTCCGGCCAGCTAATCGCCGGAGTTGCGGTTCTCTTGATCTTTTCGCAGCTGGTATTCTGGACGCTCTCTGAAGAATAAAACAACTCCTCGACCAACTTTTCGCCGTGGCGCAAACCCGTAAATCGGATCTCGACATCATCACTGGATCGTCCAGAGAGCCGCACTAAAGTGTGGGCCAAGTCCAGAATCTTGATCGGTTCCCCCATATCGAGAACCACGATGTCACCGTGCTCACCAAGAGCGAAAGCCTGCAAGACCAGCGCTACAGCCTCCGGAATGGTCATGAAAAAGCGCTGAATCTCAGGATGGGTAATAGTAAGCGGCTGATTCTCCTTGAGTTGTTCTCTGAAGACACGAATCACACTTCCGCTCGATCCCAGCACGTTCCCGAAACGCACGGAAATGCATCGCATGTCCCTTCCCGGCCACGCCGAAAGGATCAATTCACCAATTCTCTTGGTACAACCCATAACGCTCGTGGGATTCACTGCTTTGTCGGATGAGATCATCAGGAAGGTTTCGCAGCCCACCTCCTCGGCCACCGACAGGAGGCTGAGTAGTGAAAACACGTTGTTATTGACGGCTTCCTGAATATTGTCTTCCATTACGGGGACGTGCTTGTACGCCGCTGCGTGGAAGATCACCTTCACATCGTGAACGGAGCACAATTTTCGCATTCGCTGGGAATCACCAACGTGCGCTACCGAGCAGACGATCTGCGCGCCTGCCCGAAGCGACAACTCCCGCTCAAGATAAAAAATACCTGTCTCGTTCTGATCGACACACACCAGTTTGGAAGGACCATAATCGAGGATCTGTCGGGAAAGCTCCGAGCCAATGGAGCCAGCGGCACCGGTAACCATCACAACCTTGCCGGAAATGTACTTACGGACGGCTTCCAGATCTAGGTTCACGGGTTCCCGCCCAAGGAGATCCTCGACGTCCACTTCGCGAACCTGGCTAATCTGAGCCCGGCCACTGATTAGGTCGCGTAAGGAGGGAAGGGTTTTGAATGGCACTCCGGCCTGCTCACAGGTCTTCACAAACCTACGCATCTGCGCGCCGCTAGCCGAGGGCACAGCAATCAGGATTTCGTCGATACCCAATCGAGGACCCAGCTCCGGCAACTGACCGACTGTTCCCGCCACCCGCACCCCGTTAAGCCGAATGCCGACCTTCGAAAGATCATCGTCGAAACAGGCGACCACAACATGATCGCTGCCGGGACGCTTCAGCTCCCGAATTATCATTTGGGCGGCAAACCCTGCTCCTACGATGCCGACCTGCTTGCAGCCAATTGCGTCCACATAAACCGCTTCCGCGACGATCCGCGAAAACACTCGCACGGACGCCAGCAGGCCCGCCGTAATGATGGCTTCCGCAAGAAACACCGACAGTGGAACCTGATTCAAAAGCAAGATGTAGCGAACCGCGACGAAAAAACCCAGCGACCCGACCAAAACGGACTTGGCAATATCGATAGCCTCGTTCAATCCCGCGTAGTGCCACCATCCATGAAGCAGCTTAAAGCGGGACATGGATGCGAGGCGCATTACGACCAACACCGGAAGAGTAAGCACCAGAATCGGGCGCGGCGGCAGGTGAAATTCAAGCCGCAAAGCCCATGCCATGAAGAAGGAACAGACGATCAGCGAAACATTAACGCCCAATATAAAAGGGATCCGGTGTTCCAGGAAAAATATCCCGTTGGGAAGCCGCGAAATTTTTCTCTCTACCATCGTGAGCTTATCTTGGTCTTTGAATAGCCTCAAACGCTTACCACGTGCTTGGCCCATCCACATCGGCCCAAGACGTTCCCCCGGTTCAAGCGCAACAAACCCGGGACCAGCCACAAAGTTGTTCTAAGAACTAAAATTGTAGCATCCGGACCGGTATTCGCAACATCACGGTGACCCTGGTGCTGAAAAGCTAAACACTATCGGGTTCCCCTGGTCCGCAACAAGCGAAGCTCATGGTTGCAAATCAACCACGACCAGGGTGAAACGAATCGTCATCAGCGTGCAAGTCGGATAGTCGCAACTACTGTACAGCAAATCAAGCGAACGTCGCCAGCAAACGACATGTTAGAGAGATACATCAGGTTCATCGCCAATTTTCGCGGCATCAAATGTTTTACGTAGAACTGCTCCGGATCAAGCTGCTGCCCGAGCAGCTTTTCCTCATGACGATGCAAAATTGACGCTGGATCCGTAATGCCTGGGCGAATCGACAGGACGGCGCGTTCTTCAGGGGTGTACATAGCAACATAGTTGGGTACCTCTGGGCGCGGGCCAACCAAGCTCATGTCTCCCCTCAACACATTCCAAAACTGGGGGAGCTCATCCAGCTTGGTTCGTCTCAACACCGACCCCACGCGGGTTACACGTTTGTCCCACGCACCCGTGATTTGCGAACCTTTGGCCTCTGCGTTCGCACGCATGGAACGGAATTTTAGAATCTCGAATCCCACTCCACCTTTACCAACACGTTCTTGACGGAACAGCACCGGGCCTGGGGAGGAGAGCTTGACTGCCACTGCGATTAGAACGAGGAAAGGGAGGACCAAGATTAAGGCCAGGGCAGAAAAAACGACGTCCAGAATGCGCTTGCCTCGGCGGGCGTAAAAGCTGATGTGTGCCGGACCGGCCGGGCTTTCAATCTGTCGTGGCTTCTGCGAGCACACCAGATCGGGTGGATGAACGGACAATCTCCTGCACCTTTCCAATTACATATTGGATTTCCGAGTCGCTCATGGTCGGGAAAATCGGTAACGACAGATAGCGGCTGTATTCCAGTGCCGCGCGCGGCAGATCCCCTGGCCGGTACCCAAACTTCCTTGCGTAGTAGGGATGCAGGTGCAAAGGAATAAAATGGACGCTCGTCCCAACCCCTGCCTCCTTCAGAGCGGTGATGAACTCATCGCGGGTAATTCTCAGCAGTTCCGGCCGGATTCGTAGCGGATACAAATGCCATGAGGACTCCCGATCACTCATCACCGTAGGAATCTCGAGCTGCTCAACTCGAGCGAAGGCCTGGTTGTACTTGAGCGCGATACCACGCCGGGCTGCCGACATCAGGTCTGCCTTTTGCAGTTGCACCAGTCCCATCGCGGCCTGGACGTCCGTCATATTGTACTTGTATCCCGCCTCCAGCACCTCGTAATACCACGAACCCTCAGCGGTGTAACGCTTCCATGCGTCTCGACCAATGCCGTGCAGACGCATAAGACGCATCCGGTTCGCGTGTGCCTCATTGTTCGTTACCACCATCCCACCCTCGCCCGTGGTAAGGGTTTTGGTGGCGTAGAAGCTGAATGCAGTGGTTTCACTGATGGCGCCGACTCGCGTACCACGATAGCTTGCCGGAAGGGCGTGCGCCGCATCTTCGATGACGTGCAAGTGGTGGCGCTGCGCGATCGCATGGACTTCCTCCATGTCGCACGGTTGGCCGCCGTAGTGCACTGGAACTATGGCTTTGGTGCGGGACGTTATCCGGCGTCGGGCGTCTTCAGGGTCCAGATTGAGAGTTGCCGGATTGATGTCCGCCAAAATCGGTACCGCGCCAAGATAGGTGACGACTTCCGCCGTGGCGGTGAAGGTCGTGGTTGGAACGATCACCTCATCACCCGGCTGGATCCCCACGGCTTCCAAAGCAAGATGCAGCCCGGCCGTACAAGAAGAAACCGCAACCGCGTGGCGGGCGCCGACATAGTTAGCAAACTTCTGCTCGAACTCGATGGTCTTGGGACCCATGGTGAGCCATCCGGAGCGGACGGCATCAGCCACAGCTTGGGCCTCTTCTTCCCCCACATCGATCTTGTGAAAAGGTACTACCAATCCAGCGTTCATTTTGCGCTGCTCCAAAAAGGATCCTTACACCATTGCCAGGGGCATGCTCCCTGAAACTGGACCTTGCTCCCAAACGAAGCCCGCCGACTGATGTCCCGGCTCAGGTTCTAACCAACTGGGCCATCGCACCCGCCGGATTTGCCACCTGCGACAGAGGTATCGCATCCTTTGCGCTGAACACCTTCCGTGCCCAAATCTCGGCGATGAGTACCCGGCAGATGTCCAAAAAGAAAGCCGAGTTCCCCCTGAGGAACCCCTCGTAGTAGTTTAGAAACTTGCGTTCGTCAAGGATTCCCAGTTGCTGCAGTTGACTGTTCTTAAACGTTCGTCGAACCACCGGTTGTAAATCCTCGCGAATCCACTTTGCTTCTGCCGTCGTAAAACCCTGCTTATCCTTGCGCCATGCAATGGGCGGCGGCAGGTCTGGGAAACTCTTCCGCAAAATGTATTTTGTCCAGCCCTTCCGTATTTTGTAGTCCACCGGCAAAGCGAGGGCGTAGTTGACCAGCCGGTGGTCTAGAAACGGATGTCTCACTTCCAGGGAGTGCGCCATCGAATTGCGGTCTTCGTAGTGGGTGAGGGCCGGCACCGAATACCGGTCGAGATCTTCGCTCTGACGCTCTCGAAGATCCCCGCTATGCCAAATTGGGGCCTGAACATACCCGGAGTCCTGCGACAATGCCCCTCCGTAGGGTTCAGAGTTCAACCATGGCAGGTAGCGTCTGGCTTCCGAGAGTCGAAACTGGTGCAGGACGGTGCCGCGAAATAGGCTGGCCAACAGTTCATTCGCTGCCTTGACCATCTTACCTTGCCGCATCAAGCCCCGGACGTAGAGGAAGAAGAACTTCAAGTAACCCATGAGAATTTCGTCCCCACCCTGACCGCTGAGCAACACCGTAACATCGCTTTGTTGCCGCACCAGTTGGAAAAGACCGTATTGGGCCACCACGCTAAAGCCTGCCACGGGTTCATCACTGTGACTGAGTACCCGATCCAGTGTCGAAAGCACATCGGGAGACTGGAACAAGAGCTTGTGGTTCAGGACCCCCGTCTTCGCCGAGATAAGATCGATGAATCGCTCCTCGCTGTAGCGCTCATCCTCGGAGATCACGGAAAACGTTTCCACATTATCTGCACCTAGGCCGTGGCAGACCAATGCCACCGTAGAAGAGTCGAGACCGCCGCTCAAAAGACAGCCGACCTTCACGTCGCTGCGCAGCCGTATGCGCACACTGTCTTCGAGCAGGTCTCTGAACCTTTCGGCAGCCTGGTCAAAGTCATCAATAGGTTCAGATTGATAATCCCAGTACTGGTGCCGTGTGACTTCACCACTTGCCAGCGAAATCACTAGAGAGGTCTTGGGCGGAACCTTGCTGACACCACGGAAGAAAGTGTCGTTGGTGTGGTCAAGCAAAAGCTGCGATAGAAAAGCCAACATGGCATCGCGGTTCAGCTGCTTCGCTGGCAACAAGGGCAACAGTTGCTTGATCTCGCTGCTGAAGTAGACCTGCGTTCCTTGCCGCGTATAGTACAACGGCTTGATAGAAAAGCGGTCCCGGCTGAGAACCACCTGGCGTTTGGGCACGTCCACCAGAGCAAAAGCCCACATACCGTTGAGCTTGGCAAACCCATCCAAGCCGTAGCGGGCGTAAATGCGAAGAATTACTTCACTATCGGTGTGGGTTCGAAAGGTATCGCCGAGTTGCTCCAGTTCGCTCCGCAGCTCGACAAAATTGAAAATCTCGCCGTTGAAGATTAGCCATCGTCCCTCGCCGTCGGTCATCGGCTGGCGGCCGGCGTCTGACAGATCGATGATCGCAAGGCGACGATGCCCGAGGAAAACATCCCACTTCTCGGCACTTACCCCGGAGGATGATTTCACTCGCAGACTCTTGTAACCTGACGCGTCCGGCCCACGGTAAGACACCAGATCCGTGAGTCCTACGAATCTGTCGTAATCCCTGGGAGAGAAAAACCCTCCCACATCGACGGCGCCAAAGATTCCGCACATTTTATGATTTCACGTTCAGAGCCCTGGATTCGGACGTCCGGCTATGCAAGCGCCGCATGGGTCCCGGCCGCGTCGGCACAGGACTCCTCTTCAATCAAGTACTGACGGCCGCATGCGATACATGCTTGA
This sequence comes from Terriglobales bacterium, assembly GCA_052147055.1. Taxonomy (GTDB): domain Bacteria; phylum Acidobacteriota; class Terriglobia; order Terriglobales; family Acidobacteriaceae; genus JABCZH01. The sequence goes on from JBKQLO010000083.1 coordinate 58,568, forward strand.
ATGCCATTTCCCCCGGGGATTCGCGTGCCACAGTAGCACATCCAACCGGCCAGCCGAGCGGGCACACCGATCATAAGCCCGTAAGCAGGCACATCCCTGGTCACCACCGCGCCAGCCGCAATGAACGCATACTCTCCTATGGTGACACCGCATACGATGGTGCTGTTGGCCCCGATACTCGCGCCCTTCTTCACCCGTGTGGCCTTGTACTCGTGGCGACGCACGATGTGACTGCGCGGGTTCACAACGTTGGTGAATACCATTGAAGGGCCACAGAACACGTCATCCTCCAGGATCACTCCTGTGTATACGGATACATTGTTTTGAATCTTGACATTGTTTCCAATCACAACACCTGGACTAATGACCACGTTCTGGCCAACATTACAATTCCTCCCGATCTTGCTGTTCGCCATCACGTGGGAAAAATGCCAGATTCTGGTACCCTCGCCGATTTCGCTGGGTTGGTCGATCACGGCCGTCGCGTGCGCCGAATAGTTCGGCCTGGCGGCTGCAGCGGCGACCTCAACTGGCTCACCGTTCCTTCGAAGAGACTGTTCGCAGGCTTCGAGTATCTCCAACACGCGTACACCGCTTTGTCCGTCGGTCTTGGGTGTGGCGCGGCGAGCCACACAATCTAAGAAATGCTCACACTCACTTCTTAGCGGTTCAACGTTGTCAAGCGGGAGAGCTTCGCCTGCGTCCTTGAATGCCACCGGCACTCGGTCGAGCCAGTCAATGCGGTGCGAATAAAGAGTCAGCTTTCGTTCCCGCTCCACGTCATCAAAAACCGCCATGCGTTTGTCGCCGATGACCGCCAGTTTCTGTTCCTTGAAGGGATGAATCCAGCTCACGAAAATGTGGGCCTGCACCCCGCTGCGAAATTGGCATGTGGTCATGGTCGTGTCGAAGATCTTGGGGTTCACGTAGCTGCCACCGTGGGATGCAACGTACTCGGGAGTTTCGCCGAGCAACGAGCAAATCACAGAGATGTCGTGCGGTGCGAAGCTCCACAGAATGTTTTCCTCGGTCCGCAATTTTCCCAGGTTCAGACGAGACGAATAAATGTACCGAATCCGACCGAGTTCTCCGCTTCGCACTAAGCGATTCAGCTCCAGTATGGCCGGGTGATACTCCAAAATATGTCCGACCATAAGAATGCGTTCATTCTTGGCGGCCAAGTCATTCAACTCCCTGCCCTCGCTGCTATGAAGGGCCAGGGGTTTCTCGACATAGACGTCTTTGCCAGAGAGCAACGCTTGCTTGGCAAGTTGATAATGCTGCGCCGCCGGGGCCGCAATCACGACCGCATCGATAAGTTCATCCGCCAAAACCGTGGAAAAGTTTCCGGTTGTGCGTACCTCGTACTTGGCTTCGACTTCCTGGCGAGACTCGTCTCGCGTCTCACACACAACCTCCAGGCAGCCGAGTCCGTGAAACACGCGAACCAGGTTCCTGCCCCAATATCCGTGCCCTACTACGGCAATCCTTGGAAGACGGGATTCCACTTGAATCTCCTTCGACAGTATTAGTTGGAATAGAACGAGGCGATTGATTCTACTACCAGATTCTGCTGGTCGGCTGTCATTTCCGGAAAGACCGGAACTGCAAGCACTTCCCTGCTGGCTGCTTCCGATTCGGGCAGGTCGCCCGGTTTGTAGCCCAAGTACGCAAACGCACGCTGCAGGTGCAACGGCATCGGATAATAAATCTCGGCAGGGACCCCGCAATCCTTCAGGTGGGCCTTCAACTGGTCACGTTTGGGGGCGCGAATCACGTATTGGTTGTAAATGTGGTGGCACTTTTCGAGAGTCTTGGGCAACTTGATGATGCGGTCCAACCCCAGGTTCTTGAACAGTTCCGAGTAGCGCTCGGCCTTCCCCTGACGGCCTCGTGCCCAAGCATCCAGGTGACCCAGTTTTACCCGAAGAATCGCAGCCTGCAGCGCGTCGAGACGGCTGTTCATCCCAATCAGCTCGTAGTCGTACTTGGTACGGCTTCCATGGGTAAGCAAGACACGAAGCTTGTCAGCCAGGGCACTGTCGTTTGTGGTCAGCATGCCGCCATCGCCCGCACCTCCGAGGTTTTTCGACGGAAAAAAGCTAAAACAGCCACACAGGCCTATGCTGCCCACGGGACGCCGAGCATAGCTCGCTCCGATCGCCTGAGCGGCGTCTTCCACGACCGGAATGCTTCTGGAGTTTGCAATCTCCATGATCGGATCCATGTCAGCCGCCATGCCGAAAAGGTGGACCGGCATGATTGCCTTGGTTTCAGGAGTGATAACCGCGTGTAATTTGCCAGGATCGATGTTGTAGGTGTCGGGATCGATATCCACGAACACTGGGCGCGCACGCAGGCGGGCGATCGCGCCGCCGGTGGCTACGAAGGTGAAGGGCGTGGTGATGACGTCATCCCCAGGACCAACTTCCAAGGCCATCAGCGCCAACAGAAGCGCATCCGACCCAGATGCGCATGCGATGCCGAACTGGGTCTGCGAATACGCGGCAATTTCCCTCTCCAGACTTTCGACTTCCGGACCCAGAATAAAATGCTGCGAATCCATGACGCGCTGGATGGCGGCATCGACCTCCGGCTTGATGCTCCGGTATTGAGCTTTCAGATCGAGGAAAGAGAAGGGTTTGACAGAATGGCTTTTTGGCACGGCGACAGTAGTAGTAGTGTGCATAATGGGTCAATCCAACAGCGTAGTGACTGATTGTTTTGCGTTCAGGACAATCTGGTAACACTCGTGAGAGACACCCGCGGTTCCTTCCGAAGAATCCTCGAATACAGCTCCAATAGGCTTTTCGCCTGGATACTCCAATTGTAGGTGGAGCGAACCGCTTCCTGCCCTCGTTTCCCCATGGCCTCTGCCTCGTCGGGGTTATCGAAAAGCCATGTGATTGCATTGGCAATCTCGCGTACATTCAGGGGGTCCACCACCAGGCCACATCCAACCCTCTCAACAACGTCTTTCCAGGTCGGGAAGTTCGAGGCAATCACGGGGATGCCTACGGACATGTATTCGAAAAGTTTAGTGGGATAGGAAGGCAGGTAGCTGGGCACCGGATGTAACACCACTAATCCAACCCGCGCCCGGCCCAAAAGCGTGGCAACACTAGCACGCTCCTGGAAGCCAAGATAATCAACCCGTTCCCAGCCTGGCGAATTCCTCAATCGGTGATCCAGCGAAGGATTTTGAATACCGCCCACAAGCAGCAGGCGGGGTGCGAGCCTTGCCGGCAGGTCATGCATGGCCGCCACCATTTGCTGCACACCCCTGACCTCAGTAATCGAACCTACATATGCGACCAGAGGCTCTCGTTGTGTGTATGGAGCTTCGTCGCCATGCGCGAGCTCGTCAACGACGGGGAAATTCTGGACTATCACGCTCTTCTTCGGATGAAAGTTCTTAGCAATCGCGGGTGTCGCAGAGACCACACAATCGAATGCATACGTCGCCAGTTGCTCAACGGCCCCACTTGACGCCGAGACCAGCCCGCGAATGCGGCGGGGAATCCAATTTTTTATTAAGATATCCTCAGAGAGGTCTTCGTGCGCGTCGTAAATGACCCGTCTGCCGGCAAGCTTGAGCAAGACTCCCACTGGCAATAGTTCAGGGTCATGAAGGTGACATATCTCGGCTCCGCTTGCCATGGCCTTGCGGTAAACCTTCCAGGCCGTACCGGTCATGCGCGATCGGCGACTTGTACCCTTGGATACGGGTTCAATCCGAACACCATCAACAAACTCCGCCTTATCATGCGGCGCCACTAACGTAACGTCGTACCCCGCATCAGCCAAGGTTCGACACTCTTTGTGGAAGATCCGCACGTCGAACGCAGAATGCACCGAGGTCAGATGCGCAACCTTTGCCAGAGGTTTGGCAATGCCCACTCTCTTCGCAACTTTTATCGGCACTGATGTGAGTGTGCTCAATCAATCAACCTTTTCGGAATGCTCTCTTCTCCGGCAAACGACGCTGGAAGTCGTGCTTCACGCAGCCGACCCGTTTGTTATGGCCACCCCGCTCAGCGGCTCTCTGTCAAAGTACCACCCCAGCACAAGAGTCAGAATGACACCGTTCGAAGCCAGGACAACAGGCAGCGAGGTGGACTGCAAGAACCAGAACGCGATGATCAAAAACGAAAAACAAGCCAGTGTAACAACAGTTTTTCTTCTGCGAAGAATGAATATCTGAACCGCCTGCATGACAACTCCCGCCAACACCCCCCCCAACACGACCCCCCACATCCCAAAATCCGCATTGAGATCGCCAATGAAGGCTGCGTTTTCGGTTATGCTTTCGACACCTGCATTAAAGGCATAGAGCCCGATCGCATTTGCGGTATCAAACGGCGGCTTCCCCATCAATCTGGCGAGTTTGTCTATTGACCGGCCGTGCAAGTATTTCACTTGATCAGGAAAGAACTCAAAATAATAGTACACAGCCTCGGCCGGAATGGAGAAAAGTCGACTCCCTATGGCGACGATTGCCGCCAGCGGGGTTACGATATCTCCAGACTCACTGCTGAAGGCAAACGTGACGACAAACAGAGGGAACGCAAGCACCAAGATCATGACGATCCCAACTGTCTTCCGGCTCACAGAACCGCGCCTATAGAGATAGAGGAATACACCGGTGAGCAGAAAAATCAGAGCCACCGGTGCCTTGGCAAGTGTCAGTGAGGCAAAGAACAGGCCAGAGATGGAAGCTGCGATCAGCATGATGAGCCAGCGTCTTTGGCGAAGACGAAGGTAGGAGCCCAACGCAATTAGGATGAGGATCGGGTACAACACTGCTCTTACCAACTGGTAGAAGTAAAGCAACGGGGAATCGAGCAGCTTGAACGACTCCTCGCGGAGGATTGCCGCCTGAAAAGCCTCTCCGGGGTTACGGATCAGATAAAACAATGGGATCGCTTTCACCTCAGCCAGGTAGGTCCCGGTCAGCGCAAGACAGATGACTAGGAAAAGCTGCCAACGCCGTATTAGCAACCGACTGGTGACGATCTCTTCCAAAGATGATTCAAAGAACTGGTCGATTTCCCGCCGGCGAAACCCAGACCAAAGGTTCGCCAGCCACCAACCCAAGGGGACCGTGAGGAGAACACTCTCGACCGCAAAGAGGTATCTAGCGCGATACGGGCCTTCCTGGTCAGAGTAGACCCCGAACGCGGGGAAAAATATCATCGCAAGATAGGTGATGTACCAGAAGGCTGTGATAGTACCTCGCCTAATATTGAAAATGTAGCAAGAGCGCCTGACCAGCATAGCCGATACACTCAGAACTAGGCAGGATGCAATTGCAACAGAAACACCCGCCATCTCGTCGGCTAGCCAGAAAGTCCCAACAAAACCACAAAACAGAGCAAGCCAGCTGAACCAATGAGTCTGTCTACCGTTACCGAGGTGCGCCGGAAATGGCGTCTCTCGCGCGCTCACTCCGCCCCCTCACCGTTCTTTGTCCGTCGTACCAGTCTCCGGAGAACAGCCCGGAAGCGCTCGAAAGCGGGCCGCAACGCAACCGACATAACCGCACTCAATTCGAGAATCGTGGTCTTGCGTGGATCGTCCACGTCCATGCATTCCCATCGATCTTCAAACCAAATCCACCCTACCACTGCACAAAAGGCAAGCAGTGTCCCGATTAGAATGATCCGCACTCTCGGGGGACCAGAACTCCGTTCTGGCAGTTGAGGATTGTCCAGCACTTTGATAACGGGCAGTTCCTTGGCTTCTTCCACCTTGGCAAGTTCATACTGCTTGGTCAGGACCTCAAATACCGTTTCCTGTATCTTGGCCCGGCGATATAGGTCATAGTACGTGACTCCGAGAACTGGCAACTGGGACAGAGAGATTCCCGTATCGTTGTCATTGCTGCCACCAGAGTTCGGCACATTTACGCCGTTTCCTCGCAATTCGGAGAGTTTCTTCCTCAGTAGGTCCACCCGCGCCTGCAGGGATCTTACCCGGACATTATTCGGCGTGTAGATTTGCTCCAGTCCACTCAGTTGGGACTCGGTGGCGATCAGTTCGCCTTCAAGAGTAGCGGCGCCCGTCACCATCGCCTTGCCCTGTTCCTTAACATCTAAGGTGAGATTCTTGCTGGAATACTCACTCAGATCCTTATCAGCAGCTGCCAAGTCCTGTTTTACCGCCTTGAGTCGTTCCTCAAGGAACACCCTTTCCCTGTGCGCCTCGGATGTGTTCAGCTCTGCGGATAACTGATTCAGCGTGGTTACATAGGCGGCGGCGAGTTTTTGTGCCCGCCGTGGTGAATGATCCGTGACGGTTATGCTGATGATCCCGCTCTTGCGGTCCTCGGCGAGATCCGTGTTGTCTGCCAGCTTCCTATCAGCATCCTGGCGATAACGCTTGCGATAGACCGTGCAAAGGTTAAATTGGTCGACCAGCGTGTCCTGAACGGTGGTGCTTTTCAGCACACCGACAAAGAGCGCCCCTGAACCCTTAACTCCAATCGAGTCGGCCAAGAAACTACCCAGCGCAGGATTGGCAGCGCCAGCTTCTCCGCCCGAGGTCGCGAGCATCGCCGCCAACCCTTCGCCCTTCGGCTTCTCCGGGGGCATAAGCCGTGCAGTGGATTCGTAGTCGGTCGGAATCAGAAAGGTGGTAATCGTAATAAGAACGAAGGCCACAGCAACTACCCGGCCAATCATTCGCTTCCGTTCGATGATCCGCGAGACCAGATGCACCACCCCCCGGGTGGTTTCGCGATCCGCGCTGGCTTCAAATTGGGTTTGTGCAAGGGCCATTCAGGTGGATTGCGTTCCCCGCGGCGCCGACGACCCGACTAGCGCGATCACTGCTTCTTCCAATCCCAATGGGGCCAAAACGTCAGCTCCAAAGACGCCGTCACGTTGTTTTGGCCAACCGGGGACAAAAGCGGGAAGTTCCAAGTTTCATATTGAATATACCCCGAAAACCCCAGGCTTCGTCCCACAATCATATCCCCGCGAACGCTAACATCCTGGAGATGGCCACCTTTCAGGAAGGCGGGATCCACATTATTGTGGCGATAAGCGAACTGGATTTGATTGCGTGGCGAGAAGGAGTATGTCACCCAAGCCTGTTCGCCGCGGCCCGCACGACCAATCCAGTCTCCTATCAAGTTCCCGTTGTTGGTATAGCCGGAACGATAGCTAGAATCAAAGTAGACGGTCCCAGGAGGAAAGCTCGGAGGAATATTCAGATCGGTGGTCATCCCTTCCAGGCGCACTTGCAGTTGAGGGATTTTCGGCACTTGTGGGATATAGATCCCCGGGTTGATCGAAGGGTAAGTGGAACCCAGAGGGGAATACTCGTCAACGACCATAGAATCAGTGTAGAACGTCAACCACTTGCGCAATCCCGGAATGCGGTAGCTGAAATCAAAGGCGGAAAGGCGTTTAGCAGGACTGGTGAGCGCCTTGTGTTGGTAAAACGTCGTAATAAAGTTATGCCAGGTAAATGGATTTCCGGTTCCCCCAAACTGAGCAGTGAAATCCATGCCAAACTCAAAGTTCGCAGTCGGATTGAAACTTACCTTGGTGCCGTGGAGCCAGGGCTGAGATGGCAGGCCGGGTCCGACCAGCTTGGCAAAACTCTCCCAATCCTGGCCGGAAAGCCTTCCTAGGAAAAATTCTGTTCGTACCGGACCCAGCACACGGGAGAGCAGAGGTATCTCGTAAGGCGAGACACTTGCGATGCGGAACATTGGAATCGGCTCCGCATTGTCACTGAACAGCATCGGCCCTCCGGCAGTCGGCCCGAGCCAGAGACTCTGCTGCCCGAAAGAAAATTCAGTATTGGAGACCTGGAAGGTCGCCGTGGCATCCAACAAACGAACCCTGTTGATCTGTGGGACGGGATTGGGAGCCAGAGCTGGAACCTCATCGACCACGGCTGCCGCCTGAAGTGCCTGCGCAGGTTCTGAGGGTACCGCGGGCGCATGCTGGTATTCCGCGCGGATAAATAACGCAAAAGGGCCCGCGACAGCTCGCCCCGTCAGTCCAGATACGTTGTTAAAACCTTCCCCATACGGACGGCCGTAATCGTTGATAATTGTCTGTCCAAAATGGTATCCGTCAGTTAACGGAGTACCAGAAATTCCGGTGGTTCTGGTGTACAGTGACTCCACGATGGCCCCGAGATTCGGCGCACCATCAAGGCGTTCGATTTCTTGGTGAAACTCCGTAGCCAGCGCAGAATAGGTGGCTGGCCCTAAGTCATTATTGGGAACGTCTTCGCCTGACACCTTTGCTTGTGCCTCTTCGACCAGACGGGCACACTCCATGCGAGTCCAAGGGCGCAAGTTGGCGTGTGCGCTAGTGATGTATCCCAAACCAATGAGGCGGTCGAACAACGGATAGACCCAGCTGTCGATCGGAACATAGGGCGATGCCATGTTTTCCGGGTTGCGCGGGTGCTCTCCCGCATTTTGATCAATTATGTTTCCCCAACCTGAGCCCCCGACTTCAGGATCATGGTGAGCGCGATACACTTGGCGGCCGAAATACCATCCGAGAGCGCTGCCTACGATTACGTCCGAGGGAAAATGTTGCTGGGCGGTGACGCGAGTGATGGTTACTGTAGATGCCAATCCATACGCCGCCATTTGACTGAACCAGCCCGGATACTCGTGGGCCCAGACACTCGCGATGGACCAGGCAATCGCCGAATGTTCAGAGGGAAACGAGGCTCCTCCTTGAAAGAAATCCCCATGTCCGTTTCCATCGAGAGGACGTTGTCGCTCAGTGATCCCCTTGAACAAGTACGCGACGGCCGTACTGTCAATAGCAGCCTCGCTACTGAGTAGGCCCGTTTCCTGCAAGTGATCCTTATGAGTCATGTGGCCGAATAGGAATGACGCCCCACCCAGACCGATCATGGAGTACACGCTGTAGTCTGAGATGTGCAGGCTGGTTTGCATGTGGCTGGGGTTTACCTGTTTCGCCCACCAACTATCGCTAGCGATGAAAGCGGCCGTTACTCCGGCGGCAGGCAGTATCCACTTGAGGTCTTTCACCTTAAGACGTGCGGGCGCGGTCCAGAACTCTTTCTGGTCCCCAGCGAGATGCTTAAGAAACGGCGAGACCAAGCGATTTTCCGGGTCCTCCCCGGGTTGCAGCGCATAACGATCTGGTGAGTCATTGGTCTTCGCTGCAGACTGATTTCCCGCCACGGGCCTGTCCTGACTTGTGGAAGCAGGTGATGAGGTGGCCGGGGCTTGCGCTTGAGCCATAACCGCTATTGCAACCGCTAACAACCCCGGGAAACACACCGACTTCCAAGGAAGAAAACTCAACTCGTGATCCAGTCTTTAGAAGGTCCTCGCCGCTCCAACCGCGATTGCAACGGATGTCAAGACTTGCGCGGCCTGCACCGTGTTTTGCCATCTGCGACTGATGGCATAGATTCTCTCTGGCACCACCACCATGTCTCCCGGTCGCAGTTCGGCACTCTCCACACCACCACTGAACATCCCACCCTTGCCCCCAACGACGGAGCCATCCCCACGAATCACAAACACAGCCTTCTTGTTGGCCTCCTCGGTGGGGCCACCCGCTTGGCTCAAATACCAGCCGGCGTTCTTGCCAGGTTTGTAGGTAATCCCCGTTGGGTTATATACCGCGCCATTCACGATGACGATGCCTGGCCTCTTCGGGATATAGATCGAGTCGCCGGCACGCACTGTAATGTCAGCTGATGTATTTGCCCAGTTCTTAATGTTGCTGGAAATGTGGATCACTAACCGCCCGGCCGGAGGCACATTCTGGAGTTTTTCGAGGGTGGCCTGGTACTGCGAAACAGCAGCCTGTTTAGCTACCGTATCTTCATTCTCTTGAGTCGGCAACACTCGAACGGCCGACTCTTCGCTCTTGATACGTTGGATCAGGTCCGCCCGGTTTTTTTCCTCCAGTTCCCTGATTTGGGCTCGCTGAAACACGACGCCGTACGGGTACGCATCAGGGCTAAAGCCACCGGCTCTTTTGATGATGGAACTGAGCCGCTCACCCGCCTGGATGCCATAGGCTCCAGCATGCAGGACTTCACCGTTGACTGTAATGGTTGCACCCAGATCATTCCATCCTGACAACTGCCGGATGGTTAGAACGTCTCCATCGTGCAACCGAACGTCAGTGTCCGGCTCCCCAGCGAGAGCTCTTGCAATCTGCACGGTCCGGTGGTCGCTCACGATCTTGCTCCCGTTCTCGACCATATAGCTTGTGAGATCGGCCTCTTCGGTGTACGCACCGCGCTTGAAACCTCCGGCAAACCGGACCAGACCGGCCGCAGTCAAATCATCTCCCAGCGGATACTTGCCGGTACGAGCTACCTCTCCTTCAATCGTAACGGTCGGAGGATCGACTTTCGTGAGATTTCTGTGAACAATCACCCGATCTTTGGGCTCCAGCAGAATGTCGTCTTTTGCATCTCCAGCGAGCGCATTCGTCAGATTGACGCTAATGACCTTCAACTCCCCCTGTTCTGTCTTGCGGAACACCTGGACGTTATCAAGCTGGGCGTCCGCCGTAGTATTGCCGGCCATGTAAATGGCATCTCGAAGGTGGATGACACCGTTGGTGACGTGGTCGCCGGGATCCCTAACCTCACCCGTAACCGTCACGATTGGAGTGTCTTCAAAATCAAACCGTCCGAACACACGCACGGTGTCAAAGGGTTTGAGCACCAGATCCTGATCGTTGCCGGCGAGAGCATCCTCGAGGTTAAAAGCGATGACCTGCGGCGTGTTTTCCGGACCTGACAGGCGGATGATCTCCGCATGCTGCTTATAAGGTTCGGGAAGAATGTCCTTGTATGATTTGATGAGATCGGTCACCTTCATGCCGTCGCGGTAAGCAAATTTGCCGGGCCGAAAGACATAGCCGTCGAGATAAACGGTTTTCTCGGCGTAAGGAAGAATCGGCGAAATCTGGATTTTGTCGCCATCCTGGATTTTGAAGTCGTCGAGGGCCTTCGTCACTTCCTGCTGGTTGTTGTTTTCTGGGATATCGAGCCGGAGCATAGAGCGGCTTTCATGAGCCTCCACGCGCTCGACGTCGACATGACGCAATGTTCCCGAGGGCAACACGCCTCCAGCGACTTCCAGCACTTCAGACAAACTCTGCTCCCCGTTCAACTCGTAAATGGCGGGGCGGCGCACCATACCCTGGACCGTAACTTCCGGACCGAGCGGTGGGACTTGGATGGTATCGCCGGCCTCGAGTCTCTGCATGTTGGAGTTCACTCCGCTAAGCAACAGATCGTAAACGTCAACCTTCTCCAGCAACTGCTTGCCGCGATAGTGGTTGAGGATGCGCAGGCTGCCGCGAGAGGTGGGTCCCCCAGCTTCAAAAACTGCATTCAATGGAGTGGAAAGGGAACTCACTTGGTAGGCGCCTGGACTTTGCACATCGCCCACAACGTAAACGCGGATGGCACGCAGACGGGAAAGTGAAACGTCGGCCTGGACGTCGCGATATTCCGTGCGTAACGCCGCTTGAACCATCTGCTGTACATCGCCTAGAGTTCTTCCGGAGACTTGAACCCCACCCACCTCGGGCAGGATCACCTTGCCTTCGCGATCGACGACCTTCCGAAGACGCTCGGAAACGGCTCCGAACAGATTGATATTCAGGCCATCTCCAGGCCCCAGCACATAGTCGGGACCAACGGGCATATCCATGGGCAACTGGTCGAGATTGCCAGTGCCGCGCTCAAAGATGTCAATGCCAAACCGATCCAGTTTGGGGGAGCGGCGTGAATATTGGGCGTAAAGATCATAGAGCGATGGGACATCTGCATAAGGATTCGGCCGGTGACGCAGGGCCGGTTGTTTGTCGCGCAGATCCCAGCGGCGACGCGAATAAGGTGGATAAAGCGCACTTTGACGAGTGTCCAGACGGCCCTGCTGGGACAGCGCGCCATTGCCACCCGGGTAAGCGTCCTGGCCGAAATCTCCACCAGTGAGTGACCCCAGCGACAGAGCATCGAAACCAGACATTCCGATCCCGCCGCCCATGACACCGCCCATATCGAAGCCGCGGCCCATGGGCGAAAGTGCATCGCCGGAGGAATCTCCGCCGCCAAAGCCCGAACCCGCGTCCGTACGAGTGTCCATAAGCCGCGATAGTTGATCAGCACCGATTCGGGACATACCAGTCGAGTCATCGGAACCTGAATCAAAGGTGTCTGGAGACTGTCCCTGTGCTAGCAGGAGAGAACGACGCGGATCCGTGGAGGGATACTGTTGCGGTCCGAGTGGTTGCGGAACCTCCGTCTCCGGCCGATACCCAGGTGCCTGACCATATCCTGGAGTAACTCCGTAATTGGGCGCAGCCGTGCTTCCCTGGGCAGGCACGCCGCTGGGCGATAGGGAAGGTTCCAAGTCGCGCTCGTGTCGCAGCCAATACGCCTGCTCCTGGTTCTTCGCCTCTTTCAGGTCATTCGCCGTGGCTTGGGCAGTCGTTGCGTCGGGCAACTGAATCTTTCCCTCTTTCCGCAGGCGATCCAACTCTTCCCTGGTGGGCTTAACGCGAACGTAGTAACGATCTTCGATTTCTCGAGTGAATAGTACCCGCACGTGCTCGTCTTCTTGGACCAGACGGAACACGGCGGCGTCGGTGAGATCCCCAGGATCGATTACACGTCCCTGCTGGTAGGCCGTTCTCACCAACACCTTCTTGCATTCCAGGAATAATCCGGGTTCTTGGCCCAGCAAAGAGATGATCTGGTCTGCGGACAGTGAAACCAATGTATCCGCTTCCTGTTGGGCGCGAGACTTGTCTTGGGGGACAGCTTTCGTCCGATCGTAATACGGTGGCTGTTCCTCAGACTGATTCTGGGCCAACAGTGGGCGTCCAAATGTCGCGATCGTCAGCAACACCAGCATTATGGGCAAGAGGCCGCCGGAAATATGGACGTGATTGAGATAGTTCTTCATAAAACCTCGATAGACGCCTGGTGGGGCTGCGACGATTTCTCTGAACAAGCCCGGTTAACGGAAACAGTAACCGATGTGGCAGTCGCTTGCGACTGGCAATCGCAGAACAGTATGACCAGACCGGCCATTCCCTACAGCTCCGCCCTCTCACTTTGAGGGCGTATGTGAGTTAAACCCGTTAACTTTCATTAACTTCTAAACAACACAAGCACCGACAACCAATAGTGCGCAGCTTGCCGGTTGTCCTATCCAAACCCAGCCGGACTGTCGAAGTCGCGCACGACCGTCGCGAAACCGCCTCCACAGCCCAGGACAGGCAAGAGCAACTCCATCACGTGCCGACCAACTCCGGCTTGTTTCGTAGCACGCTCAGGATGCCCTGTTCCGACGACTCCACGCGCATGGAACGAATATCGACAAAAGCCCAATAAAAAATGCCGCTGTTACGTTCTGGCGCAACCGCAAGAATCTTCATCTGGGGATACCGTCCCAAGAGAAATCCCCGCAAGCCTGGCCGCGCTTCCGGTTCCTCTAGCGCGATGATCAGATAGTCAGGCCGCGTGCGTTCCACCAATTCGGTGATTTCGGCATCGTCTTCGGTCTCGCCAACAATCTCGATATCGGGCTGGTCCCCAACCGTGGCCAGAACCAGATCCTTCATCAAGCGTGGCCGGTTCGCAACCAGCACTTTGACTTTTTGCACGATATTCTCCGTGCTGCGCAGTTTCTCCCAGAACCCTAGAAAAAGTAAGGCTCAAATCCGGTCTAGAGAACCTAACTGTGTAGTACCAAGAAGTTTACGTTGACCGATGGCAGTCTGTCTCTTCTGAGGGCAGATGAGTACCCAAAAAGTACCGGCCCGGCTGGTTCGGAACTTGGCTCAAGCGACCGCACCGGGCACGCGGCATCGCTCGACCGCTCCAAGGCGATCGCTGGCACCGAGCTTGCGCAGCATACGGTGGACGTGGTTTTTCACCGTTTGCTCGGAAAGATTCAACTGCGCCGCGATCTCCTTGTTGGTGAGTCCGCGGCTGATCATTTGCACCAATTGTTGTTCGCGGCGGGTGAGGCCAAGCCCATGCTTGAAAACGAAGGTGGCGGGCTGGGGTGCCGGGTTGGCCAGTTGCTCGAACAGAGCCATGCACAAGGTCGGGGGGCAAACCGCCTCACCGTTGGCTACCGAGCGGACACAGGCGGCCACTTCCATGGCGGAAGCTTCTTTCAACACATAACCCACGATTCCGTCGCGTACAGCTTTCAAAAAAGTTCCCTGCCCGGCTTCCATACCCACCATCACTACCTTAAGGTCGGGCATGGCGGCGCGAACCTCAGGAACCAGGCGCAGGTCGGAAAGGGCTACCGTCGCGGAATCAGAAAGCAGGACATGGGCTGCGGTGCCGGCGATTTGTTGCACGATGTCGGGGGTGAAGGCGGATGCGCCCACTACGCGTATGTCGCTTTTCTTGTTCAGAATACGGGCGAGGGCTTCCCGTAAGAGCCGATTTTCGGCCAAAATGAAAACTCGCACTACGTCAACTTCTCCAGACATAACAAGCCTTTACACCACGCATGCGCGCCCCCTACACGCCTGCTTGGAGGTGTGATCTAAAATCTAACAAATCTGAAAACTGGTTGGACAACAGCATATCTGCTTTTGCCGAAAAATGCGAGAGAAACGCGGCAAAATCATGGCAGGAGTTAGGGTTAGGAAGAAAAACAACAGCAAAAGTCAAGACGCTGACATGTCCCTCAGGAGCGACCAGCGGATTCCGCAACCAAGCAGCAGTTGTAGTGATCTAATGGGCTTTACTCCGGCAGCCGAGCGGGCCAAAATCATCTCCATCGCAAAACGAGACGGGGCATGGCGAAACCAATTCTGTTGAGTGTGGACGACGATTCCGATGTGTTGCGGGCAATTGAGCGCGACCTGCGATCGCACTATGGAGCCGACTATCGCGTCATCGGTAGTGATTCTCCCGAAGGCGCGCTGGACCTGCTGCGGCAACTGAAGCTGCGCAACGACAGCGTGGCTTTGCTGCTGGCGGACCAGCGCATGCCGCGCATGGACGGGATCGGATTTCTACAGGAAGCGACCAAGATCTACCCCGACGCCAAGCGCGCGCTGCTTACCGCCTACGCTGACACCAATGCCGCCATCGGCGCCATCAACCAAGCCAGCATCAACTATTTTTTCATGAAGCCTTGGGACCCTCCCGCCGACCATTTGTACCCGCAGCTGGATGACCTACTCGATGACTGGCAGGCTTCCTATCGTCCGGCGTTTGAGGGCATACGGGTGTTGGGCACGCGCTGGTCGCCGCGATCCTACGAACTTCGGGATTTTCTGGCGCGCAATCATGTTCCCTACCAGTGGATCGATGTGGAACTGACCGCGAACGACCCCGAGACCAAGCGCCTCCTGGAGGCATTGGGGCCGGACGCGCCTAGTCTTCCGGTCGTGCTCTTCCCTGACGGGACGAAGCTGTTGAAGAGCGTTCCGGCGGATGTTGCGCAAAAAGTTGGACTGCGCACGCGTGCGCAAACTGACTTCTACGATCTTGCAATTGTGGGTGGAGGTCCCGCTGGCCTGGCGGCTGCGGTGTATGGCGCGTCTGAAGGTCTGCACACGGTGATGATCGAGCGGGAAGCTCCCGGCGGCCAGGCGGGGATGAGTTCGCGGATTGAGAACTATCTGGGATTTCCGACTGGACTGAGCGGCGGTGATCTGGCGCGGCGCGCGGTGGTGCAAGCGACGCGTTTTGGAGTGGAGATATTGTCGCCTCAGGAAGCAGTTGCGGCGCGAACTGAGGGGCCGTATCGCATCATCAAGCTGACGGACGGCAGCGAGATTTCCTGCCACGCGCTGATGATTGCCACTGGCGTGCAATGGCGGAAGCTGGACGCTCCGGGAATTGACCGGCTGCAAGGCGCGGGCGTTTATTACGGCGGCGGGGCCACGGAAGCGCTGGCTTGCAAGAACGAGATCGTCTATGTGGTGGGAGGCGCGAACTCGGCCGGGCAAGCGGCGATGAACTTTGCCCGCTACGCGGAGCGCGTGGTCATTCTGGTGCGCGGGGAGTCGCTCTCCAGCACTATGTCGCAATATCTGATTGACCAGATCAAGGCAACCCCCAACATTCAGCTGTGGACGCACGCCAGCGTGGTGGAAGCCCACGGCGAAAGCCACTTGGAAGAGATGTCCGTGCTGTGCTCGGACACGAATAAGGTAGAGCGCGTGCCCGCGAGCTCGATGTTCATCTTTATTGGAGCATTGCCGCGAACCGACTGGCTGGGAGATCTGGTGAAGCGTGACGAACGCGGTTTTCTAATGACTGGGCCTGATCTGATGCAAGACAGACAGAGGCCGAGCGGGTGGACGCTGGATCGAGACCCGTTTTTGCTCGAGACCAACGTCCCCGGGATTTTTGCGGTAGGCGATGTGCGGCACGGTTCGGTCAAGCGCGTGGCTTCGGGAGTGGGCGAAGGATCGGTTGCGGTACAGTTCATTCATCAGTACTTGAGCAAGGTATAAATGACGGAAAACTCAGAATTGCTGCGGGTGCCGGCGTTCGCAGACTTGCCGGAGGATCAGATCACCTGGTTCCTCAGCCAGGCGCAGGAACTTCATCTCAAAGCGGGAGAGACGTATTCGCGCCAGGGAGATCCTGCCGACGCGATGTTTGTGCTGCTTGAAGGCGTACTCCAGGGGCGAGGCGAACTGGGGGGCGAAACCTTCATCTTTAACCTGGAGCCGGGCGATATCACCGGAGTGCTGCCCTTTTCGCGGATGAAGCAGTTCACGGTGAGCGGGCGAGCGGAGACGGACAGCCGCGCCCTGCGATTTCCTGCCTCGCGGTTTCCAGATCTAGTGCAAAAAATGCCGGAGCTGACCAAACGCCTGGTGGGCCTGATGTCCGACAGAATCCGGGAAACCACACGGATGGAACAACAGCGCGACCGATTGGCGGGTCTGGGAAAACTTTCCGCCGGGCTGGCGCATGAACTGAATAATCCGGCGTCGGCGGCTACTCGTGCCGCCAGCCAGTTGCGTGGGATTCTGCTAAAGATCCGCGACGCCAGCCAGGAGTTGGGCAGGCGCAACTTGACCCCTGAGCAAAAAGACGAGATTGCCAGAATTGAAAATTCGGTGGCGGCATCGAACGATCCCCCGCCCGACGCGCTGACCATCAGCGATTTGGAAGAGCGGCTGGATTCTCTGCTGCGCAGCCATGGCCAGGAAGACTTATGGCAGTTGGCGGCCGATTTAGCGCACAAGAACGTAAAGCCGGAAATTCTAGAGCATGTGTTCGCAACCCTCGACGCTCCCACCGCGCGCGCTGCCTTGGTACGGATTGCGGCTTGGATCGAGATTCTCAACTTGTTGCATGAGCTGGAAAGCGCCACCACGCGAATTTCGGATCTGGTGCGGGCCATCAAGGAATACACCTACATGGACCAGGCCCCAATCCAGAACGTTGACGTGGTGAAGGGACTGGAGACCACGCTTACGATTTTGAATCACAAGCTGAAACGCGGAGTCGTGGTAAAGCGCGATTACCAGCGCGTACCGTTTCTGGTGAATTCGTTCGGGAGTGAACTCAATCAGGTGTGGACCAACATCATCGACAATGCCATTGATGCCATGGGCGGTCAGGGAGAGTTGCGGGTGCGAACCTACCGCGATGACAACTGTGTGGTGGTCGAGATCGGCGATAGCGGTCCGGGGATTCCACCGGAGGTAGTCCCTCACATCTTCGAACCTTTCTTCACCACGAAAGGAGTCGGACAGGGGACCGGGCTTGGCCTCGATACCGTGCAGCGCATAGTAAAGAAGCACGGAGGCAACATTCAGGTCAATTCGAAACCCGGCGACACCCGCTTTCAAGTCTGGCTTCCGTTGTCGGAGGCGGCCGCAAGAGGTTAAGGGTGTGACACTCGACAGTACTGTAGAATTCGGCTGTTGCCTGTCCCAGCCCGGGTGGCGAAATTGGCAGACGCACGGGACTTAAAATCCCGAGTTCCGAAAGGAACGTGCCGGTTCAATTCCGGCCCCGGGCACCAGCCTTTCAACCAGTTGCAGTTGAGAAACCCGCTTTGACGGTTTTCTTCCGGGTTTTCCCCCCGAAATCTAGGCGGGTACAGGCGTTCTTCCGTCGGCTGTCCGCGGCCCGCATGGCCCTGGATCAACCCGCCAGACAATGCCACTACTTTGCCGGACCAACGGAATCTACATTTAGTCTCCAACCCGACGGAGACTATGGTCTCCAAGTGGCTTATTTCCTTTGACTTTTGCCAACTCGGATGTTAAAAAACGGTTTGCTCGACCTCTGTTTCCCAGAGTTAGTCACTCCCCTGGCCGAACCAAACAACGGTGACTACGCACAATCGAAAGCAGCCATCCTTCGGAATCCGCAGGCGGCGGACGTGTGTCCGGAGGCTGAATGATCCGCTTTCGCCACGGCACAACGGGTGGCGGAGAACAGAGTTGTTGGGACGAGTTTAATCCAAGGGTTTTCCATCGGGAGGAAGTAGCAGCCATGCGCAAGAATCCATTCACCATTTCAGCAGTTGGGGTTTTCCTAGTCGCGTTTCTCGCGGTGGCTCAGGCCCAGAATACAATCACCACGCTCGCCGGCGGCGGCCCGAACAACCTGCCGGCGCTCTCTTCCAGCATCGGAGCGCCGTGGGCAGTGGTGCAACACGGCGGTACGACCTACATTTCGGACAATCTTTCCAACCGCATCTTTCAGGTGGACTCGAATGGGACAGTGACCGTCCTTGCTGGTGACATTTTCAGCAGCTACGTGGGCGACGGCCAACAGGCTACGCTCGCTTCGCTGAACAGCCCGGAAGGCATTGCATTAGATGGTTCGGGCAACGTGTACTTTGCCGACACCCCCAACAACGCTATCCGCGTAATCAATACGCAATCATCGGCCATTTCGTTTTATGGCGGGCTGTTAATGGTTCCGTCCGGCGCCATCCAGACGGTCGTAGGCGGCACGCTTGGCTACTCGACTGGGTCGGGCCCGGTGTCGGTAGTCGGCGCTGAATTGAATAATCCGGGAGGAGTGTGGCTGGATGCAGCCGGCAACATCTATATCGCCGATACTGGCAATTCCGTGATTGAAGTGGTGAATACGCAAAGTACTGCGCAAACCTTGGGAGGGGTTGCCAACATCCCCTCGTACGACATCGCTAAAATCGCAGGAACCAATGTTTCGACATTCGGCGGGGATGGTGGTGCGGCGAACAGCGCGGCCGTCAATCGGCCGGACGGCGTATTTCTGGACAGCCACGGATACATTTACATCGCAGACACCCTCAACTCACGCATTCGAGTGATTAACCCGGCGACCTCCGGGCCCCCGATTGTCGTGGCCGGAGTGAGCATTCCCTTCGGCGACATCAATACCGTGGCTGGTAGCGCAACCGCCTGCGCAACCTCAACAGCCGCGTGCGGCGATGGTGGCCCGGCCACCAGCGCCAACCTGAACGGGCCCGTCGGTGTGCTGACGGACAGCTCAGGAGACATTTACATTGCCGACACCAATGACAACAGGATTCGCCTGGTTTCAAATTCGACCTTCAAGATTTCCACCATCGCCGGTATCGGAACTCAGTGCTTCTACAACCTTGCACCGTGCGGCGATGGCGGGTCGGCCACTAGCGCTGACCTCTGGGCCCCGACCGGGCTTGCGCTGGATAACGGAAACGTTCTGATCGCCGACCAGAACGACGACGCGATCCGCACCGCAGTACCGGGCGGAAACATCAACACTACGATGGGAATTTTGCTGGACACGTCTTTCTCTGGTGACGCCAGCCAGGGCCCACCTGTGATCCCAGGAATGGCGACTGACGCAGAACTTCGCAGTCCGCAAGGTGTAGTTTCCGACCCATCCGGGAACGTCTACATCACAGATACCGGAAACAGCGTGATCCGTAAGGTTTCCACGAGCGGCATCATTACCACGCCTGTAGGGTGTCTGGTGCTTCCCTGTGGCGACCACGTTCTGGCCAACTCGGCACACCTCTATGGTCCCACCCAGACCGCCCTTGACGCGGCCGGAAACCTGTACATTGTCGAGGCCGGCAATAACGGTAACGATATTCGAGTGGTAAACAATCAATCGACACCGATGACCTTTTATGCCGGGCTTCCTTCTGAACTGATCGTCCCGCCCGGAGATATTCTGACCATCGTCGGAACTACCGCCTGCACCACCCTTCCCTGCGGTGACGGCGGCCCAGCTGCCAACGCGCAGTTGAATCAGCCGAACGGGGTATTCGTGGATAAGTCCGGCAACATTTACATCGCGGATACCAGCGACAATACGATTCGAGTGGTGAACACGCAGTCCAACACCATCACGGTCGCGGGTGTGAGTATTCCGGCTGGGGACATTATGACCGTTGCCGGAACTCTGGACATTAGTCCGAGCGGCGACTGCACTCCTTCAACCGCTGCGTGTGGCGATGGCGGCCCGGCCACGAGCGCGCTGCTTAGTCTTCCGACTGGCGTTGCCTTGGATAGCGCGGGGAATGTCTACATTGCGGATGCCGGCGACAATCGCGTTCGGGTCGTGAACGCGCAATCCAGTAGCGTCATGGTCGAAGGCGTAAGCATTCCGGCTGGTGACATTGCTACCATTGCTGGAACGGGTGTGGCTTGCACGACCAACTGCGGAGATACCGGTCGGGCAATCGATGCCGAACTGGATGTACCCGAAGGCGTTTTCGTCGACTACGCCGGCAATGTCTTTATCGCAGATACACAGGATTTTTCCGTCCGGGAAGTGACCGGCGGCATCATCAATGCTGTCGCTGACGCCGGTCAGAACATCGGCTTCTCTGGCGACGGCGGTCCGGCTACCGCTGCTGAACTGGCCAACCCCACTGATGTGGCCGGGGACCCATTCGGAAACCTTATCATCGCCGACACTCGGAATTGGCGAGCCCGCAAGGTCACGGGACTGGTCTTCACCGCTCCGCTCGCCGGCGTCACGCCCGCCAGCGTTACCTTCCCCGCTCAAGACCTTAACTCCAAGAGCGCGCCCATCCCGGTTACCTTGTCTAATGAGGGTAACGGAACCGCCCTGACCGTTAGCAGTATCGGCATCTCCGGAGCGAACGCAGCCGACTTCGCCCAGACCAACAATTGCACATCGGTTCCCGGCCCCGGCTCCTGCACCATCAACGTCACTATTACACCCTCGGCCGTGGGCGCGCGCAGTGCCGTCCTAATGGTCACGGACAACTCGGCGGGAAGCCCACAAGCCATCGACCTGTTCGGGACGGGGACTCTGCCGAGTGTAGCCCTGTCGCCCAGCAGCGTGACCTTCCCGGCTCAGGCGCTTAACACCAAGAGCGCAGCTATCCCGGTGACTTTCTCCAACACCGGCAGTGGCGCGGTCGTGGTGAGCAGCGTTGCCATCTCCGGGGCAGATAAAGCCGACTTCGCTCAGACCAACAATTGCACGTCGGTTCCCGGCCCTGGATCCTGTACCATCAACGTCACCATTACGCCGTCGGCAGCGGGCGCGCGCAACGCCGTTCTAATGGTGACGGACAACGCGGCGGGCAGCCCTCAAACCATCGATCTCTCCGGAACAGGGGATGACTTCACGCTGGCGAAGACGGGGACACTCTCTTCCCCGACCATCTCGGCTGGAGCCTCCGCTACCGCTGCGATCACCATTGCACCCGGCAACGGACTTGCTGCCACGGTTGACCTGACGTGTGCGGTAACGCCGGCAACGACCGTGCCCCCCACCTGCTCACTCAGCCCAACTTCGCTGACGCCTGGAACTACCAAGTCCACCCTCACCGTCAAGACGGTGGCGGCAACGTCGGGCGCGCTGCTCGCACCCGGCATCGTCCGCCGGTCCGCTCCGATGTACGCCATCTGGCTGCTCTTGCCTGGAATGCTGTTGAGCACGGCCGGCATGGGCGCATCTCGTCGCCGGAGGTTGCTGAGCTACTTCTTGATCTTCTGTGCCATTGCCGGTTGCCTGTTCCTGGTGGCTTGTGGAGGCGGCAGCAGTAGCAGCGGCGGGGGTACTGGCGGAGGCGGCACCGCAGGCACCACAGCCGCGTCGTATACCGTCACAGTTACGGCCAAGACCAGCACGACGACGGCTAACCAGACATTCCCGCTGACCGTTAAATAAGAGACGGTCGCACGTGATACGTACCCCGGATCGTGAATCACGATCCGGGTTTTCTTTTGCCACGGCTTCGCTAGTGACGGAACGGGAATCTACGAATTTCGAGGCGTCCCGTGCCAGTTCAATTCCGGCCCCGGGCACCACTTAACGTTTGCCACAGCTTTCGCTTGGGTGATGCATCCAGTTTCGCTAGAACTGCTCGCAAGCGTATTTGCAGGCGAATGATGTCGCAGATTATGGCTGTGTTCGCCTGTTTCCGCTGGCTTATCGCGCGCTCACTTTTTTCCACCCGGTCGCCCCTCCTCCAGCCGCTATTCCTTCGCGCCATTCCGGATCGCACTCATCGGTTTGCCGTTATGGCCGCCTGGTTAAGTGGCTGCGCGAGTTGCTGATCAACGATCTTGCGAAGAGCATCGTAGTCAAGCGCGCCACTGAGGAAGTGACCGTTCACAAAAAAGCTGGGAGTACCGCTCAGCCCTAGGCGCAAGCCTTGCTCACGATCCTGTTGCACGACAGCAGCTGTCTCGCCCGTATCCAGGCATTTGTCGAATGCCGCCGAGTCCAGTTTCAAAGCGCGCGCCTGAGCCTTGAGTTGGTCGATGTCCAATTCCTTGCTGCTAAACAGTTCGTCATGGAAAGCCCAGAACTGGCCTTGCTTACCAGCGCAGCGCACGGCTTCCGCAGCTTTTTCAGCGTGCGCGTGCATGGGCAAAGGAAAGTCCTTGTACGCCACGGCGAGTTTGCCCCCGAGTTCCTCCCGCAGTTTCTTGATGGCAGGCGCGACCTTCTGACAATAAGGACACTCGTAGTCGGCGAATTCAACCAACACCACCGGCGCGTCCTTCGACCCGAGCACATTCGCGTTTTCCAGATCCACCACCGTACTCGGCGGGGCCAGAGTCACGTACACGTTGGATTCCGCACGAAGCGTCTTGATGTATGCGAGGCGCGCTTTGCTGGTTCGCGTCGCCCGGATTTTGTCTAATATCCTTCCCCGCATGGCTTCGTACGGCTGGTCGGTTTCCAGACCCTCGTAAAAGATCTTGAGTTGATCTTCGGTCGGGTCTTTGATCTGGGACTTCACCTCGCGGTCGAGAAGCTGGTCGACGGTGAGGTTTTGGCTGCTGGCTTTTTGCTCGATCAAGGTCTTGTCGATCAGATCGTCGAGCGCCTTACTCTCAGCTTGATAAAAATCATAGCGAGCCTGCAGCAGCTTGGCTGATTCCTGTTGCTCAAGATCGCTCATCGTCAGCTTGACCGCTCCTATCTGAGCGACCACGTCTGTGCTGGTCTGGGCAAGCGCGCTTCCAGTGCCCAGCAGAGCCAGCGTCACACCTAACCCGAAGCCTAAAAATGCCTGCGAGAATCGCATAAATTCCTCCCCTTAATCGAAAGACAGAAAGATTTGGTAGAGCAGTTCAGGGTGAAAACATCGCCAGACAGGAAACTGGGGGATTTCCGGTCTGGCGAGTAAAGGTGGAGGGCCCGGCTACAGGGTGGGCCGACCATCGTGGGTTTCTCCGAGCGCCTCTAGCTTAGTTGTTGCAAATTGCCGCTAAAGCGGCGCTATTGGCGCAAACCCCATGTCCGCTGCCGGCTCCCTTGATATCGGAACATTGCGCCGCCAGAGCTTTGCCCTCGGACAGGCTTAGAGGCGCTGCCTGAGAAGCATTCTCCGTGATGGTGAAGGCGCTGTTCTGAATGTGGGTAGCCCATGCACGCAGGTCCGCGGTGGGGGCGGGCGCAGTTGGCAGGGGGCACAGTCCGCCACTGGTGGCGGCCGACACGATCTTAAGCACGCCACTGCCTAGGATCACGCCGGTGAGGGGATTGCTGGTGAGATCGCCATCTACGGACAGCGTCAGGATACCATCGGGTGTGATGGTGCAGCTGCAGCACTCAGACATCTCTTCGTTGGTATCGAATACATAGATGTCCGCGCACAGGTTTCCAGCTGCCACGCCGGGATGAACGATGCGCAGTGTGGCATCCGGAGCGCCGCTCGTGTTGGCGTTCGCGAAGTAGTCCACACTGAACACATCCGCTGTGGTTGCGACCGCTGCCGAGGCGGTCCCGACGAACAAGGCCAACGATGCCACCAAAGTACACAGAACTAGCAATTTTGTTCGAGACATTTTTCCTCCTTCAGATTGCGCTGCCGGCTGGGGGAGGACGCTCGGCTGTTGGCGCAGGAAGACTGTACGCGCTAGTCCCCGTGTTCCCAATCGCCCTGATGTACTAATCCATCTACGCTACATCCTCGACTAGCCCGCCGGGCTACGCGGAATGTCGGCCGTGCGGACATCAGTGCTTGAACCCTGGGCAATTTTCCGATGATGCCGGGTCGGGTCGAAACTCCCATCTTGACCATGACCAGACACAGAGCGGCGTTGGGGCTTTGGGGGGCGGTTGCGAGAATCTGCTCTAGAGGAATTCCCGTCAGGTTCCAAATCCGCCTGTTCCGCCATTCAGTCTCTTACCAACCGCTTTGCCTGAATGTCGGTTGCGCGGAGGTTTGCTTCGAGCCGGCAATTTTTCCAACGATGCCGGATCGGGTTGAAACCCCCATCTTGACCATGACCAGCCGCAGAAAAGCTTTAACGGTGTTGGGGCTGATTTTCATCCGATCCGCGATTTCTTTGCTGGTCAGACCCTCAAAGAGCAACTTCACCGTCTCCAACTCACGCGGCGTCAGACCGAAACGCATGCAGATCTCGGCCAGCTTCACCGCTCCATTGGTGCTCCTTTCCAGCAAGAGCACCAGCGCGGGACAATTTGGCACTTGGGCATTGCCGCTGAGGTTCATGGGAAAGGACCGGCAATAGTACGTTCTTTTTGCGGACTTGAACTGCTCGACGAAGCTGAGCGGAGCCGACGACCGGCGATCCACCAGACCGCCGCGGATTCGCTTTGTGAGCCAGCCCTCGAGGTTGGGAATCTTGTCCGGGGGAGATGGAAATGTGAGTATCTGGATGGCTTCGAGATTCGAGGCGACCAGATTCAATGAGCGATCCACCACCACCAGGCCCGGCCGGGCGAGAATGGAGAGATCAGCTTTTGCGAAGTCCGCATCGTCTCGTGCAAGGTTGGACGCCATTATACCTGGCCTCTCTTTGCGATTTGGTTCTGCCGCAATTTCTTGCCCCAGGGGGAATACAGCTTCCACGCAAGCTGTGGAGTAGAAACAATAATGAAACACGGCTAAACTAGATTTCCGCTAAAAGGGAGACACACTCGAAGTCTCTTACTCGGGGGAGTAAAGCGGTACCCTCACCTGGAATCAGCACCGGATTCTCACCGATCTCGTAACTCCTTGTCAAGGGCTTTCCAGCGCTAATCCAGCGTTTTCGCGCCTTAGCCCATTTGTATTAGGCGCTATGGCTAGTCCGCTGTAGCCAGATCGAGATCACTGCCCGGCAGCCGGACTTCTTGACCGAGAGGCGCCAAACTCAACTGGAACTTCGCCGACTTTGTTGACAGGAAGGATGTTGCCTCCTGAACCGTGCGTACTCGAACCGATCTGATCGGCGCGGTGGATTCTGAGCGGACGCCACTGTCTGCCCAATTGCTTGGGCAAACCGCTTCGTTTGAATGGTTTTCGGATGTTGTCGATGTGCCCGAATGGACTAATCACTTAGTTTATGAAGTTTCCTGGCTACCCGGTCCGTTCTTGCTTTACTCTCTCTCGAACCAGGCGGTGCCTCAGATGTCGAGGTGAGTAAAGTTGACGAGGGCGAAAAGCACAAGTTTGAGCGAGGAAAAGACTGGCGCTGGCTACAGACCGGCGGCATTCCAGGTCCATGGGAAACATCAAGGGGTCGTATGAGAATGAGGATGAGAATGCGCCTTTGCTTTTTAGTTGGCTTAGGTGTGCTGGCGTTTTCGAGCGGCTTCTCGCAAACTGCTGGAGAAAATAATTACGTGAGTCGCGCCCAGATTTCCCGTGCCGGGGAAACTGTTCACCTTTCTGCCAACGACCCGCGTCCATTGGCGCAGGCCTTGGACGCACTCCAGAGAGAATATGGTTGGTTGGTTAACTACGAGGACCCACGATACGTATCGAAACTAGATCTCGTGGAGGTAACGAATCCTCCCCAGCATCGGAGCGCCGACTCCGGTTCCCAGGTTCACTATCCCGGCGGCGGGGCTTTCAATCTGGACTTCCCCAACGGACTGGCGCCAAACTCACCGCCTGATGAACAAGCCACCCTGCAACTGTTGGTTGACGCGTACAACCGAAGTAACAATCCCGGCAGATTCGACCTACGAAAAACTGCGGAGCAGAGGTTCGACATTGTGGGCACCTCAGCTTACGACGCAATGGGCCATATTTCACGGCAAGAAGTTTTCTTCGATTTGCCCGTCACTCTTGTCCATCGGCAGAGAAGCGCGTCCCAGACGATTGAGCTGATTTGCTTACAAATAACCGAGCGCACCCATACCAAGGTTAAACTCGGCGTGTTTCCCATGAGTTTACAGACCACGATGGTGAAGGTGGGCGGAGCCAAAGTGCCAGCCCGGACCCTGCTGTCCCGT
This sequence comes from Terriglobales bacterium, assembly GCA_052147055.1. Lineage (GTDB taxonomy): Bacteria > Acidobacteriota > Terriglobia > Terriglobales > Acidobacteriaceae > JABCZH01. The sequence goes on from JBKQLO010000083.1 coordinate 85,223, forward strand.
GCATTGGCAGCGACTGGCCGAAAGTTCATTTGGCGCATGTTGTTTGACCCGGACTCGAAAAACTATTTCTTAAGATGTCTGTTGGCCTGAGCATCATAAGCGCCGGGCCTTCAGCGGCTGGCGCAATTTCCAGGTCGCCTCGCGGCACTCCCATCGAGGCCAACGCTCCCAGCGCGCCTGCGCTCGGATTTCGTGAGACAAAAGTCCCTAGCCACAAGCAGGCCGTGTCTTCCGCTCAATCAGCAAGAGAATTTTACAAATCCTTGACATAAGGATGGCTGGGAAGCAGGAGAATGCCTTGGGTTCGGGGTGAGTTTGGTTTGAACCCGGTTCTGCAGTTTCCTGGGCATAGGCCCCTACCTTTCACTCTTGTTCAACAAAGGAGAAGCACCATGGTGGTTCAAAATAGGATGGGCCGGATCGTGGCATTCAGCGCGTTGCTGGTAGTCGCGTTGGGTATGATTTCGAGCTCTGCTTTCGCGCAGTATACTGTTACCAACCTCGTCTCCAGCCAGGCGGGAAAGGCCCAGCATCAGGACACGTCGCTGGTGAATGCCTGGGGGATTTCTTACGCCTCGGGCGGCCCGTTCTGGGTGAGTGACAATGCAACCGGATTGTCCACTCTCTACAACGCGCAGGGCATAAAGCAGCCGACAGTGGTGACCATTCCTTCGTCCTCCGGTAGCGGCACGGGGTCGCCCACGGGGCAGGTTTACAACGGCACTGGGCAGTTTAAGGTCACGCAAAACGGACAGTCTGGATCGCCTCTGTTCATCTTCGCAACTTTTGACGGCACCATCAGCGGCTGGAGTCCCACCGTCAATGCAACTACGGCCGTGATTGCGGTCAATAACACGGGCGCGTGGTACACGGGTCTGGCATTGGGGGTCAGCAACAGCGCCAACTTCCTGTTTGCAGCCGACAACCTTAATAACAAGGTGGACATCTACGACAGCAGCTATAACCTGGTGGGCTCCTTTACGGACACCAGCCTTCCCACCGGTTCCGCCCCTTACAACGTCGTGAACATCGGTGGCCAGCTCTACGTAACCTTTACCAACGGCACGGGTGGCGGCGTGGTCGACATTTTTAGCACTGCCGGCACCAAGATCAAGACCCTCATTTCCGGCGGGAACCTGCATAGCCCGTGGGGAGTGGCGCTGGCGCCGTCAAACTTCGGCTCCGCCAGCAAAGCGCTCCTGGTTGGGAACCTGGGTGATGGCTTCATCAACGCCTTCAATCCCACCACCGGGAAGCTCCTCGGGAAATCGGCGGTGTCTTTCGAAGGCTTGTGGTCGCTGATCTTTGGCGGAGGTTCGCCAAACAACGGGAAAACCAACCAACTCTTTCTGACCTCGGGACCGGGAGGGTACTCTGAGGGTTTGTTCAGTGTCGTCAACGTGAAGTAGAACGTGCAGGAAATATCAGGATTTGGGCTCCAGACCACCGGAGCCCGATTCTTTCCTGGGGATAGCAGGACTCAACCGCCGCGGCACATCGCCAGTGAAATCTCTCCAGAGAATATTCCCAGAAAAGACTGTTAACCTGCAGCAGAGCAGGTAGACTGCCTGTCCAAACCGGCGCGGCGTTGATTGCGCAATTCTTCGCGGAAGGTCTCAGTGGTAAATTCCGTGCTGCGGTGGAACAGGTTCAGTAATGGGTCTTCGCTCAGCGCTGGCATCTCCACCGCAGTACCTAATACATCTTCGTCGTCCATGCCTTCAGGCAGGACGGTGAATTCCAGCGGTGCTGTCCCCGCCTTCATTGCTTGAACGAACTTTTCGGTTTGTTCGGTTTGTTCGGGCTGTTCGGTGCTTTGCCTAAACTCGATTCCCATGCCGATTTCGGGGTGCATCACGCGGACGACGCCGTCCACCGACAAGCGGGACTCACCCCTCTGCATCGTCAGCACCACCCGGGTGCGCGCGGGAAACGGTGAGCTCATTTCCAGGTAGCAGGCCGCGGCACTTACATCCGTGAGTTTGCAACCGATGGGAGGATCGTCGGGTTCGATTTCCGGAGAATGGCGGGCCAGCCATGCCTTGAGCTGTTGGCGATGTGCATGGGACAGATCGAGAAAGCGCACTCCAGTTTGGGAACCTGGATTTTTCCACGCCACTTCGGCGGCGCACTCGACAAGGTAATCGACACCGGGCAGAGTGAATTTGATGCGCACTCCACGACTCTGGGGGATATAACGGGGGATCCGGACCGCCATTCCCCCCTCGCTGAGATCCAGGGTTGTAATCCGTTGCTGGTCGGCTCCGGCGGAGAGTGTAACGGGAAGCTCGATCGGCACGCGCACGTTGCGGCGGCGTTCGCACTTCATGAGCGCACGGGCGGCGCGGAAACTGGATCGGGCGCGCTCGAAGTTAACCGGCTTATAGAGGACAAAGTGCGCACCCAGGGCAAAGGCGCTGCGTACCGCCTTTTGGCCGTCAATCATGGCGACGGCAATCGCACGTTTGTTGCAGGGAGCGGAACGAACGCTGCTGAGAACCTTCGCCGCCATGTCCTCGTCAACGCAGTCCACGACCACGGCTTCGAATCGGGCGCGGGTCAGCCGGCGGACGGCAGAGTCAGCATCGATGCAGGTCTCGATCCCAACTTCGAGATCGCTCAGCACGCGGCGTAGAACCCGCATGATCTTGTCGTCGGTGCAAAGAACCAGCGCATTCAAGTTCATACGGTGACCATCCAGGCGGGATCAATCCGTTCCTGCGTTTTCGCTCTCCCCGTCTTCTTCTTCATTCAGCAGGTGAGCAACGCCTCGAATCTGCTCGGCGGCGGCTTGCAGAGCTTCGATCTGTTTGCCCAGTTGCGACTGCTGGGCCTGCTTCTGGCGCAGTACTTCGTGGATGTCCTTCACGTGGAACCCCCTATAGGCAATGTAGGTTTAGCGAGGGGCGTGGTCAATGAAGCCCCGAGGCCAGTGGGTTACGGGCGTAATCCAGCCAGACTGTACAGGTGGCGCTCAACCTTGAGCGAACCTAGCCAGACAAGTCGAACTAGAATGGGATCGGGTTTTGTTCTCAGATATTTACGGAGAAATGGTTCGGGTCGGGATGAAGATTTCTGTTGACTTTCATCACGAACACCCATAGAATCATTGACTTCCGGCCAGCTTTAGGGTTGCGGTATCGCCCAGAGGTTCTTGGGTGTGGGAATTGGTACGAAACCTGGGCCAGACCGGATGAATCTAAGTATTGTGGTCGGCAATTAAACCCGAGGACATCATTCTTTATGGCTAAGCGACGCGGAAATCCCAACTGGGGCAAGCCAGAGCCGATTGGCCCTATTGTCCCCACCATCACCGAGTTTGAGCAGGTCGTGCGGGAGTACAAGCTCTCGCCGGACCAGTATCTGCGATCCACCCGGCTGCGCGAGTGGGCGCGACGCAACAAGAATTCCAAGTACATCCCGGAACCGCTGCTCGAGGCGTGGGGATTTGAAATCGAATCCACGCTGTAAAGCAGGCACCGCAAGATTAAAGGGTCGCCTAACGGCGGCCTTTTTTGCGTTTTAGTGATGAGCAGCCTCTAGCACGGCGGGGACGCCCGCGCCTACACGCCTTTGCTACAATTTCAGCATATGGCCTCCCAATCCGCATTCGCCGATGTTCCCACCGCCATCGAGGAGATTCGCGCCGGACGCATGATCGTCGTCGTAGACGACGAGGATCGCGAGAACGAAGGTGATCTGACCCTGGCCGCCGAAAAGGTCACGCCTGAAGCCATCAACTTCATGGCCAAGTACGGCCGCGGGCTGGTCTGTCTGGCCATGACGGAAGAACGACTCGACCACCTGCGCCTCGGCCCCATGACGGCCGAGAACACCTCGAACTACGGCACGGCATTCTGCGAAGCCATTGACGCCCGCGACGGAGTCACGACTGGCATTTCTGCTTATGATCG
>JBKQLO010000084.1:0-39030 GCA_052147055.1 Terriglobales bacterium
GGCGCATCTCCCCGATCTGCCGAGCGGCCACACGATTTACATCGGCGGACAAACGCTGAAGCTGCCGGTTGAACCCGTGCTGCGCCTCATTGCGCTCGGCGTTTCGCTCGTTATCGCCGTTGCCACCGGCGCCGGCATGATGGTCGAGTGGCCGGCGCTCGCGCTCTTTTGGTACGCCCCCGGCACCACTGGTGGCGTCGTGGACCCGATTTTCGGCAAGCCGCTGAACTTCTTTCTATTCACCCTGCCGGCGTGGCAGCTCATCGCCGGCTGGCTGCTTACGCTCGCCGTGATCACCTGTGCACTCTCCGTTTTCTTCATCCTCATCACGGGCGGAGCCCGTGTGCTCGCCGGGCGTCTCAGCCGCCACGTTACGTTACCTTGGCGCGGGCTGTCGATCACGTTTGCGTTTCTGCTGCTGATCCTCGCAATGCGTGCATATATCGGCCGGTTCGAACTCTTGCTCGACGATCATACGATCTTTGGGGGCGTGACCTATACGGACGCGCACGTCACGCTCACAGGAATGCTCGTCGTCTGCGCGGCGTTCGTTCTGGGCGCGGTGATCGCAGTCGTCAACGCCGTGCGGGTGCCACGCGGGCACTGGCTGGCTGCAGCGATCCTTCCGGCTGCGGTCTGTTATGTTGCGGTTCAAGCAGTCGGCTGGTACGTCAGCAGCTTTGTCGTCAAACCGAACGAACTGGTTCGCGAGAAGCCCTACATTGTCTTCAACACCGAGTTGACCCGGCAGGCCTACCGATTGAACCGCGTCTCGCAGCGCGAGTTTCCCGCTGAGACGACGGTCGAGGCGGCTGATCCACAGAACAATCAGGCTACACTTCAGAACATCCGGCTGTGGGACTGGCGCGCACTCCAGGACACGCTGCGTCAGATTCAGGAAATCCGCACTTACTACGACTTCCCCGTCATCGATATTGATCGATATGACATTGACGGCACGACTCGCGAGGTAATGCTCGCCGCGCGCGAGCTAAACGTCGATAAGCTCCCGGAGAGCAGCCGCAACTGGATTAACGAGAAGCTGATCTACACCCACGGCTATGGCATCACCATGAACCCAGTCAATGGGTTCACGGCGGAAGGGCTGCCCACGCTGATTCTGAGCAACATGCCGGTCCAGAGCACGGTGCGTGGTCTGAGCGTGACGCGCCCGGAGATTTATTTCGGCGAGTTGACGAATACTGACGTCTACGTGAAAACGCGGCAGAAAGAATTCAACTACCCGCAGGGCGAGAGCAACAATCTAACGTCCTACGAGGGCAACGGCGGAATTGTCATCGGCGGGTTCCTGCGCCGCATGATCATCGCGCTCGACCAAAGCGACCTCGCGAAGCTACCGTTCAGCGATGACGTGAACAAGGATAGCCGTCTGCTCATGCGTCGCAACATTCGGGACCGCGTATCGGCGTTAGCGCCGTTCCTCACTTACGATCCGGATGCGTACGTCGTGCTCGGCGACGACGGCCGGCTGTCGTGGATCATGGATGCGTTCACGGTTTCAGACAGCTATCCGTACTCGACCCATTACCGTCTCGACAACAATTCCATCAACTACATGCGGAACAGCGTCAAGGTGGTCATCGACGCCTATGATGGCACGACGACTTTCTACGTCTTCGATACGGAGGATCCGATCATCGCAGGCTACCGCCGCATTTTCCCGAATCTATTCAAGGATGCGGCCTTGATGCCGGCGGGGCTGCGCAAGCACGTGCGCTACCCCGAGTTGTTGCTCAAACTACAGGCGGAGGTTTACGGCCTGTATCACATGACGGATCCGGAAGCGTTCTACAACCGTGAAGATCTGTGGACGGTGGCCACGGAAGTCGGCATGAGCGAGGGAGGGGAGCAAACGACACAGGCGATGCAGCCGAACTTTGTGCTGATGAAATTGCCGGGCGAAAGCGGCGTGGAGTTCGCAGAGATTCTGCCCTTCACCCCGGCTAACCGGAACAATCTGATTGGCTGGATCGCCGGGCGCAGCGACAGCGCACAGTACGGTACGTCGGTGGTCTACAACTTTCCCAAAACGAAGTTGGTCGACGGACCGCTGCAGATCGAGGCCCGAATCGATCAGAATGCGCAACTTTCTGGACAATTGACCCTGTGGAATCAGCAAGGCTCGCACGTGCGGCGCGGGGCCCTGCTGGTGATTCCGACTGGGAAAGCGCTGTTATATGCAGAACCTATTTACTTGCAGGCTGAACGAAGTCCGATGCCGGAGTTACGTCTGGTCGTGCTCGCACTGCAGGATCGGCTGGCGTATGGACCAACCTTCGAATCGGCGATGGCGTCCCTTTTTGGCGGAACAGTGTCGTCCTTGACTGCTCCATCACCGAGCGCTGCGGCAGTCCCGGCGGAGTCGCAGCGAAGCACACCAACATCCGCTGCGTCACCCCAGCCCGCCGCGGATCTTAACGCGCTCATCGCGGAAGCCGCCAAAGACCTTGCAGACTACCAGCGCCTGACGGCGGAAGGCAAACTCGGCGAAGCTGGACAGAAGCTTGAAGAGTTGAAACGCGCACTCGACAAGCTGAACACGCGGCACAGATAGTCTCGCTACCGGCTCGACCGTGACCGATTGTGCGCCACGAAAAGAGTTACTCTGGGACTCTGAACTTCTATGTTCATGCGGATGCTCTCCTTAGTCTTCGCGCTCATCGCTTCATGGGCTGCGATCGTTTCCGCCCATGCGCAGAACTACTCTCGGGACATCACCGAGACCTCTGCGTGGCTTGCCACGCAGCAACTTCCTGACGGCGGGATCCTCTATACCTCGACCGAAATCGAACCCTACTTCGCGAACCTCGCGGCGATCGGCTGGTTGGAAGACAGGACCAGGATTCCTCAGGTTGAAGCCTGGATGAGTTGGTACATCGCCCATTTCAATTGGCCTGACCGGTGGGGCGAGTACGGCACAGTCTACGACTACAACGTCGCCGGGATGACGGAAGCCTCATTGGACACGTTCGATTCTGCCGATTCGTACGCCGCCACCTTCCTGTCTCTTGCAGAGGCGCTCTGGAACACAGGCGATCCCGGTGCTCAATGGTTCATTAAGGATACGGTTGGCCAGTACAACCTGAACGTCATCGGCAACGTCATCACCAACCTGCAGCAGAGCAATGGGCTGGTCTATGCCCTGCCAACTGACCCGGTGGAATATCTGATGGACAACTCCGAAGACTATCGCGGCTTGATGGATTTTGCCCGTCTTGCTGCGCAGGCTTGGGGTGATGCGGATGCTGCGAGTTGGTACGCGGCCCATGCCCGTGCCGTCCGCGCGGGAATCCAAAGCGTACTCTACCTTCGGAATAGCGGCTTGTACTATCCGTATGCTGGGTCGGAAGCCCCCGACCTCAAGACCTGGTACCCGGATTCGGTAGCACAACTCTACCCCATGGTTCAGGGTGTCATCGCTCCCGGCAGCTCTCCATCCAGGATCGTGTATGCGGCTTTCAACAAAGCTTGGCCGGGCTGGGTGGATCTATCCTTCAATTCCCAGGACAGATTTCCCTGGGTGGTGGTTTCCTATGCAGCATTCCTTACCCAAGACAAAACGAGGGTCGACCGTTACATCACCACCATCCGCAACCGGTACCTGATCGCGGACCCTGTGTTCCCCTGGACGTGGCAGGGGGCGGAAGCCGGATGGTTCATGCGGGTCAATGCCGAGATTGGTGCTCACCATCCACGCTGATGGACTCAAAGACGGCGGTGCTGACAAAAGTCAAGTCGCTTTCGCCGAATCATCGGTTTGTGATCGCATTGCCTTCGCCTGATAGAAGCGTTGAACACTGGCCTGGAACTTGTCAGCCCCTTTCGAAGGCATGCTTCTTTTCTAGTTCTCCCAGCGCCGCGCGCATGTCGGATTCGAACTGTTCGGCACGGTCCATCAGGGCGGGTTCGGCTACGGCAAGATCATTTTCCAGTTTGATCAGCTTCTGGTCTTGGAGTTTGCGGGTGAGTTCCAAAACATGGACAGGTGTGGTTTCCACGTATAGCGCCTCCGTGGGATCGCCGAGCCAGACGGTTCCGCCCACCAGGCGGGCCTGCCAGTAAACCTTACGGGCCAGCATCTGCAATATGTCTTCGTCGCTGGCGCGGCCAAAAACCCACTGGTTGCGTTTGAAATCCCACTGGCGGCTGGAAAAATTCACCGGCACCAGCTTGCCGGACTTCACGAACTCCAGTTGCCTGCGGTCCACTTCTTTGCGCAGAGAATTGATCACGGGGCCCTCGGCGTCTTGCGGTTCGAGCGAAGGCATGACCTCACGCACGGTGGCGGAGAGGTTCACGGCCACGGGCGCGTGCAGCCCGGAGGAGTTCTCGAGGAGGACGTCGGCGTGCAAAAAGAAAAAGTCGGCTCCTGAGGTAGATTTGCGGAACGGCCACTCCAAGTGGAAGGAGAGCGGCAGACCGGCAAGGGTGACGTAGATGGTCTTGCGGTTGGCCATGATTGATTTTCGCGGATATTCTACCGGAAAGCGTGGGATGAGGGCTGCGGGTGTCAAAAAGAGTGGGGTTTGTCCCACAGTTTAGGGTTCTGATTCGTGCCTAAGGAGGTGCTTCATTCTGCTGCCCTAAGAACTCCCTCAGTGGCTAAAGCCATCGATTTCGGACTGAACGGCATGGCTGAAGCCATGCCCTCCCGAAACGCATAGGGAACGGGCGTTCATGCGCAGGCGCGGTTATTTTCCGGCGGAAGCGGCGCGGGTGAATGCGGCTTCCGATGTCCAGAGAGCCGAGATCTTTGTCAGCACGGCGTCGATGCTGCAACCGGTGTCCAGGTTGGCATCGACGGCGGGGTGACGCTCGCCATCGGTGTGCATTACCAGCACGCGGGTGGTCTGGTTCGCCTTCTTGACCATGTACGCGAGATGGTGGCGGTCGTTCTTGGTGAGAGTTGGCCCCAGAATCACCAGGTCAAACGTGCCCTGGCGTAGCGCCTCCTGAACGGTCTTCCGGTCCGGGGCGGTTTCCACCTGGTAGCCCGCCTTTTGAATGGAGGCGGCTTGCGAGGCCAATACTTCCACATCCCCTTCGCTGTAGAGAAGTCTCAGTTTAGAGACAGGCTTTGCCGCGTTTGCCATAATGGTTGGATCCAGCCTTTCCTCGTGCCTTGTCACGTTAACAACGCAGGGTAGGAAAGAGAACGTCACCGAAGACCAAGCACGACCGGCGCAAGGGTTACCCGGCGGGAATGAGGGCCTGTTCGCAAAAACGTTGACCACAGAGGCCACAGGGGAACACAGAGGAAGGCCGTTGGCTCCGGACCTGCGTGGATGAACGTGGTTTCCTAGGGGCCGGGCCGCTAATTGCAGTCCAGCCGCTTTTTCCCTCTCGCGATCGGGACTCCGACGTACAATGATTTGTTGGAAACGGGAACGTACCCAGGGAGGCTTCTAACATGCGCGCGCCGGCAATTTGTATTGTCGTTCTCGGGCAAGTGCTCGTTGCCAACGCAGCTTACGCTCAGAAACAGGATTCGGATGCGCACAGCGCGACCGCTTTCTGCGACTTCGATGACAATCAAGAGATCAGCGTGCGCTACAACAATGCTGCGGGCACGTCCAAGGAGGAACCACGCAACGGCAAAGTGTGGCTTCCCGCAGGGAGTCCACTGACGCTGTTTGCCGGAGTTCCAGTCAGCCTCAACAACACCCCAATCCCGGTCGGTGCGTACAGCGTTTACATTATCCCTAACCGGAAAGAATGGACTCTGGTGGTGAACAAGAACGTCACTCCTGGCGCAGCCTACGATCAGGCGCAGGATGTGGCCCGAGGGCCGATGGAACTGGGTGAGGTGGATTCACCACCGGGACAGCTACAGGTTTCTTTCGCTCATGTCGGCCCCAAGCAGTGCAGCATCCGCCTGTACTACGGCAAAATCGGAGCGTTCGCGGAGTTCACCGAGAAGTAGCGGCCTTCGGGTCCGTCAGCCGGGGATCCATCAGGCGGCGTGCTGATGTACCGGATTCTTGAGCGGCCTCTTCCGGAATACGATTTTGGCGCCCTGCCGCCATCTTTCATCAATCCCCAGCAACTCCCACTGGATTTGCGGCGAAAGATAATGCAACAAGGTGTCGGCTGAAGGATGGACGTGTAAGGCGGGGGCGACCAGAAACAGCAGCGGCTGGGCCGAACTGAGTTCGCGCAGCGGAAAGTATCCGAAGCGCTGGAACTCGCCGCGGGCGTGGTGCCAGGCTACGCGCGACCAATAATCCAGACCCTGTAGAGGCAGGTGAATGTCTTCATCGGCCTTGAGTTCAACCACGGTGAGCCGGCCCGCCCGGGTGACGGCCAGGACATCAATCATGGCGCGGTCAGCAGCGGAAAAAGCGGGCACCTGAGAATAGAAGCACGCCGGATCCAATTGTTCGTCCACCGCGGAGACATCCTGGACGACAAGGGATTCCAGCCAACGCTCGGGATGCAGCCGCCACAGCGGGTGGTCCCGTGGACCCTGGGGGTGCCGGACTTCGCCAATGCTGTGCACCAGCTGAGTGAAGCGGGCGAGATTGGCCTCGCAAAGGACGGTTTCGTGAGGACCTACTCCGAATACGATTTCGGTGGTGCTGCGGAGGGATTCGGGCTCATGGGCCAGACGAGCTCGGGCAAACTCCAAGCCATGACAGCGAAAGGCGATTTCGGCCGGCGATAGAACCGCGATTTCTGCTTCGGGCATGAGGGCCTGAATCTGCTTGATGGGAGCAGCGAAGCGGCTGCGGGTGCTGGATTCGTCGGTGAAGGGAACCAGGCGAGTCGCGACATTGCCGCAGTCGGAAACGTCGAGCTCTTTCAAGCTGTCATCGTGTTCCTCGAGTTCGTAGAGATGCCATTTGGCAACGTTGGAATTCAAGTGAGCCATACGCTCTCGGGTCAAGTGAGCGGCGCCAGCGGGCAGAAACAGTTTTAACCCTTCGACCACGAACTTTCCTGCCTGACTTTGGCGGCAGACGTCGAGCCACAAGATGCCGAAGGTCAGCGCGGCATCGATGGAAGCCTGGGCTTCCTGAGAGTTCACACCCAGGACGGCGAACGCCGACTGCCCTTGCTGTAGTAATCCCCGGGAATAGATAGGGCCGAAGGAGCGCTCGAGGTCCATCGAGGTGCGGAGGGCAGATGCATGAAATGAAGGAAACCAGCGTTGCAGGGTTCGCTGCAAAACGCGCTGATAAGCGAGGCGAGCCAGGCGTTTCACGGTGGGCGTGCGGCGGTCGCGTTCGCGGAAGATTTCGAGCTTACTGGGGCGGGACTGGCCAAGGCGTTGCACAGACAGGCGGAGAGTTTCGTTCTTAACTTCAGCTTCGATGACTCGGCGCACCACGTTGCGCTCTGAAGACCACACGTGAAGCAAGCACTTGTTGTGCTCGCCGGAGATGGAATATTTCGACTGGGCTAGATCGAACAGAGCAACGCTGTCTTCAAGGATAACGGCATTTTGGGCGCTGGCGAGGAAGTCTTCCAAGGTTCGGGTGAGCTGTTCGGGGGTCATGGGGAGGATTGTTGCAGGGTGATGAGAGGGCGTCTGTGACAAGTGACCATCGATTGCCCAACCCTGTTAACCACAAAGGACACGAAGGTTCACAAAGGAAGACGGTGAGTTGACTACAGAGGACACGGCGGCTCACAGAGAGCGTCGCCGGGGCGGGATAGTGGTATGGGATAATGGAGATATCCGGCCTGGAGCGTTCCCGGCTTTGGGGCATCTAAATCTATATCAATATGGACAAAAACCGGTTCTTTTTCGAGCATTACGGGCTGACAGAACGCGATCTGGAGCGCTATTTGACGGCAGCATTGTCGGCGGGCGGAGATTATGCCGACCTGTACTTCGAGTATCTTTCCTCGACTTCGCTTATGGTTGATGAGTCGATGGTGAAGTCGGCTTCGCAAGGGATCTCCGCGGGATGTGGGGTGCGAGTGATTGCCGGGGAGCGAACCGGGTACGCCTACACGGATGATCTGTCTTCGGAGCGAATTCTGCACGCTGCCCGTACCGCTGCTCTGATTGCGAGCGGGCCGGCCAAGACTCCCAGCGTGGGTTTTCAGGAAAAAGCGGCGCGCAGCCTTTATCCGGTCACATTGCCATCGGTTGATGCCGAGATCACGGCTAAAGTCGAGCTGGTGATGCGAGCGGACCAAGCGGCGCAGGCGTACGATCCGCGGATCAAGGAAGTGCGGGCCAGCTATGCCGATGAGCTGCGCAATATTCTGGTGGTCGGGTCGGATGGAACGTTCGCCGAAGACTCGCAGCCGTTGGCGCGCTTGAACGTGGCGTGCATCGCCAAGACTGAGAGCAACTCGGCGCGGGGAAGCGCAGGCGGTGGCGGGCGAGTGGCGCTGGATTTCTTTTTCGGAGAGAAAACACCGGAGTATTTTGCCAAGGAAGCGTCGCGGCAGGCGGTCTTGCAATTAGACGCACGCGAAGCTCCGGCGGGCGAAATGGAAGTGGTGCTGGGTCCAGGCTGGCCGGGCGTGCTGCTGCACGAAGCGGTGGGTCATGGGCTGGAGGCGGACTTCAATCGCAAGCAGACATCGGCGTTTGCGGGATTGATTGGCAAGCGCGTGGCTAGCGAAAAGTGCACGGTGGTGGACAACGGCACTATGCCGTGGCGGCGCGGGTCGTTGAACGTGGATGATGAAGGCAACGCCACGCAGGACACGGTGCTGATTGAAAAAGGGATTCTGAAGGGTTATCTGAGCGACAAGCTGTCAGCGAAGCTGATGGGGATGGCCAATACCGGCAACGGACGGCGAGAGAGTTACGAGCACATTCCCATGCCGCGAATGACCAACACTTACATGCTGGCGGGGCAGGATGATCCTCACGACATTGTGCGTTCAGTGAAGCGCGGAGTGTACGCAGTGAATTTTGGTGGCGGGCAGGTGGACATCACCAACGGCAAGTTCGTGTTCTCGGCTTCGGAAGCGTACTTGATTGAAGACGGGCAGATTACGGCGCCGATCAAGGGAGCCACGCTGATCGGAAATGGGCCGGACGTGCTGACGCGCGTGTCCATGGTCGGCAACGACCTGAAACTGGACGAGGGCGTCGGCACCTGCGGGAAAGACGGCCAGGCAGTGCCGGTGGGCGTGGGGATTCCGACGATAAAGATTGACCGTTTGACGGTGGGCGGGACGGCGAAGAAAGAGACCGGCGGTTTCATGCAGTAAACCTTTTTTCGCCGCGGATTTGCACGGATCAACGCGGATACTTCAAAACCAATCATGTCTTCTACTCAACTAGAAACTGGAAACCAGAAACTGGAAACTGATCTCAGAGAGATTGCCCAGGACATCGTCCGTCGGGCCATGGCTGGCGGGGCTACGGCGGCGGAATGCGTGGTTCGTGAAGGCGATGAATTCTCTACTTTGGTCCGATTGGGGCAAGTGGAGACGCTGAAGGAGTCCGGCTCGAAGGCGATTGGTGTGCGGGTATTTAATGGTCAGCGTGCCGCCAGCACTTATTCGAGCGATTTCTCCCGCGATGGACTTGATCGCATGGTGAAGTCGGCGATTGAGCTGGCGAAGATCACATCGGAAGATCCGTTTGGCGGAATTCCCGAGGCATCGCAACTGGGGTCTCTGGCTGGGGATCTCGATCTTTACTCTGCGGATGTTTATTCGCTGCCCGGAGAAGAGCGCATCAGCTACGCGCGGCGGGCGGAGAAGGCGGCGCTCGACTACGACCCACGCATCAAGAATTCCGAAGGCGGATCGTTCGATGCGGCCACGGGGCACAAGGTGCTGGCGAATTCGCATGGATTTGTCGGTGAATACCGGCGGTCGTATTGTTCGGTAGCGGCGGTGCCGATCGCGCAGAATGAAAACGGCACTATGCAGCGGGATTATTGGTTTTCTGTAGCGCGGAATCTGGGCCGCCTGGAGTCGCCTGAGCATGTGGGAACGGTGGCAGCGCAGCGCACTTTGCGGCGGTTGGGAGCGCGCAAGGGGCAAACGGCACATGTGCCGGTGGTGCTCGATCCGCTGGTGGCGGCGTCGATGCTCGACCATATCTTTGAGGGTGTGAACGGAGATTCGGTGTACCGCGGGGCTTCGTTCTTGGCCGGTAAATTAGGCGACAAGATCGCCGGCGACCGGGTGACGGTGATTGATGATGGGACTATCGTCGGTGGTTTCGGGACCAGCCCGTTTGATGGGGAAGGGATTCCCACGCGACGGACGGTCGTGATCGAGAATGGAGTTTTGAAATCTTATTTGCTGAATACGTACACCGCTAAGAAACTGGGTTTGCAGACTACGGCCAACGCTTCGCGTGGCCTCGCGGGAACACCGGGGATTGGGCCGGGGAACTACTTCCTGCAACCGGGAACGAAGACGCCGCAGCAGATTATTTCTGAGATAAAGGATGGCTTGTATTTGACCGAGTTTCTGGGTCACGGCGCGAATCTGGTGACCGGCGACTACTCCCGAGGCGCCTCGGGAATGTGGATTTCGGGCGGGGAGTTGGCGTATCCGGTGGAAGAGATCACGGTGGCGGGAAACTTGAAAGACATCTTCTTCAACATCGCGGAGATCGGGAACGATCTGGACTTTCGCGGGGCGATGGCGTGCCCGACGATCAGGATTGAGGGGTTGACGGTAGGCGGCGAGTAAACCTTCGCCGCAAATCTGCGCGGATTAACGCTGATACAATCGCCTTATGGGCGGGCTGATTGAGCCATCTCCGCTGACACAAGAAACTCCTGAGTCCAACGTTCGAGCCATTGTTGTCGGAGTTGCCGCGGTCGTAGTCGTAATTGGCGTCATCGCCGTATTGACCCGTAGCAGTCCAAGAAGTCCGGTTGCGCCCCATCCTTACGTATCCAACCTTAAGTTGTCTGATTTGAAAATGAGTGTGGCGGAGAATTTTGTTGGCGCCAGCGTGACTTACATCGATGGCACCGTGGCCAATACGGGCGATAAGACCGTGACCCATGCTGTTGTACATGTAAATTTCAAGAATTCTCTGGACCAGGTTGCGCAGGCAGAAGACGTTGCCTTACATGTATTGCAGACCAGCGGACCATATCCGGACACGGTTGGCCTGAGCGCTTCGCCGTTGCCGCCGGGCCAGAGCAAGCCATTTCGGCTGACGTTTGAGCACATCAGCGCGGACTGGAATCAGGCTTACCCTGAGTTGCAGATCACGGATGTGAGCCTGAAGTAACAGCCGCAAACCATTTCGCCGCGGATCTTCGCGGCGACTCTCTTTTGTGGTTAGAATGGCTCATGTCTGATGCAAAGCCGTTTCGGCTGACGGAGTCGGTGAAAGCTGCGGGTTGAGCTTCCAAGCTGAGTCCGGCGGCGCTGGACACGGTGCTTGGGAAATTAGCCCGGCAACATGACCCGAACGTTCTAGTTGGCTTTGACCACGCTGACGACGCCGGAGTGTATCGACTCGGGCCTGAGACCGCGCTCGTCCAAACGGTCGATTTCGTTACGCCGATTGTGGACGATCCTTATACGTTTGGACAGATTGCCGCGACCAACGCGCTGAGTGACGTGTATGCCATGGGGGGGCGGCCGCTGACTTCGCTGGCGATGGTGTGCTTCCCGGAAAAAGGCGATTTGGCAGTCCTGGAGCGCATTCTGGCAGGTGGGCTTTCCAAGATGATGGAAGCGGGATGCACCGTCATTGGCGGGCACAGCATTCGCGATGATGAAACCAAGTTTGGCTACGCGGTCACGGGAGTGGTTGATCCTGGCAAGGTTTTGACGAATGGCGGCGCCCGGACGGGCGATCGTCTGTTGTTCACCAAGGCGCTGGGGACGGGAGTGATTTCGACGGCGATCAAGAAAGGCGTGGCGAAGCAGAGCTGGATTGATGGGGCGGTAGCGTCGATGACGACGCTGAATAGAACGGCGGCAGAGGTGACGGCAAGATTCGCTGTGCATGGGCTGACCGACGTTACCGGCTTCGGAATGATTGGTCATGCGCGGGAAATGGCGCTGTCGTCCACGGTTTCGCTGCGATTGCATGCCGGACGAATTCCGCTGCTCGAAGGGGCGCTGGAATGCGTGCGGGCGGGCCATATTCCGGGCGGGCTGAAAGCCAATCGGGAGTTTGCCGAGTGCGTGGTCGGTTACGAGGATGGCATCAGCGAGGAGATCAAGACGATGCTGTTCGATCCGCAGACGGCCGGAGGGTTGCTTGTCTCCGTGGCTGCGGAGGACGCGGTGGAGTTGATCAGGGCGCTGAACGCGGCAGGAGTTGCGGCGGTGGAAATTGGAGAGGTTCTGCCGGAAGGTAAGCCGATGATTTCCGTGGTGGTCTGATCCCGAGGGCAAGATGCCCTCGGGACAGCCGGCGCGGACGCCGGCGCTACGTTTACGGTTTGATCTGCTCCCAGATTTTGGCCAGGTGGTGGTCGTCGTGTTCGGCGACGAAGTAGAGATGGTCCACCAGGCGCATGGGTTGTTTCAGCCGCGGATGCAGCATGGAACGGGCAAACATCTCCGGCTGAAGTTCTGCTACGTGATCGACAACCTGCATCCGTTGCTTGCGAAACTCGGCAAGAATGCCGGCCAACGGACGCGCGTTGTATTTGGCTTCGTTAGTTTTGCGATTGCTGAGGTCGGCAGTGGTGAGTGTGGTGCCACCGGCCACAAAATCGTCCACCCGAGCCATCCATAAGGGTTCGAGATCGAGCAGATGCCCGGCGTGCTCCTGGGCTGACCACTTGTTACCAGGCTTCTTGATCAACTGCTCACGGGATCGGCCATGCAGCATCTCTTCCAGGCGTGCTGGCGTTCCCCGCAAACGGACGGACAGGTTGGGAAACTGCTCTACCGGGAAGGTAAATTCGAATTTACGGTCGAACCAGACGGGGACGTTGGTCATGGATTTCCTTGGCATCTTGAGCTAAGTTGCGAAGAACATTTTCGGTCTATTCTCTATGAGCGTGCCAGGGTCTTACAGCAGCCGCGACGATCAAGAGTCGATTGCTGCCATTCATCGCCGCGGATTTGCGCGGATGAACGCGCATCAAAAGTTAGGGGCGGCCTTTCGGCCGCCCTATTAGAAAACGAAGCTGGAAACTAAGCTCGGGCCGGGCTTTCGCCGCCCTTGGCGATGCCCGGACGTCCTGGTTCCGGTTTCAGCACCTGCTGCACTCCGTCGTCCTGACGGGGTGGTGGAGTGATCTTGGGCAGCTCTTTGCCTTCGATAATCAGTTTGATTTCGTTGGCATCGAGCACTTCGCGATCCAGCAACGCCAATGCGATTCGAACCAGGGTATCGTGGTTACCGCCCAGAATGCTCTTGGCGGTGTCGTAGCCGCGGCCGATGATGCGGCGAACTTCTTCGTCAATTTTGACGGCGGTGGATTCACTATAGTCACGGTGCTGGGCAATCTCGCGGCCCAGGAAGATCTGCTCTTCTTTCTTCCCGAAGGTGAGCGGGCCAAGTTCGCTCATGCCGAACTCACAGACCATCTTGCGGGCCATTTCGGTGGCGCGCTCGATGTCATTGCCGGCGCCGGTGCTCATCTGGTTGAGAAACATTTCTTCGGCGATGCGGCCGCCCATCATGATGGCGATTTCGGTCTCGAGATATTCCTTGGTGTAGTTGTGTTTGTCGTCGATGGGAAGCTGCATGGTCACGCCCAGCGCCATGCCGCGCGGAATGATCGTGACTTTGTGGAGAGGATCGGAATTCGGCAGCTTGGCGGCAACCAAGGCGTGTCCGGCCTCGTGATAGGCAGTGACTTTCTTTTCGTCTTCCGAGAGCAGGAGCGACTTGCGCTCCACGCCCATCAGGACTTTATCTTTGGCCAGTTCAAAGTCGTACATGAGCACGGCTTTGCGGTTCTGGCGGGCCGCGGCCAGAGCCGCTTCGTTAACCATGTTGGCCAGATCGGCGCCTGAGAAACCGGGTGTGCCGCGCGCCAAAACGGAAAGATCAACATCGTCCGCGAGAGGAATCTTGCGGGTGTGGACCCGGAGAATCTCTTCGCGTCCGCGCACGTCGGGCCGGCTCACCACTACGCGGCGATCAAAACGTCCGGGCCGTAACAGGGCAGGATCGAGCACGTCAGGCCGGTTGGTGGCGGCCATCAGGATAACGCCTTCGTTCGATTCGAAACCGTCCATCTCGACCAGCAACTGGTTCAGAGTCTGTTCGCGCTCGTCATGGCCGCCGCCGAGGCCGGCGCCGCGGTGACGTCCAACGGCGTCGATTTCATCAATGAAAATGATGCAAGGGGCGTTTTTCTTGCCTTGCTCGAAAAGATCGCGAACCCGGCTGGCGCCCACGCCCACAAACATCTCTACGAAGTCCGAACCGGAGATGGAAAAGAAAGGAACGTTGGCTTCGCCGGCAACTGCCCGCGCCAGCAGAGTCTTGCCCGTTCCCGGAGGGCCGACCAGCAGCACGCCTTTGGGAATGCGTCCGCCGAGCTTCTGGAACTTCTGCGCCTCGCGCAAGAACTCGATAATTTCTTTCAGCTCTTCCTTGGCTTCCTCCACGCCCGCTACATCTTTAAAGGTGACTTTCTTCTGTTGCATGGAGAGTAAACGAGCGCGGCTCTTGCCGAAGGAAAGTGCTTTATTTCCACCAGTTTGCATCTGGCGAATCATGAAGAACCAGAGTGCTGCCAGCAGGACGAGAGGGGCCAGGTTCAGCAGCCAACTGGGCCAACTCCCGTTGCTGATGTCTTTGATGGTGATGTTGACGCCCTTATCGCGAAGGGTCTTGATCATGTCGGGGTAGTTGGCGGGCACGGTGGTATGGAACAGCGAGCCGTCATTCTGGAACTTTCCCCGAACCTCCATGCCGATGATGGTGACCTCTTTGACGTTGCCCTGGTCAACATCGGACATGAATTGGGAGAAGTTGACTTCTTTGTCTTTTTGTCCGGAGCCTCCCTGCTTCACAACTGTCCAGAGCAGGAATGCCGAAACTACAATCACCAACCAGAAAACCACCGTTTTAACTGTCGAGTTCACCTAAACGACTCCTGAGGAAGTAGCGTCCCGTTCCGAAGCAAACCACAGCGTCTGCACTGTAGTCTTAGATGCCCTTCGCCGCATTTCGATTAGCGAAATTCCGACACCTGTCGTATTTTACCGCGTATTGGGAGAAAAAGGCGGATGTTCTCACCGTGACTTAAGTCACGGACAGGCTTTAGCTTGCAGAGGCCACGTAGGGCAGGTTGCGTTGCGTCTGACCCGCAGAACCCAGGCCATAACCGACCAGGAAAGCCTCATCCACCAAAAACCCGAAATAATCGGGCTGCAACTGCACGCGGCGGGCGGATTGGCGGTCGAGCAGAGTGGCTACCTTCACGGAAGCCGCGCCCCGTCCGCGCATATCGCTCATAAGGAATTCTGTGGTGACACCGGAATGAACCAAGCCCTCCACCAGCAGAACGTGCTGGTCACGAATGTCGGCGTCATGGCTGAAGAAGATTTCCAAAAAGCCTTCCGGCTTGCCCTCTTTTTCCCGGCGGTATCGAGGTTTTATGAATTGACAGATGACCGGAATCTCGAGGGCACGCACCAGGTCGGCCATGAACATGAAGCCATTCTCCAGCAGCGCGAGAGCATGGATGGTGTTGCCCTGATAGTCATCGGAGACCTGGCGCGCGATCTCGCGCACGCGTTTCTGGATCTGCTCGGCAGAGATCACGGTTCGAAGCTGCTCGGATTTTGCGACGGGATTCATCCGTGACGTACCATTTTCTCAGATTTGGAGCGATAGGGCTCAGTTATTCCAGTGGCGCCTCTTGAATCAGGGTTCCCTCATCCCCATCCTGCGGCTGCAACTCTGCTGGCGTCGGAAAGCCGCGGACCCAGACGATTTGGCTTCCGGTGACCACGACCGGCCACAGCTTTCGTTGCTTGCCGGGCAAATCGGGCCCTTGCAGCAACTCCTTGATCTTCTTGGGAGCCTTGGTATGAGCCGGCCCAAAGCGATCTCCCGGGCGCCAATTACGTACACGCAACTCCTTGCCAAGCAGAGCGCGGTTCAGTAAATGATCGGGATTATATTCCTTGACGCGGTTTCTGGGAACCAAGAGCGTTTGAAAGCGCGAGTTGACCTCGGGAACCGGGGTCGAGCCGGGGATCGGCAAAGGATACTCGTAGTCGGACGCGACCGCCACAAGCTTGCGCTCCAGGCAGAGGCTGTGTTTTTTGCGCGACACGACCCATCCTGCTGGCAACTCGGTTGATTTGGAGTCGGGGGAGGAAGCCAGGGCCAGAATTTCCTCCACGTGACGAAACTCGAGGCGCAGCCCCATGGACTCACATGCGGCCCGGACCACGCGACGCTGAACCGCCAGTGGCAAGTCGACGAAAGCCGGAGACTTCAGTGTGCCCCGGGCTGGGCCTTGCTGCGTCCAAATTTGTGGCAGTAGGCGTGCAACCTCGCCTAGCCAGTAATCTTCCTCGGCGCGGGCGATCTCGGCAGCTTCGGCCAGCGCCTCGCGGACTGCCGGATTCAGAAAGCGTTCCAGCCGCGGCAGGATGCCGTGACGTACCCGGTTGCGGGCGTGGCGCAGGTCACGGTTGCTGGCGTCCTCGTGCCAGGGTTGACGGAGGCTTTGCAGATAAGCTTCGAGAGCTTTGTGTTTTGTTGCCAGCAGCGGGCGCACGATGGTTGCGGTTTCTAAGCCGGCAACGGACAACTGAGGGTAGATTCCTGCCAGCCCACGGCTGCCGGCTCCGCGGACGATTCTAAGCAGAACGGTTTCGGCCTGATCGTCCAAGGTGTGAGCGGTGGCAATGCGGTTCAGACGGGCTTCGCCGAGCAAACGCCGGAAATATTGGTAACGCAACTCGCGGGCAGCGGTTTCGATGCTTAAGTGCTTTTGCGCGGCGTATGCAGCAGTGTCAGCGCTTTCACAGTGCAGGTCCAACTTATGGTGCCGAGCAAGATCTGCGACGAATTGCGCGTCGGCGTCGGAATCGGCTCCGCGCAGTTGGTGGTTGATGTGGACGACGGATAGAACAATGCCAATTTCGGAGCGGAGCGCGAGCAGCAAGCGAAGGAGCGCGACCGAGTCGGCGCCGCCGGAGACGGCGACGCCCACGCGATCCCCGGCCTTCAGGAGCGCGTGCTTGCGGATGTAGGCGCGGACGGCGGGGGCGAGGGGTCGCACGCAAACATGGTACATCCCTACCCCATCATCTTGTTCACATCACCGTGGGCAGGTGCGCCTTCGAGAGCATGGTAGGTGCCCGAAGCCTTCAACTCATCCGCCATCCGGCGCATCAGGCCGAGCGTTGCCCGCATGGGGGCCGAGCCCAGACTGACTCGCGCTACGCCCAGCTTTTCCAGTTCGCTGAGGGAGAGAGAGCCGGGTCCGGCAAGAATGTTCAGTGGACATTGAATGTCTTTGACTAGCCGCGCAATCGTCTCCGAATCCCGCAATCCGGGCGCGAAAACACAGTCGGCTCCGGCGTCGCGAAAGGCCCGCAGCCGCCGCAGAGCGTGGTCATATCGGGTTTCGGGGGGGCCAACCTGAGACAGATAAACGTCAGTGCGGGCATTCAACACCAGGAGCACTCGGGCCTTCAACGCAGCTTCCCGAATGGCGTGGATTCTCTCCAATTGCAGCGGCAGGTCGGTGAGGGGATGCTGCGGGTCCTCGGTGCCATCCTCAAAATTCATGCCGACGGCGCCGGCTTCGATCACTTCGCGGGTGGTTTGAGCGGCGTCTTCGGGGCGATCTCCGTAACCGGCTTCGACATCGGCGGTGACCGGGAGTTTGACGGCACGCGCGATGCGAGCCACCCGGGCAAGCATTTCCAGGCGCGGGATTTTCTGTCCGTCAGGATAGCCGAGCGAGAATGCGATTCCGGCGCTGGTGGTGGCGATGGCGGGAAAACCGGCGTCTTCGATCATGCGGGCGCTGGCTACGTCCCAAATGTTGGGGAGGAGCAGGACCTTGCCGGTTTGATGCAGGGCGCGAAAAGCGTTGACTTTTTGGAGAAGATCGGGCATGAGTCCGATTCTAAAAGATAAAAGGCCTGAGAGGACGGGCGTTCTCCACCAGATCTGGCTGCTACGTTTTCTTCGCTTTCATCTTCTCCAGGAACCTGCCCACGCTCACCACGGCGCGGCTAACTGTACCACGTCCGACTTCCTGGGCATCGTCGTGTGCGACGACGCGAACGGTATAGAAGCGGCCATCGAAAGACTCGAGTGTGGCTTCCGCTCGAATTCTGGCGCCAATGCCGCTCGCAGCGCGATGTTCGACATGGATGGCATTACCCACGGTGATCTCGTCGCCTTCGCAGTAGGGCTGAAGCGCGTGGAACGCGGCGGTCTCCATCAGACAAATCATATCGGGAGTGGAATAGACCGGAGGCAGGTCAGGATGCCGCGCAGTTAGGGTGTGCTCGAAGGCGACGGTTTCCTCGGCTGTGCTGTGTGCGCCGATGGGGATAGGTTTGGCCATTTGGGAGGACTCCTCCGAAAGAAAGAGCCAATGATTCTATCGAATCAACGGCTCTGATCTCGACTCGGCGTTCCTCTGCTGCCTATGCCGCTGCTTTCGCCATCCGCCTGGCTTCGATTCCATCCAGCGCTTGCCATAAGGCTTTGGCGGCGTTCTCGGCGGCGTCCAGTGCCTTCTCGGTATTTTCCGGATGCGTTTCCAGGCGCTTGGCCAACTGCTTGCGCCACACCTGAGAATGAAGAACATCGGCGGTGGTGTGCAGAGTGAAATAGGCAGTAGTGCGCTGATCGGCGCCGTATATTTCTTGCAGGCCGCGAGCTTTTTCCTTGGCTACGCGGGGCACCTGCGACTCGTACGCGTAGAAAGCGGCGAGGGCCTCTTCCGGCGCGCCCTCACTGGCCACGCGATGGAAAAAAGCGGTTAGCTGCGTAATTTCCGGCAGGGGCGAATGGCGCAGGTTGCGGCGGGAGCCCATACCCTCGGCGAAGTCCAGCCACAGCTCGGAGTGGGAACGTGAGGGCTCGCCGAAGACGTCTTCGCCGCCTTTTTCATCGGCCATGTTGGCCAGAATGGCGCGGCGCAGCTCGCCTTCGTCCAGGCGTACACCCAGTTCGGCCAGGTAGGTGGGGAAGGCTTCGACGTGATGGTAATAGTCCTGGGCATATTCCCGCAGATCGTCGCGCGTGAGCTTGCCCGCAGTCCAGGCCTGGTAGAAAGGATGGCAAAGTAACTCGAACTTGGCGATGCGCGTCTCGAGCTGCTGGAAGAATTCAGTGTGGTTCATTGCGGCCTCCGGAAAGAATCAATATACGAGGCGCAAGGCAGTGTGGCAACCAGGGAGTTAGGAATTCTTGTTTTGGGAATTGGTTCGGATATTTTGCGCGGGAGGAGGCGGCGGGGAGGGAGATTGGGGGAATAATGGTCTCGGGGAAGCAAATGACCAGGCAGATACTCTTGATCTGGTGCTTGCTGGGGTGCCGGCTGTGCGTGGCGGCACCCGGCGAGACGCCTGAGATCATTCGGATTTCGCCGACCAGCGGGCCGGAGGGCACGCGGGTTGAAATCAGGGGCAGAAATTTGCAGGAAGTGGGCCGCGTGGTCTTTGGTACGACCGGAGCCGATTTCAAGACGATCTCCGCGGAGCAGTTGATCGCGATCGTGCCCCATCGCACCGCAACGTCGACCATTACTGTGATCAGACCCGGAGCACGCGCGGCCAGCCCGTTTCCCTTCGTGGTGTTGAACGATCCGCGAGTGCCGGACGAGGCGAGCTACAAAGCCGGGTACGTTAATTCGACGCCTGCGCCGGAGGGATTTTCGTCTGTCTTGCTGTGGGGAATTGCAATTGCCGACACGCGAGTTTCGGGATACGCGTCGGCGACGGTTGAAGTGGCGTGGACGCAGCTTTCCTGCCGGGCGGATGGCCGCGAGGTCGTGCTCAACGACGACCGCGGCAGCGTGCGCGGTGGGCTGTACCGCCGCAATCCGTGGTTTGGAACTGATGAGCACGAACCCATACCGCTGCTGCATGACGGCGTGAGCGGAGCAGTCGTGCTTCGAGTGGGCCAGCGCCCTGACCGAGTCTGGCATTTCTGGCCCGCCTCGCCGCGAGCGGCGCTGCCCGCGGGGCGGCTTGAGGGTTGCACAGTGAAGGCGCGGGTGAAGATCTCTGCCGGAGCATTGCTGCAAATGGGCATGGATTACTGGCTCACCCCTACGGTGGGGTACGGCGCGGGCGGTAACAATCACGAAGCCGGGGCCAGCAATTGGTTCTTTCCGTCAGAACGCTGGCAGGAAGCGGAGTTCACGGATGTGGGCGGGGTGAAATTCTAGCCGCTGATTCACACAGAGGAACGCAGATACAACTTAACTAGAAAAACCGAGCCACGGATTTGCGCGGATAAACCTTGGCCTGACCGGGATCTGTGAGACTACTTCCTTTCGGTCTTCTTGATTGATGATTCCGACTTCGGCTTTTCGTCTTTCTTGGATTCGGATTTCGAGTCAGACTTGGACTCAGATTTCGACTCTGACTTGGATTCGGACTTCGAACTTGAGTCGGGGGACGCGGAGCCACCTGACGATTTCTTAGGGTAGTCGTTTACGTACCAGCCTGATCCTTTGAACTGCACGGTGGGAGCCGAGATCATTTGCTCGATGGGGCCGCCGCATTCGGGGCACTTCTTGGTATGACGGGCAGCGAACGTCTGGATTCGCTCAAAGCGATGGTGGCATTTCTTGCACTCGTATTCGTAAAGTGGCATGGACTCCTGGATCAACCCTGCGTGTCGATTCTGTGTTTGATTCTAGGGCTGCGCTTCTCTGCCGTCAATTTTGGTGACGGTCGCGGGCCGGGCTTACCACTTCTTGAAAATCACGAAGACGGCAGCCACCATCATGACAAAACCCACCGCGTAGTTCCAGCGTAAGGGCTCCTTGAGATACAGGATCGAGAAAACAGAAAACACCGTCAGGGTGATGACTTCTTGAATGGTCTTGAGCTGGGCGGCGGTGAATTCGTAGGAGCCGATGCGGTTAGCCGGAACCTGGAAGCAGTATTCCGCGAAGGCAATGACCCAGCTAATCAGAATCACTTTGAAGAGCGGGACGTGACGGTATTTCAGATGACCGTACCAGGCGAAGGTCATGAAGATGTTGGAGATGGTGAGAAGAATGACAGTGGTCATGCCGTCTATTTTCTAACAAACTCGACAGAGTTTCTAACCACAGGTCGTTTTCAATTCTGCAATCGCCGGATGGTAGACTCGGCTCCATGGCGGCGGAGAACGAAAGAAAGAGCGGATCTCATGCGGGCCCGAGTCCACTGGCCCCCGGACTCTATCTGGTGGCGACGCCGATTGGGAATCTGGAAGACATCACGCTGCGGGCGGTGCGGGTGCTGAAGGAGGCCGACGTGATTGCCTGCGAGGACACCCGCCAGACACAGAAACTGCTTAATCACTACGGCATTGCCACGCGGACAACGAGCTATCACGAACACAACGAGCTGACGCGGGCGCCGGAGCTGGTGCTTGAGTTGGAGCAAGGTGCGCGCATCGCGCTGGTGACGGATGCGGGCATGCCGGGAATCTCCGATCCGGGATTCCGGTTGATTGGGCTGGCGATACGGCATCATGTGCCGGTGGTGCCGATTCCGGGAGCGTCGGCATTTCTGGCGGCGCTGGTGGCGAGTGGCTTGCCGACGGATTCCTTCCGCTTCAGCGGATTCCTTCCGGCCAAACAGGGCCAGCGGCGGGCGCTGCTGGAGAGTGTGCGGGATTCGCCGCGGACGCAGGTGTTTTATGAGGCTCCGCATCGAGTGAAAGACGCGCTGGAGGACATTGTGGAAGTGCTGGGAGCAGCGCGGCACGTGGTGGTGGCTCGCGAAGTAACCAAGCTGCATGAGGAGTTCTTGCGCGGGCACGCGGCGGATGTGCTCGCGACGCTGAAGGCGCGCGGTGATGTTAAGGGCGAGATCACGCTGCTGATCGGGAAGGCGGAAGAGGGCGAAGCTCGTGTGGGGACGGGCGCCCTCGCCCGTCCTGCAATTCGGCAGCGGCTTCAGCAGATCATGGCGGTAGAGAGGCTCGACGAAAAGGCCGCGCTCAAGAAGATTGCGAAGGAGATGGGGGTTTCGAAGAGCGAGGCCTACCGGGAATTGCAGAGGAGCAAGTAATCTGGGGCTGTTCAGTTTGTTGGGATGGCCGTTAGCCCAATTCAATAGGGCACTAGGATAGGCATCATTTGATGCTATAATCAGTGCCTTGGAGGCTTTATGAGAACAACCCTTGCGCTGGATGACGATCTGGTGCGCATCGCCCAAGAGTTTACTGGGGTTGCGGAAAAAACGGCATTGGTTCGCGAAGCCCTAAAGGCGCTGATTGAGCGGGAAAGTGCCCGCAGATTGGCGTCCCTGGGAGGCACGATGCCCGCATTGAAGAATATTCTGCGCCGCAGGGTGCGGCCGAATTGATTCTCGCGGATACCTCGGTCTGGATCGACCATCTCCGTTTGGGAAATACGGAAATGCATAAGCATCTAGACCGGGGGAACATTGTGGTCCATCCCTTCATCATTGCGGAGCTTGCGCTCGGGTCGTTGCGGGAACGAACCCAGACGCTCGCACTACTGGATCTGATGCCACAAGTGAAAGTGGCGCGACTGAGCGAAGTGCGGCTAACGATTGAAGCTCGCCGTTTATACAGCCTGGACATTGGTCTCATCGATGCACACCTTATCGCTTCGGTCTTTATCAATCCCGCAACGCTTCTGTGGACGAAAGATAAGCGGCTCCGCAAGGCCGCCGAAGCTCTCGGCATTGACGCCAGTTTGGCTTAGGACTATTTCGGCAGTGGGAATCCCTTCATGCAGACCACGGTACGGTCAGCCTCCGCGGGCGTCGCGTGGGTGAAGCCGAGGTTGGCTGTACAGAGAACATCCCCTTTCAAAACCAGACTGGTGTTGTTGTCGAGCGGCGCGTTCTGCTTGGTGGCTATCAGGATGCGCTGGGAACCGTCCGGCGAAAGGACCCAGATCTGGTTTAGTAAAAGCTCGGATACGTAGATGTTGCCTTTCCGGTCCAGTTCGATCCCGTCAAATGCCGAAAACCCGTAGGGCAGCGCCACAGGTTCGCCGGCTGTTCCGTCGTCTTTAATCGGAATCCTGAGTACGAGTGGGTCGCCGTCGGTGACGGCATAGATGTTCTTCTGCTGCTTATCGAGCACGAGATCATTGACGCCTAGAGGAAATCCCGAATAAGGCTTGGGGGACCAATTGAGCAGAGGGTGTGCCGACCACAGGTCCACTGTCTTGCCATCCGGAGAAATTTTCCAAATTCCGGAGTAGGTGAGGTCGGTCATGTACACGTTGCCGCTTGAGTCGATGGCCACATCGTCGGGATAGCAGAATGGCCAACCCTCCGCTTTGGTCGCGAGCGGCGTCACCTTTCGGGTTTTAGCGTCGATCTTATAAACGCCGGAGCTGGTTACCGTCGCATCGCGGCAAGCGGGATGGAACGGATTTCCCAAGTCTTTCCTAAAGTCATGTTTCGAGTGACCCGTGTATGCGACGTAGATGTTACCAGACTGGTCCAGATCGAGCCCGATCAGGTCGCCCTTTCCGCTTTCCTCCTTCGATGGCACCCAGGCGATGTGATCGTAGCTGCCATCATCCTTGAGCATGACGACTTCCCCAATATGCATCAGGGTCGCGTAGAGGTTGCCGTGCGAATCGACGCCGAGACCCTCGGGCGTATCGGGGAGTTTGGCCATGACCCAGGCCTTGAACTGGGCGGCTGCATACGGAGGCGCGGCGGCGAAAAATAAAACGCAGGCGATTCGACAGAACAGAATGCTCAGACGTTTTTGCTTGTGCAGCTGCGATCGGACCAACGTTGTTCCCTCGCTATTTCGGAGTTAATTCCCGTTTGACGGCTTCGCTGACCACCTTGCCATCCACGCGAATGCCTTCACCCGCGAAGCGGGCCATCACATTCTTCATAACGGTTCCCATGTCTTTCATGGAGGGCGAACCCATCTCTGCGATTACGGCTTTGACTCCGGCGGCAATGTGTTCTTCACTGGCGGCCTTGGGCAGATAGGCCTCGATCAGGATAATTTCGGCGGCTTCTTTGTCGGCCATCTCTTGCCGGCCACCTTTGGTGAACTGCTCGACGGATTCTTTTCGCTGTTTGATCAGCGTGCTCAGCACCTGTTGGGATTCCTTGTCGTCGAGCGGGGCCATCTTTTCGATCTCGCGGTTCTTGAGCGCGGTCTTCACCATGCGTAGGGTGGAGAGGCGCTGCTCCTCACGGGCCTTCATGGCGGTGACGATGTCTTTCTGAATCTGGTCGATCATGCTCATGGTGGAATTATAGCGGTAAGAAGACGCAGCAAGCTGCGTCTCTACCATTCCCAGCAGGCGTGCGGTACATCACAGCATTGCAGCGTGGTTCCGGGTAAACTAGCCCAGTACATTTCCCCAGGACTTATCCCATGTTGCGCAAGAACCGCCTATTCACGCCGGGGCCGACGCCCATTCTCCCCGCGGCCCAGACCGCCATGGCTTCGTTTACCATGCACCATCGCACCGCCGATTTTCGGGCATTGTATTCGCGGGTGCTGGCCGACATGAAGGATTTCATCGGCACGAAGACTGATGTCTTGGTGCTGGCGTCTTCGGGAACCGGGGTGATGGAAGGCGCAGTCTCAAACCTGACTTCGCCCGGCGACAAGGTCCTCGTACTTAGCGCGGGCAAGTTCGGCGAGCGATGGCGTGACCTAGCGAAGGCTTTCGGATGCGTCGTGGAAGTGGTAAGCGCTCCCTATGGGCAGACATTCACGCTCGAAGAAATTCGCGGGAAGCTCACAGCAGAGGTTCGCACCGTATACATGCAAGCGACCGAGAGTTCGACCGGAGCGCGGCACGATGTGGAAGCGGTTACCCGGCTAGTACGCCAGAGCGGCCATGACGCATTGCTGGTAGTGGACGGCATCACCGGCCTGGGCACGACGCGATTCGATGTGGATGGCTGGGGAATTGACGTCATCATCGGAGGTTCACAGAAGGCGCTGATGATCCCGCCGGGGCTGGCGTATTGCGCCGTGAGCGAGCGCGCCTGGAAGCGGATGGAGACCGCGAAGTCGCCGCGCTACTATTTCGATTTCCGCAAGGAGAGGAAGGCTGCCGCTAAAGGAGAATCCGCGTTCACGCCAGCGACTTCGTTGTTTGCGGCGTTAGGAGCGGCGCTGGACTTCATACGGCAGATGGGAAACGGGGACTTGACTGCGGGGCGTAACGCGCTGATCGAGAATGCGGAACTGGCAGCGGAGATGACCCGGGCTGGGGCAAAGGCGCTGGGGCTTGAACTGTTTGCTCCGACGTGTCCGGCGGCCGCGCTCACGGCAATTCAATCGCCGGACGGCGTGGACTCAGGCGTGATGGTGAAGCAATTCCGTGAAGATTTCGGCGCGGTAGTTGCTAATGGACAGTCGGAAATGAAGGGAAAACTGTTGCGCATCGCCCACCTCGGCTACTACGACTACCTGGATACGATAGGGATCCTGGCTGCGCTGGAGCATGTGATGGCTACTGTGGCTGGAAGGACCGTCGAGTATGGTGGTGCGGTGCGGGCGGCCCAAGGGGTGTATGCGCGGCAACACAGAACAGCCGTGGCCACCCACTGATCTCAAACGCCGAATATTCATCAACCATGAAAATCGTCATAGCTGAAAAAATATCCGCCGCTGCCGTGGACCTGCTGCGCGAGCCGCGCTGGGTGGTGGTCACTCCTGACAACATGCCGGGAGGGTTAGCGGCGCAACTGGAATCGGCAGATGCGCTGATCGTGCGTTCGGCGGTGCAGGTGAATGCGGAGTTGCTGTCCAAGGCGCGCAAGCTGCGCGTGATTGGCCGCGCCGGGGTGGGCGTGGACAATATTGAACTCGACCCGGCCACGCGCCAGGGCATTGCCGTAATGAACACGCCCGGGGCCAACGCCGTGGCTGTGGCCGAGCACACGCTGGCCATGATGCTGGCCATGGCGCGTCACCTGTGCCGGGCCAATGATTTGATGCACGCCGGGAAATGGGAAAAGAAATCGCTGCAAGGGACCGAACTGCGCGGCAAGACTCTGGGCATCGTCGGACTGGGGCGTGTAGGAATGGAAGTCGCGCGCCGGACGCGGGCGTTCGGCATGGAAATTGTGGCGCATGATCCTTTCGTCTCCGTGGTGGTCGCCAAGGAGCAGGGGATCCAGATGGCGGCCCTGGAAGAACTGTATGCGACTGCTGATTACTTAACTCTGCACGTCGGCCTTACGCCCCAAACCACGGGAATGATCAACGCCGAAACGATCAAGAAGATGAAGCGAGGTGTGCGGCTGGTGAATTGCGCACGCGGCGAACTGATCGACGAGGCAGCGCTGGCCCAGGCATTGAAGCAGGGCTACGTGGCCGGAGCGGCGCTCGATGTGTTCGTAGTAGAGCCGCTGAAGAATTCGCCGCTGGCTGCGCTCGACAATGCGATTCTGACGCCGCACATCGGTGGGTCAACGTATGAGGCGCAGGAAGCAGTGGGTTACCAGATTGCATTGCAGGTGAAGGAATATTTGAAGAGCGGCGTGATCCAGAACGCGGTGAATGTTCCCTCGGTGTCGCATGACGAATTTGTCGAACTGCAACCCTACATTGTGCTGGCGGAGAAGCTAGGATCGTTCCTGGCCCAGGTCAGCGAGGGCGCGCTGGAAGAGATTTCGTTGGGCTATAGCGGGCATATTGCCGAGTGGAAGACGGAGTTGATCCGCAACGCCGCGATCAAAGGCATCCTGAACGAGGCGTTGGAGGAAAAAGCAAATCTGGTGAACGCGGCGGCAATCGCTGCCTCGCGCGGGCTGCGAGTGCATGAAACACGCAAGGCCAAAGGCTCGACCGGCGGCGCGGGCAGCGTACTTTCCATTCTTATGAAGACCCAGACGGAGGAGCACTTAGTGAAAGGGGCGGTCTTGCACGGTCAGGCGCCGCGGCTGTTACACGTGGACGGAATCGAAGTGGAAGCGCCGCTGGAGCGGAACCTGATTTTCCTTAGTAACCGTGACGTGCCCGGTGTGATTGGCAAAGTGGGCACGATTCTCGGCGACCACACGATCAATATCGCCAATTTTTCCCTGGGACGGCGAGTGGGAAACGGGAAGCCGGGCGAAACGCGGGAGGCCATCGCAGTGGTACATGTGGATGGGGCCGTACCCGATCGCGTGCTGGCAGCGCTCAGGGAGGTACCAGCCATCGCGCGAGCCAAGGCGATCCGGTTGACCTAGCGTTCCGTCTGGTTCATCACAGAGTATGGCAGGCTCCGAATGTGGCACAATTCTGCATCAAACATGAAAAGAGGATACGAGATGCTCAAGCGGGCAGGGATTGCGCTAGCAGTAACAATTTTTCTGACTTCTTTTTTCTTAGCTTCGACCGCCCTCGCTCAAGACGGGCGTTTCGACGCCGGCATAAACGGCGGAGAGGTGTTTACCAACACGGCCAGCGGGAATTCGGTTGTCCAAAGCGCCACTGCGGGCTTGAATGTCTTTGGCACGATTCGCTACAAGTTCAAATCCAAGCACTCGTTGCTGTTCAATTACGGGCGGTCGAGAAATTCGCAGACCTACCAGTCGGGCGACAACTTTCACGTTCTGAACTCAATCTCGGAGATCAGCGGAGCCTATATGTTCAGTCCCATGCCCAACCGCAAGCTTGAGCCTTTCTTTCTAGCAGGGGGCGGAGTGCTGATCTTTAGTCCCAGCAGCACCTGGGTCGTTTTCCCTAACTTGCCGGACAATGTGATGGATCGCGTCCAGGTCAACCTGGGCGCGTCCAGTCAAACCAAGCTGGCGTTTCTCTACGGGTTGGGAGTGGATTACAAGCTGCCGATGTTCTCAAGACTCTCACTTCGTCTGCAATACCGAGGTTTTCTGTACAAGGCCCCGGACTTCAACGTGGACCAGAATTCCGGCAGTCAGGTGAACTTTTTTACCGGTGGCAAGGAACACATGGCCGAACCGTCGATCGGGTTTGTATTTCGTTTTTAGGAAACCTGGCCACGGACTTGGGCGGATCAACACGGATTTAAGAACAGAACGATCGGTGTGAATCCGTGGCTGATCTTAGGAATTGAGCTCGGCTTTACGGAGCTTGCGGCTCTCGGCCAGCAGAGCCATGGAGTGCATCAGGTTTTGCAGGGTCACGATGCCCACCAATCGCTGGTCTTCCACCACCGGAATGATGCTCAGATTGCGGGCAGTCAGCTTGCGGAAAGCCGATGCCAGCGATTCTCTTTTCTGTGCGACCTCGAAGATGCGGTTCATGACCGCCTGGACGTACCCGTTGCCCTCGGCGCGCAGGGCCTGCAAGATTCTCTGCTTGGAGATAACCCCGACCATGTCGCTACCGCGGATCACGGGAAAATCATCCTGCAAGGAGTGGACGGCTTTGTCGAGCGCGTCTTCCAGAGTGTCGGCGGGCGAGAGCGTGGCAAAATCGGTCAGCATGATATCTTCCAGGCGCACGGTCTCCAGCACCGACTGAAATACTGCCGAGCGCTCTTCCAGTTGGGCAGCGATGAACAGGAAAAAGCCGATCATGGTCAGCCAGATGTTCCACAACATGCCAGTGAGCATGAACAGCGTGGCAAAGGCCTGGCCGATGGCGATGGCGCGGCGGGTGGCGCGGACGGGATCCATGCGGCGGCCAAAAAGTGCCCGCAGAATCTTTCCGCCATCCAGCGGATAGGCGGGCAACAGGTTGAACAGACCCAGCCACAGGTTTGACCAAACCAGGGCCCGCGGCAGATTGCCAGATTGGAGGTCCCAGGGCTTGGTCCAAAGGTGAATCTCGGGGGCAACAGCGAGCAAAATGCTGGCGGCCGCAAACGCGATTGCAAGATTCACCGCGGGTCCGGCGATGGCGATGCGGATATCGCGCTTCCAGGTGAGCACGCCGGGTTCGACCGGTTGCTGAGTTTCATCTAGCAGCGTGATCCCACCGATGGGCAGCAGAATGATGGCCTTGGCAGGAATACCGGCGTGGGTCGCAACTAACGCGTGTCCCAGTTCGTGCAAAATAACTGAGGCGAAGATGATTCCCACAAGCGCCAGACCACGGCCGGCGCTGGCTGGCCCATGCGACGCCGACTCGGTCAACCAGACGAAGAGCAGCAGAAAGAAAAAGGTCAGATGGATTCGGAGTTCGACCCCGAAAAGCCGTCCTGCCGGGATGGACCAGTTTCTCATTTCGCGAATACCTGCGCTTCTATTCTATATAGTTTTAGATTCCGAGGCTGGATGCAGGATGCGGTTGCCCACTCGGAAGTGCTGGACCGCGGGTGCGACCGGAAGACCATGAGAGTGATCGCAGGAAAATTTCGCAGCCGAAAGCTGAAGACTTTGCCGGGGATGGAGTTGCGTCCTACCAGCGACCGGCTGCGCGAGACGCTGTTCGACATACTCATGGCGGGCAACCCGGCGGCGCTTGAAGGGTCGGTCTGGATTGATCTTTACGCAGGGACAGGAGCAGTAGGAATTGAGGCGCTGAGCCGGGGCGCAGGCATGGTTTATTTTGTGGAATCGGCGCCGGACCCAGCTGAGTTGATTCGGAAGAACTTGCATGCACTCGGGATAACGAGCGGATTTCAGGTACTGAGACAAAATGCGGTCCGAGCTTTGCAGACATGGGATAAGAGTGGCATCCAAGCCAACTTTGTGTTCATGGATCCGCCGTATGCCATGGAAGCCGCGTACGCTCAGACGCTCGCGACTCTTTCGAACTCAGCGTTCCTTTTGCCCGAGACCATTGTGATGGTTGAGCATCAAAAGAAATTTGATCCCGGCGAGCAGATTGCGTCTTTACAGCGGTACCGGCTGCTCAAGCAGGGAGACGCGGCGTTGAGTTTCTATCGCAGGGGATGATGACAGACTGTTGAACACGTTGTCCGTCAATGGCGCAGTCTATCAGCGGCAAGTTGCCGAGCCTATGGCAATCACGCAGAGCTGCTGCTGAAATGAACTGTTTGAACTGGCCAAAAAGCAGGGCGGCATTGTGATTGCCGCCCCGTAAATGCTTCAAATGTTAGGTTCGCAGGCTATGACAAATCCGCCCTGCGGTCGTGATTCAACACGAAAGTCAGTGCACGGGCGGCGCCTTATTCCAGTAGGGTCGCTGGCGATAATGCCCCCACGCTCAACAATCACAGAACGATAGAGTTCCGCCTTTTCCTCTGTGTTCCAATTCCAGCCGCACTCTATAGCTCTCGTGAATTCGTAGGCGTCGTGGAAAGCGCCGTGGTCGTTTTTCTGGCTTACGGTTTTGATATAGAGATGCATGTGATTTCTCCTTGTCAGCTTTGGTGGGAGTTTCTTGTGCTAGCTTGCGGTTGCACCCTTGGCAGGGCGGCTGATAGGAAAGACGTTACGAAATCACTCTACCACGGATTCTTCGGCGCGGAGCTAGATTTTGTTCTTGTCATCAGGATTGAGAGCCTGAGACCATAGCGGTGCGCCGATGAACCTGCTCTGGCTATTCCTCGCACTGAGTTTGCTGGGCTTTGTCTTTTCAAAAGTCGAACCATTTCTCGCTTTGCCCGCTTATGGTTTGAACGCTCTGGCAGCCAAAGGTTGGAAGCCAATTTTCTATTTCGTTGCTGCTCTTGGCTTGCTGTGGCAGACATACGTTCTGCTTGCATGGAGCGTACTCGCGCTACTGGTAACGCAGCTTTTGATTTTGCGGCCTGGCGTTGTCCATCATTGGCCGTATTACGTGCTGGGCTTTGCGGAGTGTCTTGCCACGCCGATGTACATGGCGTCGTACGAATACATCAACCATCCCCAGCCACCTGACGCCCTCCGCGAGTTTAAGACGCTGACCATTATTGCGCTTGTTGGTGGAGGATTTATCGCTTTCGGGGTTTGGCCTATTCTCGCTCTCCCTTGGTGCTGGTTTCTTCGCTTACTGTAACCCGTATCCCTGCTCCCGAGCAAACAGGAGCTTTACCTTCGGCGCATAGCCGAGAGGGCCATAGTGGAGGCGAGCTTGTAGATGATTACTGTCAGGCGCAAGACATCATTGCGTAACCGAACGCGCAGCTGAGCGTTGTCGGCACTACATCACGATTTCATTGACCCGGCGCACGATGGGGTGCTGCATCTCCTGGAGATCGTTCTTGACCCGGTTGAGGCCGTAGACGCACTGCTCGAAGTGGCTCGACAAGCTGGCGAAGAGCGGCGCGACCTTGGTGTATTCGAAGCAATCGAACTTCGAGACGATGTAATAGCTCTCCTTGCCGGCTTTCATCCAATCCACGAAATTCTCCAGGCGGTTGCGGCGCAGGCGGAATTGGTTGATGCTCTCGGGGAACATGCCGGTGAAGAACAGCGTGTAGTCGCCGACGTGTTTGCGCACCTGGCGTTCGCGGTCGAATGACGGCGCCGGGCCGAACACGGGATCGGTCTCGAGCAGCATCTCGCCAACGTCGGTCAGGGGTCGGTTGGCAGTAGTGCTGCGAATCTTGAAGAGCTGTTCGACCTCGCAAAATTCCGCCAGCAAGTGGGCGACGTAGTTTACGATCTGAGGATCGCGGATGCCGATTTCCTCGGCGTAGTGGCGTCCTACTAGCTCGATGAAGAGCTTCTGCAAGGGATGCGATTCTGGAATCATGCGGGGCTCACCTCCGTAAAACCCGCTGACGGCGCGGCAAGCGCCGCTAACACTGAATGACTAATTAACCTAGATTCGACGCGAACGCAAGTGACTTCTGTGTGTCAGCACCCCACGTTCGTGCCATATGAACTTGGAGGTGCGCTGATGCGCAAAGGTTTTACTGCTTTCCTGTTGGCAGTCTGTATCGTCGGCTGCCAATTTTGGAGGCAGCCTGTCCAGTACAATATCGGCCACGGAGGGATCAGGATCGTGGAACGGAAGAACATATCGAGCGGTACACCTTGGGAGCCGGTGGTTGGGTATTCACGCGCGGTTCGGGTCGGCAACAACGTTTACGTGGCGGGGACGACGGCAACCGGCCCTGACGGAAAGATTGTGGGCGTTGGCGACTGCTACGCCCAGGCAATCCAGACGCTGAAGAACATCGAGTCGGCGCTGAAGAAAGCCGGGGCCAGCATGAAAGATGTAGTGCGGACGCGGATGTTCGTCACCAATATTGAGGATTGGGAGAAGATCGGCAAAGCCCACGGAGAGTTCTTTCGCGACATCAGGCCGGCGACTTCGATGGTGGAAGTGAGCAAGCTGATTTCGCCGGAGATGCTGGTGGAGATTGAGGCGGATGCGGTGATTGGCAGTTCGCAGGGATAAGTTTCAAGACCGGGGAGGGCGAGATGAAAGCTTGCTTACGGATGTTGTTGCTGGTTGCAGGTGGAGCAGCGACGTTGTTGGCCCAGACGGGCAATAGGGCACCGGTGCTGCATTCGTTCACCGTGATTCGGGCCGGAACGCTGATTGATGGAAAATCGGACGCGCCGCGCCACGATCAGGTCATTGTGATCCGTGGCGACCGGATTGAAAGCGTCTCGGACAGCGCCGCAGCCAAGATTCCTGCCAACGCCGAGATCATCGATCTTTCTCACGCCACGGTTTTGCCGGGGCTGATCGATTCCCACACCCACATTTTCTTGCAAGGAGAAGATCCGGCGCAAGGCGGATATGACGCAAATATTTTGAAATATCCGCTGGCGTATCGGGCCGTCCGAGCAGCGTTAGCTGCGCGGCGCGCTTTGGAGCAAGGCTTCACAACTCTGCGTGACGTGGAAACCGAAGGCGCTGGCTACGGCGATGTCGGCATCAAGATGGCCATCGAAGAAGGATACATTCCCGGGCCACGGCTGTTTGTGGCGACGCGTGCGATTTCGACGACCGGCGGCTACATGCTGGAAGGGTATGCGCCAGAGCTCGAGATGCCGAAGGGTGTGCAGATTGTGGATGGGCCGGTCGAGGCTCGCAAGGCGGCGCGGGAACAACTGGATCATGGGGCGGATTGGATCAAGGTCTACATGACACACCGGTCTTGGTTAGGAAAGGATGGTGAGCTGGTCTCGCAGCCGACGCTTACGGTTGAAGAGCTCAGGGCGATTGTGGATGAGGCGCACGGCTGGGGCAAGAAGGTTGCGTGTCATGCGTATGGTGGCATCGGACTGCACCGGGGGTTGGACGGCGGCTGCGATTCGATTGAGCATGGACTTGACTTGGATGACGCTGCCATCGCGCAAATGCTCAGGCAGGGGACTTGGTATTGCCCGACCATCGGCGTGTACTACACGGATTGGGCCCCGGCGGACACGCCCGCTGGACAACGAGATCGAAAGCGGGCAGCAGCGCATGAAGTGTCGTTTCCCAAGGCCCTGCGCGCTGGAGTGAAGATTGTCTTCGGCACGGACATGGGAGGCATTCCCTGGAGTGAACCCATCGCGCAGGAATTTTCTCGGATGGTTGGTCTTGGCATGTCGCCGATGGATGCCATCAAGAGTGCAACCTCGCGTCCGGCGGAGATGCTGGAGATGCAGGGCCAGATTGGAGCGATCACACCGGGAGCGCTGGCTGATGTCATTGCTGTAAGCGGGGATCCGGTGCGCGACATCAAGGTCCTCGAAAATGTGCAGTTCGTGATGAAAGGCGGCAAGGTGTTCAAGAGCGGAGGCAAGGTCAATTAATGGCACGTGCCGCCGACAAAACCAAACACATTCACCACAGAGGACAGAGACACAGAGGAAAACCCAAGTCTCTAACCACAAAGGACACTAAGGCGCACGAAGGAAAAACCTAACATCGAGGAAAAGCGCGGCCGCGGATTTCGCTGATGAAGGCGGATCCACCAAAAGAAAACGCAAAAGGCCAGCGCGAGGCTGGCCTTTGCACGGAACAGGTCTCGCCGACTACTTCTTGGGTGCGGGGGCGATTGCGTCTTTGGTGGCTTTGGCCACGCGGAACTTCACCACGGTCTTGGCCTTGATCTGAATGGGTTCGCCGGTCTGCGGATTGCGTCCCATGCGAGCTTTGCGGTGGGCCTTTACCAGGCGGCCCAGTCCGGGCACGACGAACACGCCGTTCTTCTTGGTCTCTTTTACCGCGGTATCCACCAGATGCTCAATGAATGCGGCTGCGGTCTTGTTGTTGGTCTCGAGTTTCTCGGCCAGATGGCGGACGAGTTGGGTCTTGGTCATACCTGAAGCCATGCTTCCTCCTATAAAACGTTTAGATTTCCTGCGGTGATTGGCATCTTATATCAGCCTTCCTGTGGAAAAACAGCGATTTCGCCGCATTTCATGCGGTTTTTTTCAAATAGGAACCACAAAAGCCCACAAGAATAGCCCCTTTTGCCCTTGCGGGCTGCGAAACCCCTGCTTTCATTGGGGGAGGGGCTTTCTCTGGAGACGCTGGGTAGACGCTGACTACATGGGATAATGAACGCACGGAGACCCTACTCGTGAGTTGCGCGATCTGCGAAAAACGTAAGGAAAAGCGTTTTTGCCCGGCGGTGCACGGCCGCATCTGCGCGCAATGTTGCGGTGAGCAGCGCGAAGTGACGCTCGATTGCCCCAGCGACTGCGTCTATTTGCAGCAGGCGCGGGAGCATGAAAAGCCGCGCGCATTGCAGGAGTTGGACCAGGCGGCGCTGTTTCCGCAGATCGAAATCGGCGATCAGTTTCTCTACGAACATGAGCACCTGATCGTGGGACTCACCTTCGCGCTGGCCAAGTGTGCGCGTGCCGATCGCGGTATCAATGATGCAGATTTGATCGCCGCACTGGGGGCGATCACCAGAACTCATGAGACTTTGGCGAATTCAGGATTGCTCTATGAGGCGCCGACTACAAGTTTGAGCCAGCAGGCAATTGCCGCAGAAGTGCAAAAGATGCTGAAGGAATATCGCGAGGCGGAGCAGAAGCATTTGGGGTACTCGCGGCTGCGGGAATCCGACGTGCTGAAGGCCCTGGCATTTCTGGTGCGGATGGGCTACGCACGCACTTCTGGGAGACCCAAGGCGCGGGCCTTTGTGGATTTCGTGCAGGCCCAGTTTCCGGAGCAGCCGGGAGTTGCCGCCCCGGAAGAGGCAGGCAGCCGGTTGATCGTGCCTTAACTTCCGCCGCAGATTTACGCCGATAAACGCAGGTCAAGCAAAATCACAAGTGTTGATCTGCGGGAATCCGTGGCTAGATCTTGCGCACGGCTTGCCCTGGCGGCAAAGCGTCTTTCAGTTCACGAACGGTCTGCTTCAACAGCGGATGGCACACGTCAGGGGCGATTTCCGCCAGCGGTCCCAGCACGAAGCGCCGTTCGTGCAGCGCGGGGTGAGGGATAGTCAGGCCTTTGGTTTCGACAGTCGAACTTCCAAACAGCAGAATGTCAAGGTCGATGCTGCGCGGGCCTTTCTTCTGGGTGCGCTTTCTTCCCATTTGTTGTTCGATTTCGAGAATTGCGGCCATGAGTTGTTGCGGCGTTTTCCCGGTATCCAATTCAACTGCACAATTCAGGAACCAGGGTTGAGCGGTGAATTCGACCGGCTCGGTTTCGTAGAAGGACGAAACTTGCAGGACGGTTCCGAGAGAACGAAGCCGGTGGATGGCGTCATTCAAGTTGGCGGCGCGGTCGCCAAGGTTGGAGCCGAGCGAAAGATAGACGGTGTTATGCAGAGCAGTTCCAGTTTTCAGGCCCACAGGTATCCAGTCTTGGACTTGCGGCGGGGCGTCCGCTGACGGAAGCTTAATTGAACCACAAGCAGGGACAACCATGCTCTCCATCTATACCAAGATTGACCGTACCCAGCGCCTGCTGCGCATGTTGGAAGAAGACGCACCACTCCTGGCGGTGCGTGTGGCGCCACTGACGCTGGAGCGGCAGCAGACGGCGAAAGAGTATGCCGCCGAGTTAAGGGCCCGTACGCGGGCGGAACTGGAAAAGCTGATCGAACAACTCTCCTACTGGGATTCCAACGATCGGACTCCGCAAGCCGCGGATTAAGGGTGTCCTCGCCCCGATCCGTTCAGATTACGAAAAAGCCGATTCCTCAGGACTAAAGTCCTTCGGAATGACAAGGGGGCGGGGGCTGTGCGGCGCGCCTGAAGCCCTCTACCCGTCAGCAAGCTCAGGCGATTTGGCCGGCGGCGGCGCGGAGGGGCATGGGAGTCTCCCTGACGTCTTCCTCCAGGGTGGTCTCTTCCCACAGAGAGCGATCGCGCAAAAGGCGGGAAACCAGGGCAGTGTGCATGGCGTGACCGGCGCGGTCGGCAACCACGTTGCCCAGGATTTGCTTGCCCAGAAGCGCCAGATCACCGATGAGGTCGAGCACCTTGTGACGAACGAATTCATCGGCGAAGCGTAGCGGAGGATTTTCCATTCCAGTGCGGGTGAGAACGATGCAGTTGTCGCGTGAAGCGCCGCGGATCAGACCCATGTCCCGCATGGCCTGTTCATCCTCCCGTGAACCGAAGGTGCGGGCGGGCGCAATTTCGCGCAAATAGTTGCCATCCTGGAGGTCGACCCGGAAGCTTTCCTTGCCGATCAGCGGGTGCGGAAAGTTGATGGTATAGGACACGGAATAGGTGTCGGCGGGATAGACCGCAATAAACTTGTTACCCTCGCGCAGTTCCATCTCCCGGCGGATCCGCAGATGAGTCCTGGCCCGGCGCTGCATGCGAATGCCGGCTCCTTTGATGAGCTCGACAAAAGGCCGGGCGCTGCCGTCGAGGATGGGAAGCTCCAGGTTGTCGAGTTCGACGATGGCGTTATCAATGCCGGTACCGATAAAGGCGGAGAGCAGATGCTCGGTGGTGGAAATCAGCACGCCCTTTTTCATCAGGCTGGTGGCATAGCTGACGCGGGCCACGTTGCGGCCCGTGGCTTCGACTTCGAAGCCATCCAGATCGGTGCGGCGGAACACGATGCCGGAGCCTGCGGGGGCTGGGAGGATGCGCAAGTGGACCGGGGCGCCGCTGTGCAAACCCACACCGGCGCATTCCACGGCGGCACGAATTGTTTGCTCGTGTTTCAGAGTTAGGCTTCGCTATCTATGGCGGTGTGAATAGATTACCGCGAGGGAGTGGAATGCTGTCTGTGGCAAATTAGCCACAGTCCGTGGGAATTTGCCGACCTCGGCGCGGTCAGATTCCTAAGCTCCAGGGACGCAAGGGTTTGGCACCCGCCGAGGGGGTTACTTCCTGGAGCCTGGCTGGTTGGGATCGTAAGTGACACTGACGTTGAACAGGGAATCACTCAAGCCGGTGTTGTAGCGGATGGAGTTCAGGAAGCGCTGGCTGGCCATGTCCCCATTGTAAAAGTGGGTCACGCTGAAGGGCGTCATGACGCCTTCGACCGGCTTGTAATTGTCGTAGACGTCTTCCTCCAGGTTGCGTTCTCGGTCGGTGGGATCGCGCCAGGAGAAGGTCTTCTTCACCGGAAGATGGGTGGTGGTGTCGAGGTAGAGAGTGACGGACTCGTTGCGGGCGTTTACTAGCGTGACTTGCCGCGTGTCTTTCTCGGCGGCGACGCTGGCCCCGTCGTAGAACAGGGCCATGCCGGGTTCATGCAGCCACTTGCGCAGCACCCAATCCAGCGAATAGTTGCGGCGGCGGACAAAATCGGCGACGGTCTTGGGATCGTCGGAGCGGACGCCCTTGTAGGTGATCTCGAACCCTTCGTCTCCGCGATAAACGTAGGCCACATCACGCTTCTTGGTGAGTTCAATCCGCTCTCTGTCGGGAAAGCGATTGAAGCGCCAGAAAAGACCGCCGGCGCCGCTGGGTTCGCCGTGATGAAAGCTGTAGGAACGGCCTTGCTGGGTCGTGTCCTCGATGTTGAGATAAGCGTTGCCGCCGAGGGCTTCGATGGCTTGGTCGAGCAGAGCACGGGCTTTGGCCGCGTTTTGCTGGTCAATGGGGATGGCGGGAGCGGCTGGAGGACTAGTCTGGGCCACCGCCATGGCGGCGAAAAGCAGGATGGAAAGAAAACGCTTCATTCTTCTAGAGTAAGACGCTTAGTGATCCATTGTAGCTGCCTGGCGGCCCGCGCGACCCACGGGATTGATTGGTACGCCGGCGTGCCCTTACCCCACCAGTACTGCTCCGCCGTTGACGTTGAAAATCTCCCCGGTGATGAATCCGGCATGCGGCGTACAGAGAAATAGAATGGGCGCTGCGATTTCTTCGGGCTTGGCCACGCGCTCGAGAGGAATCGTGGCAAAGACCTTGGCTCGGGTCTTGGGATCGCCGAGGGCGCCGGCGGACATGTCAGTATCAACCCAGCCCGGCGCTACGCAATTCACGTAGATTCCATCGCGGGCGAGTTCCGTCGAAAGGCCCTTCACCATGCTGATCAGCGCGCCCTTGCTGGCGGCGTAATCACAGTGGAAGGCTTCGCCGCGCTGCCCAGCAGTCGAACTCACCAGCACAATGTGTCCGGATTTTCCCTGCTTCTTCATTTGCCCGACGGAGTGCTTGATCAGTTGGAAGACGCTCTCCAGATTGATGGCAATCGTGCGGCGCCATTGCGCCTCGGACATCTGGTCGACGGAGACGTCGGCGGATTCCCAGACGCCGTGATTGGCGACCAGAATGTCGAGACGGCCAAAGGTTTCGACGGCAGCGGCAACCAGTTTGGA
Organism: Terriglobales bacterium; assembly: GCA_052147055.1. Lineage (GTDB taxonomy): Bacteria > Acidobacteriota > Terriglobia > Terriglobales > Acidobacteriaceae > JABCZH01. The sequence continues at coordinate 38,574 of JBKQLO010000084.1, forward strand.
GGCGTTTTCTGGCTGAGAGAGATCGGCCGCAAATGCGGCACAGTTGGCTTTCCCGAGTTCTTCCACCAATTGCTGGGCGGGTTTCTGAGCTTTCTGAAAACTGAACATTACTCTCGCGCCGGCGGCGACGAACATACGGACCGTGGCCGCGCCGATGCCACGGGAGCCACCGGTGATGAGGGCGACTTTCTTGGTGAGCGATAGGGAGACTGGCATGGGTAGAAGGTTTCTGGTTTCCAGTTTCTAGTTTCCGGCGAAGAGTTGCAAGGGGTCTGCGTTCGGGGCCATCCCAAAAACGCCGGCTTCGTCACTCGCCGGTATTGGGCCGCAATTCGCCGAAAAAGGCAGGACGCAGGGCTGGGTCGGGGCTAGGCTTGCGTCAGGACGGAAAGACACTAGGCAAGGAGACGGGCATGGCAAAGCAAAATCAACCCGAACGCTGGGAATCAGCAATTGT
>JBKQLO010000085.1:0-16106 GCA_052147055.1 Terriglobales bacterium
AGTTGGTTCGCCGCCTTCGAGCGAACGGCCATGCCATCAGTTATGTTGACGCCGGCGGAGGTCTGGGCATTGATTACGAGCACGGCGTTTCAGATTTCTCCACACGCGTCGCGGCTTACGCCCAGGCGGTATTGACGCCGCTGCGCGGCTTGAAGGTGCACCTCCTGCTTGAGCCCGGACGCTCGATCGTTGGCCCTGCCGGCATTTTGCTGACACGAGTGCTTTACAGGAAGACGAACCACGGAAAGAAGTTTCTGGTGGTAGACGCCGCCATGAACGACTTCCTCCGTCCCGCTCTGTACGACGCGTACCATCAGATCGTTCCGATCAAGGCGGGCTCCGACAGTACACAAGAAACCGTCGACATCGTTGGCCCGGTGTGTGAAACCGGAGACTTCCTGGCACGTGACCGCGAGTTACCCGTCATGCAGGAAGGTGACCTGCTGGCCGTGCTTGATGCAGGCGCTTATGGAATGTCACTAACTTCCAACTACAACACCCGCCCCCGGCCTGCAGAAGTGCTGATCGACGGGAAAACGGCCAAACTGGTCAGACGGCGGGAGTCGATTGCCGATCTGCTTCGGCTTGAGATTCTATCTCCAGGGAAAAAGCGTAGAGCGGAATAGCGGCCTTCGACTCGCGTTGCGCTTTCTCCAGCCCTGGAGGTTCAGTTCCCTGTCGAGTACGCCGGCTTGCGCGACGCATCCCAAACCACTTTTCCGCCCACAATCGTCTTCAACACTGTCACGTCGCGAATGTAGGCCGGATCGATGGAGAAAATGTCGCCGCTCAAAATCACCATGTCCGCAAGTTTGCCGCGAGTGATCGAGCCTTTTTCTTTCTCCTGAAATTCCGCGTACGCCGAGCCCATGGTGTAGGCGCGAACTGACTCTTCCACCGTCAGCTTCTGCTCGGGAAACCAGCCGTTGGGATTCTTGCCGTCGAGCGTGGCGCGGGTCACGGCGGCATACAAGCCCAGCATCGGGTTCAGCGGTGCTACGTCCCAGTCAGTCCCAAATGCCAGATGTACTCCATGATTTAAGAATGTCCGGAACGCATACGTCCGGCTGGCCCGCTCGTGGCCGATGCGTGGCTCCGCCCAGCGTCCATCATCGATCGCATGATAAGGCTGCACGGAGGCGATCACATTCAACTGCGCGAAGCGGTCGAAGTCCTTGGCGGCCATATGCTGTGCGTGCTCAATCCGAAATCGCCGGTCGGCGTCACCGTGGGCCTTTACCATCTCGCTGTACAAATCCAGGATCATGGAGATCGCCTGGTCTCCGATGGCGTGGGTGCAAATCTGCAAGCCGGCGGCGTCGGCCTTCATCATGCGATCGCGCATCCGGGAAAGCGGCTGCATTTCATCGGAGAGCAGGCCGCGATTCCCCGGTTCGTCTGACAACGGCTCGAAAAAATAAGCGGTACGCGATCCCAATGAGCCGTCGGCAAACGCCTTAACGGCTCCGATCCTCAGATAAGGCCCGCCGAAGGCGTGTCGAATTCCAATCTTTACCTGATCGTCCACCTGCGTAATCAAAGGCGCAGCGTAGATGCGCGTGGTGAGTTCGCCAGCCTGCAAGAGTTCGGCGTAGGCAGCGATCTCCGCGTACTCAGGATCCATAGTCTGCACGCTAGTCAGGCCCACCGACGCGGCGTGTTCCAGTGCGCGCCTCGCCGCCCGCATGACCTGCTCGTGGGAGGGCGGCGGAATCACTTTGTAGACCAGTTCCCACGCGGCATCTTTGAGATCGCCCGTCGGATTACCCTGGGCATCGCGCACAATCGTGCCGCCGGGAGGATCGGGTGTCTGGGCGGTCACACCCGCCAGTTTCAGCGCGGCGGAATTGGCCAAAGAAGAATGTCCGTCATAGCGGCTCAGGAGAACCGGATTATCGGGCGTCACCGGATCGATCAACTCCTTCGTGGGCAGGACCGATCCCGGCCACTTGGTCTCATCCCAATCGCCGCCTTGTATCCATTCTCCCTTCGGAGTTTTCTTGACCTGCTCGGCGATGCGCCGGACGAATTCGTCAATACGCGTGACATCGTTAAGCTGCACGCTGTCCAGTTGCAAGCCTCCGCTGACGAAGTGCAGGTGCGCGTCGTTGAAGCCGGGAAGCAGTAGCTTGCCGCCGGCGTCGATCACCTTGGTTCCCGGCCCACGAAGATTCTCGACTTCCGCATTCGAACCCACAGCGATGATGCGATCGCCAAGCACTGCTACGGCCTGGGCCCGCGGCTGCGTGTCGTCCACGGTCCAGACGTTGGCATGGGTGATGATCAGGTCGGCAACCAGCCTGGATTGAGCTGCGGCCGCAATTGTCCACCCACAAGCCAGAAGCGCAAGTGACAGCGAAATGATTTTCACGGTGACCGACTTCCCTGGAGCTATCGTTGTCCCCACTTCAGTTTGGCGCGCAGCACGTCAAAGAAGGTACCTTGCACGCGCAGCAGTTTGACCTGGTGCTCGGATTTGCGGCAGCGCACGCGGTCGCCATCGTACATGGGCATGCCGACCTGGCCGTCCACACTGAGGTACGCCTCTTCATTTCCCGTATTGACCACTAGTTCGATGTTGGAAGTGTCCGGCACCACCAAGGGCCGATGTGTCAACGCGTGGGCAGAAACCGGAGTAACGATGAAGGCATTGACCGTGGGCATCACAATCGGGCCGCCGGCAGAAAGCGAGTACGCTGTTGAACCGGTAGGCGTCGAAACGATCAGGCTATCGGCTTTGTAGGCGGAGACGAATTCTCCATCCACATACACGTCACAACTGTTCAAGCGTGAGATGGTCCCTTTGCCGACCACGATGTCGTTCAAAGCGTCGTAGCTGGACACCACCGTGCCTTTGCGCACCACTTCGCCGTGGACCATGGAACGAGTCTCGACATTGCAGCAACTGTTCTCGATTCCCTCTAACGTGGGATACAGCTGGTCCAGCGGGACTTCAGTCAGAAATCCCAGCGACCCCAGATTTACTCCCAACACCGGAATTCCCGCCTTCGACACCGCCCGCGCGGCGGAGAGCAGCGTGCCATCACCGCCCAGCACCACTACGAAATTCAGGGGCCGGGAAGCCAACTGCTCGCGGGGCACAACTTCAATCCCCGGCGCATGCAGCTTGGTTTCCTCGTCCACCACCACCTTGTACTGGTGTTCCCGAAACCATTGCAGGAGTTGAGGCACGACGGTCGCCAACTCCGGCTTCCCCGGCTTGGAGACAATGGCCACGGCTTTCGCTGTAGATGAGTCCTTGCTGACCATGAAGCTGCATTGTACCGAAAACCGAAGGGATGCTGACGACAGGTAACGGGGATGGCGTCATAAAGCGATAAACCACAAAGGACACAAAGTTCCACAAAGGATTCCCGTATCTCGGTTTTCCTTGGTGTACCGGAGCCTGCCCTGAGCGGAGTCGAAGGGTGTCCTTTGTGGTCAGATTGTTTCGACTCGCTAGGTCATCAGAGCACCGCGTACAGCAGAAACTCGCGATTACCTTCCGCTCCGAGAATGGGCGAGTCGATGACTTCAGTCGGTGTGCTGCCCAGCGCTAACAACGCCCGCCGCACTTTTTCCACCGCAGCGAGTTGCGCGGCTTGGTCGCGCACAATGCCGCCTTTCCCTACCAGATCGCGCCCGACTTCAAATTGCGGCTTAACCAACACCACCATTTGCCGTCCCGACGGAGGCGAGGGAAACGCAGCCGCAATCACTGCAGGAAGCACCAGAGTTGCCGAGATGAACGAAACGTCCATAGCGACGAAGTCGACGACTTCGCCCACTTGCTCGCGAGTCAGATAACGGGCATTGGTTTTTTCCAGCAGACGTACCCGCGGATCCTGTCGCAAACGAAAATCGATCTGGCCGTGGCCGGTGTCCACCGCAATCACCCGCACAGCCCCGTGTTGCAGCAGGCAATCGGTAAAGCCGCCGGTGGAAGTGCCAACGTCAAGACAGACCTTTCCGGTTACGTCGATCTGCCAATGTTCCAGCGCCTTTTCCAGCTTCAGACCGCCTCGGCTGACGTACTTCAAGTCTTCGCCCAGCAGGCGAATCTCCGCATCGACTTCGACCCCGGCCCCAGCCTTCTCGATCTTCTGTCCATCAACCAGGACTTTGCCGGCAAGAATCATGGCCTGCGCGAGCTCCCGCGACGCGGCCAGTCCGCGTTCGAAGATTAGTTTGTCAAGTCTGGTTTTCATGGTCGGCTGGTTCCGGCGGCAAAATGAAAGCCGCCCGTAGGCGGCTTGAGCTTCCTGATCCTGCGCAATCTGAGCACCGCTATCCCGCCACTTCCTCCAACAGCTTTTGATCGATATCGAAGTTGGCGTGCACGTTTTGCACGTCGTCGCTGTCTTCCAGCGCTTCCAGCAGTCGAATCATGGTGTTTGCATGTGCGCCTTCCAGCTTAATGTAATTCTGCGGAACCATAGCCACGCTGGACGAGGTTGGTTGAATGCCGGCTTTCTTCACCGCTTCGAGCACCGCCTCGTAGGCCGAGGGGTCGCTCAAGACCTCCCAGTTTTCGCCATCGTCCTTCAGATCCTCGGCGCCGGCGTCGAGCACCACCGCCATCAGATCATCTTCCTTGGCCGCCGTCTTCGGAATCACGATGTCGCCCTTCTTGTGGAACATCCAGGAGACCGCGCCGGCTTCCGCCATGTTGCCGCCGTTCTTGCCAAAGACGTGGCGAATTTCGCTGACCGTGCGATTGCGATTGTCGGTGTTGATGTCGAGCAGGATGGCGACGCCACCCGGGCCATAACCTTCCAGCGAGAATTCTTCATAGGTTGCACCCGGCAATTCGCCGGTGCCGCGCTGGATGGCCCGCTTGATGTTATCGGCCGGCATGTTCTCCGCTTTGGCCGCAAGGATGGCGCCACGCAGCCGCGGATTGGTGTCCGGATCTCCGCCGCCGTTCTTGGCAGCAATACCGATTTCCTTGATGAGACGGGTGAAAATCTTGCCGCGCTTGGCATCGAGCGCGCCCTTCTTATGCTTGATTGTGGCCCATTTTGAATGGCCGGACATGGTTTTACCTCATCCTAATGACGTTGATTGCGACCGATAGCAGTGCGGATTCGCCCGTAGAATAGATCACGGATTGGCCTCGAATCTTATGCAGGCGAAGGCAAATTATAGCACGGGGTGGGCTCTGAACTCTGTTGTTACGAAATACGCCTTCGGGCTTCGAGGCGTCACCTTTGGCCAACGAGTTTATCCGTCAACACAGAATAGCCTTCTCGGCGTTGCAGTTCCGAGATATTGTCGGCACGCTTAATGTCGATCCGCAACTTCTCGGTCGCACGTTCCAGCATGAAGCGCATCAACGCGGGGACCATATCCTTTCGGGACTTGCCCCTGACGTCTTTCAGACCGATCAACTGAGCGAAGTGACGGATGTCTTGAGACTCAGGCAAGACGGTGCGATCCTTGAGACGAACGAGAAACTCGCTGAGCAAGCGATGCTTTTCCGGGTCGCCGCCCCGAGTTAATTCGAGTGCCTGCAGAACAGTCGGCTGCGTAGGTTTTCTGGCACTCGGTAGACGACCTATCACATTCGCGCCTTCGTCACCGTCGGCTGAAAGCTTTTCCACGGCAGATCGAACCCGCCTGACCCCAAAGTGTCTGACAAGAAGGCCGAGCTGATCGTCGAGGAGACGCGATTTCGATGAAGGACTCATAGGCCGATCCTGGGGAAGAATTCCCCAGCGAATGCTGCGAATTCAGACTTTACCCTGTCGTGTGTTCCCTTTGTGTTGCTGATCGACATACCGTCTCTAGCCGATCTGAAATAAGAGTCCGAGTGTGGGATGTCCTTCCCAAACACATACCAGCCGTATTGGGCGGCCTTTTGTAGTACATCCTTACGGGCCAGATCGTTCTCTCGTTTCACGTTGCCCCGAGTATAGTCATTGAATACCAAGCCGCAGACCTCGATCACACTGTCCTCGTGGCGCATTTGGAAGGCCTTGATGCTGCGGTCTAGCAGTGGAAAACCGATCGAGGCTAGGAATTCGGCACGGATCGGAACCAGGATGTACCTACTGCAATGGTAAGCTGCATCCGTCAGAATAGAATCGGTTGGCGAACAATCAATAATAATCAGATCGTAGTTCTGCTCAATCTTGGCTACAAACCGAGGAAGCAGGGTTTCCTTCCCAGTCGGGTTTCGCAGGGTCCATGAAAGCTCCAGCCGCGACGGTACTATATCCAACAAGCTGCCGTCATCGTACTCTACCCGACGGTATATGGCTTTCAGGGGATCGAGTTTCCTAGGGCTTCCCGACGCCGTCCCTGTGGGAGTAAATTGTTCGAAGATGTCAGCGACTGTAAGACCGCCCTTGTCCAGATATGCGACCCACGACTTCGGCGACATGACAGATTGGCTCGCATTTGCTTGGGGGTCGAGATCGATGAGCAACACCTTCTTGTCGAGCCGAAGAGTCGCGTACCAAGCTATCTGTGTCGCGAGTGTGGTCTTGCCAACCCCACCCTTCATGTTGATCATTGAGACACACACGGCCATTTAGTTGCCTCCTTTGGCGGAAGGGTTGTCGTCATTATACTACCCGTTTGATCTAGAGCACGCCCTGCCAGACTTCTGGATAGTACGCTGCAGAGCCGACCTTCAGCCAAGGTGCTAGGTCTGAGGCGTATACCCGCCCCCCCTCATGCTAAACTCAACCCATCCCCCGAACGAGGCAACGGGCATGAAATTTGGGGTCATCATCTTCCCCGGATCGAACTGCGATCACGACGCTCATTGGACCATCGGCCACGTCGCCCACCAGCCGGTCACGTTCCTGTGGCACGACTCTCACGACTTGCAGGGTTGCGACGTCATCGTTGTTCCCGGAGGTTTCGCCTACGGCGACTATCTGCGTACCGGCGCCATCGCCAAGTTTTCGCCGGTCATGGAATCGGTGCGCAAGTTTGCCGACGGCGGCGGCCTGGTGCTTGGCATCTGCAACGGCTTCCAGATTCTCTGCGAGGCGGGATTGCTGCCCGGCGCGCTGATCCGCAACGTCGGATTGAAATATGTCTGCAAGCCGGTTCACGTGCGGGTTGAGTCTACCAACACGCCCTTCACCAGCGCTTGCAGGGAGGGTGAAGTGCTCACCATCCCCATCGGCCACATGGAGGGCAATTACTTCTGCGACGAAGCCACGCTGGCCGAACTGCGCCGCGACCGCCGCGTAGTTTTTCGCTATACCGACCTCAACGGCAAAATCACGCCCGAGGCCAATCCCAACGGCTCGCTCGATAACATCGCCGGCATCTGTAGTCCCGGACGAAACGTTCTCGGGATGATGCCGCATCCGGAACGCTTCAGCGAAGCCGAGTTGGGAGGCACCGACGGTTTCAAGATCTTCGAGTCGCTGGTCGGGGCCATGGCCGAGAAGTAGGCGCGGCCATCCAACCCAATAAAGCCAGAGGCCTTGGCAACCTGCTATAGTAGCCTGTCCTCAAACTAAAGAGACCCTGGCGGACGTTTACACTCTCATACGAATGAATATCGAACGTGCAGTAAGCAAGACAGCGCTTTTCCTATTACTCTGGCTCGTCATCCTGGCGCCGGGGTTCGCCGCGGCGCAGAGTGGGGTGGCTCCACGATGGGAAGTCTTTGGAGGGTATTCCTATCTGCGGCTCGACAGTCCCACGTTCGGTTTTGCGAATTACTCCAATCTGAATGGCTGGAATGCCGCCGGCACCTTTAACCTGAACCTGAAATGGAGTGCAACCCTCGACCTGAGCGGCCATTACGGTTCGCAGCTGAGGGACTTCACCTACATGATTGGCCCGCAGTACACCTGGCGCCGCGACAAGTCGAAGTTCTTCGTACATGGTTTGTTCGGGAAAACGCAGGACCGGGTGGATATCAGCGTCGGAGCCAAGAGCGGATTCGAAGGTGTAGGCCGCGCCTTTGCAGGCGGAGGCGGCTATGATTGGGATTGGAGCCCGCGCATCACTTTTCGCGTCGTGCAGGCGGACTACTTGAACGGCAACTCGTTCGGCAAGACACAAAATAACATCCGGGTTTCCACCGGCGTGATCTTCCACTTCGGACAAATTGGTCATCATCCCAGGCTGTGAACGGAGACGGAACCGGTTGCACCATCCATTTTCTCGAAGGCCCTCAATGATGCCGCGTAAAGGAACGCCACCGTGGTTGCTGGTTTTGCTGCTGGCTGGGTTGGCCGGCTGCGGCGGCGGCCCCAGTTCCAGTTCTGGCGCCGGTACCAGCACCGGCACCAGTTCCAGTCATCTGCTCTATGTGAGTGTTCCCGCAGATAACACTATCTCTGGATTCCGGGTCAGCAACGGTTCAGGCAGCTTCACCAACGTCGTGGGCTCTCCCTTCCCGGCGGGAAACTCCCCCGGGGCCATGTTGGTTCATCCGTCTGATCAGTTCCTCTATGTGGTCAATCGAACTGAGGATACCGTTTCCCTCTTCAATATCGACAGCACAGTGGGTTCCCTGACCGAAGTCCTGCCTCGGGCCGCCACCGGTGTAACCCCAATTGCCATGACCATGACAAGCAACGGAAACATGCTGTTCGTGCTCAATCAGCTCTCCGGCAGCATTTCTGTGTATTCCATCAAATCCGGCGACGGCACCCTCGCCCAGGTTGCCGGATCTCCGTTTCCCACCGCTCCTAACCCGGTTGCATTCGCCGTCACTCCTTCGGGAAAATTTCTCTTCGTAGTCAATAGCAACCTGGCCCTAGTCTTCGCCTATACCGTCTCTGGGACTGGAGTTTTGCAGCAAGCTGGGCCTCCCGTTCCTGTCGGCACCGGGCCTTTCGCCGTCGCCGTCGATCCTGCTGAAAAATTCGTGTACGTCGCGAACTCGCAGGCAGACACGGTTTCGATCCTATCCATCAACTCCAGCACCGGCGCGCTGGCCGAAGTCATTGGATCCCCGTTCGCAACCGGCACCAGTCCGATTTCCATCGTGGTTTCCGGGCCGTACGTTTACATCGCCGACCAGGGCACCAACGACATCACAGCGTTTTCCATCGATTCAACCACCGGCTTTCCGACCGTGATTACCGGGTCGCCTTTTGTCATCAATACACCGCAGTTGCTGGTCGCCGACCCGAACGCCAATTTTATTTACGTGCTCTCCGAGAGGTCGATTTTCGTCAACGAATTCTCCCTCGATTCCAGCACTGGCGTGCTCACGGTCGGCCCCGAGTCGTCTTCTGTAATCACACCGCCGGTTGGGCTCGCTGTCGGCAGGTAACCATGCCGGCGGAAGAGCCGCTGCCGGATTGTCGGCCGGTGCCGACATCGGAAGATCCAGATCGCCAACATCATGGTCAACTTTGGAATCGCCGGTTTCGGGCTGCATGCGGTCAAACGGCTGATGCCAGGCTTCCAGTCGGCCAGCAATTGCCGGGTGACTGCTCTTTCGCGGCGCACCCTGGAGAAAGCTGAAGAGTCGGCCCGCCAGTACGCCATTCCCCTAGCCTTTGATTCGACGGAAGCTCTGTGCCGGTCCTCAAAGGTGGACGCAGTGTTCGTCGCCACTCCGAATGCCTGTCATGTGCAGGATGTGCTCCTGGCCGTCCAGCACGGCAAGCCCGTGCTGTGTGAAAAACCCATGGCGGTTAACGCCGGCCAATGCCGCCAAATGGTCGAGGCGGCTGCCAAGGCTAATGTGCTGTTGGGTGTCGCGCAGGTTTTCCGTTTCGAAGAGAGTATGGCCCGCTTACGCGACCGCCTGACGACGGGGCAAATTGGCGAACCGGTTTTTGCGCGCTCGGAGTTCTCCTTCCCCGGCGCAAGCGGCCACGCCCGCACTTGGATCGGTGATCTGGCTGTCTCTGGCGGCGGGCCCATCGCCGACGTGGGCGTCCACTGCGTGGATGCCCTGCGCTTCGTTTTGCAGGATGAAGTTGTATGCGTCAGCGCCCGCGGATTTTACGACCCGCGGCCGGGTGAAGTCGAAACCGCAGCGGCGATGATCCTGGAGTTTTCCCGCGGCACCCTGGCGACCGTCAGCGTATCGTTTCGCGCCGAATACCGCACGCCATTCGAACTGGTTGGTGAAAGCGGAATCTTGCGCGCGGATAATGCCTTAAACGTGGAACGGCCGATTCAGTTGGAGCTGCGGCGGGGCGGAGCGATCATAGAGACCGAGAGCGTCTCCAACCACTCTGCCTACACACGACAGGTGGAAGCCTTCGCCGCCGCGGTTGAGGGCAAAGCCAGGTTTCCCGTGCCCGGCGCAGAGGGCTGGCGTAATCAGGAGATTCTGGATGCTGCGTACCGCAGCATAAAGAGTGGCCGAGCGGAAAGTGTTCTCGCGGTGCCCGCGAGTGCAATGCGATAGAGCTTCCTTATCAGTACAGAATCAGCGTCACCCAATACACGCCGCTGGGATAGGTGGCTGTCCGTGCGTAGCAGCTACCCACGGCAAATCCCCGTGCTCGGCGGTCGTCGATCACTCGAGCAGCGCTGTCCGGTACACTCTCCGGACGCATGGTGGTGTAGCGCAGGACAGCATGGTCGCGCGGTCCGGGCGCATCAATCGAGTCGGCTTGTGCCATTGAACACGCCACGGTCTTGGCGGCGGTGTTGTCAATCCGCTGCAACGGTTTCATGGCGGCGTCTCGCCGGGTGCGGGTAACACTTTCAGCAATTGTCGCGTCGGCGTCGGGCGCAGAATACGTCGGCAAACTGTGCCCGAAGTCTTCGGTCACGTACAACACAAACCCATTCCACACTGCACCGATTCCGGCAATGTTGTAAGCAGGGTTCAGAAGGTTTTCGCGATGCGGGGGTGAGCGCATCAAACCATCGTGGGCCTGGGTGACGCTGCCTGCGTAAGCTACGTTTTCTCCAGCGTGGTCGAGATGCAAACTGCAGTTGACCGCCAAGCGTTGGCTGAGCGCAGGCTCCCCAGGAAGCTGGTGCGAGAGTTGCTGCTGCTCGACCATGGCCGCTGCGTGCGCTCTCGCTGCCTCGGTCATCCCGGCGTCCTCTTGCAAAGACGCCAATCCGGCCTGTGCCCGGGCTGCATTGGCCAGGCGCAGGAGATCACGTTCTGCACCAGCATCGTAAGTCGTAGAATCGCGCGAAGCGTCCCCGGCAGCTGGACGTGGAGATGCCGTGGCCGCGTTTGCCGCTGCCGTTGGCGTGTTGGCGTCCTTGACCGGAACCGGTGTTCCCATCAGGATCAGTGCCAGCGAACTTATGAGGACCCGAAACATGTCTGCTTGCCACGCTTCAGGACCCGGGAGTCGAACTTGCTGCTTTGCTTCTTACACGATAGGCACTAGAATCCGACTAGACACGATTACAGCGGAGAGATAACGAGTGTCCGTCTTCTCATTACCTATCGGCCTATTGGTCGGACTCGATCTGATACTTTTGGCACTGCTTCTGCTACTCTTCCAGCGCAGGTTTGGCAATTCGTCACAACATGAAGCACTGGCACGACTTACAGACCAGGCCGAGACCATTCAAAAGACCCTTTCTGGACAATTTTCAGCCGCCACCGCGGATATGGCCATGCGGTTGGAGCAGACCAAGGGCGATCTCCGCCAACAGGTCAGTGATCGACTGGGGGACGGCTTTGCTTTAATTCGCGGTGCCGTCGAAGAGCAGATGCTGGCCGGCCGGCGTGAGCAAGCCGAGAGACTCACTGAGGCCCGCACCGAAATGACCTCCTCCCTTGCGCTCACTACCTCTCAGCTCAAGACTGAGTTCGACCATCTAAGTGAGAAAACCGTGCAGAGTCTGGACTCGATCCGAGACCGCGTTGACGCTAAGCTTTTGGCCATGACGGATCAGGTTCAGCAAAAGCTCGATCAGAACATCAAGGAGGGCTTTGCCCAGTTCGAAAAGGTGCAGCACCATTTGAAGGCTGCGGAAGAACAGCTCCGCGAAGTCGGCGCCATCGGCCACTCCATCAACGACCTGAATAATCTGCTCAAGCTGCCTCATCTTCGCGGCACTTTCGGCGAAGCCAGCCTGGAGCGCCTGCTCGCCGACTTTCTTCCCGATCACATGTTCGAGATCCAGGCTTCCCTGCCCGATGGCGGCGGACGTCCCGACGCAGTCATCAACTTCCCCGACCGCCGCCTGCCGATTGACGCCAAGTTTCCCCGTGAACAAGTCTTGGCGTTATTCGAGAGCACGGACGAAGCCGAGATCGAAGAAGCGCGCCACGAATTTGTGCGCGTAATGAAGGCCGAGGCCAAGCGAGTCAAGGCCTACATTCAACCCGAAAACGGAACCACGGATATTGCTCTTCTCTACCTTCCCAGCGAGACGCTGTACATGGAAGCCATCCGCAACCGTGAACTCGCCGACTGGCTGAACCAGCAGCATGTGTTTCCGGTTTCTCCCAACACTCTGCTCATGACTCTCAAGACTATTTCGCTGGTACACAAGTGGTATGAAATGGCAGGCCGCTTCGAAAAGAGCCGCGTGGAACTGGCGAAAGCCCAAAAGTCGTTCGACTTTTTTCAGAACCAGTTCGACAACGTGGGCAAGAGCCTGAACAAAGCTCAGGAGGCCTTCGAGACCGCACAGCGTCACTTGAAGACCTATCGCGGTCGCGTGACCGTTCTGAGCGGCCAGGAGCAACTGGAGTTGGACACGGCCGCCGCCGTGAAGACCGACGAAGAACCTTTGCCGCTGATCGATAAAAGCGCCTAAGCCCGTGTAGGCCATCTCAAGCTCCGATCTTTTTTGCGGTTTTGGCGAAGCGTTTGCATCCTTCGCGGTCAAAGGCTCTAACCGCGAGGTGCGCGAAGGGGTTCGCCAAGTGCGCAAAGGATTATCTCAACCCGACCCGCTGTCTTAAAATAACTCCTTGCCACTCCCCGCTGAACTCGACCGTCTCTGCGTCGTGCTGGTCTCCACGCGCAATCCTCTGAACATTGGCGCGGCTGCGCGTGCCATGAGCAACTTCGGATTTTCCCATCTGCGGGTGGTCAATCCCTACGCCCCAGCCTTTCGCGAGGCGCGTTCCGCAGTCGGCGCGGCTGACATTCTCGCCTCCGCCGAACAGTATAAGAACCTCGCTGACGCGGTCGCGGATTGCACGCTCGTGGTTGCCACCAGCGCCGTGGGACAGCGAAAAGTCGAGCATCCACTCGAGCGTCTGGAGCAAGGCGCCCGCCGCATCCGCAAACACTTGCGCTCGGGCCGGGTCGCAATCCTCTTCGGTTCGGAGAAAATCGGTTTAACCGCGAAACAGATGAGTCACGCCCATTTCCTCATGCGCATTCCCACGTTCGAGAAGAATATTTCGATGAACCTGGGACAGGCCGTGGCCGTATGCCTCTATGAAATAATCCGAGACGCCAAAGCCGCGAAGACTCAGGAAAAGTCCACGCTCGCCTCCGCCGAAGAACTGGAACGCATCACTCTAAAGCTGCTCGAGGCCATGCGCGGCAGTGGCTACCTCACGCGGCGCCCCATCGCTGACGTCGAGGAACGAATGCGTCGCCTGGTTCGCCGCCTCAAGCTGCCGGCTCGTGATGCTATCGTGTGGCTCGGCATCCTGCGGCAAATCGTGTGGAAGCAACGGAAGGGCGTTCTGTAGCTTTCCCGTCGCCCGACCTTGCAAAAACCGAAGAAGCCGCGCCACCCGGCCCAATCAATGCAAAGCCGGAACCCCGGCCTGGGGCTTTACCTTGCGAAGCGCGGCATTCACCAGCCGGATCAGGTTTTCACCATCCCGGGTAAGATCGAGTTTCGATTTCTCGATGTATGCTGTCGCACCTTCTTCCTTCAGTTTCTCAGCATTGCTCTGGGAGAGGCTGCTGAGCACGATCACCGGAATGCTGGCTGTCGCTGGGTCTTGCCGAAGAGCGTGCAACACGCGTTCGCCCCCCAACATGGGCAGCAGCATGTCCAGAATGATGAGGTCGGGCTGGCTCTCTCGAACTTGCCGTAGAGCCTCTACCCCGTCACGGGCTTCTGCCACACTGAAACCGGCGTCGGTCAGGACCCGTCTGCTTGCCATCCTCAGGAACGTGCTGTCGTCGACCAGAAGAAGCTTTGCCGTCATACATGACCTCCAAATCGTTGGCCGCCTTGCCCGCCAGACTGGCCGTTTCTATGAGCGCCGTCAGATCCCTTTGATGCCGGAGACCGCGACGGGCAGCCTCAGTAAGTAGTCTGCCCGGCAGCAGTCCTTCCTGGTTGTGATCTCTATCACAATGACTGGTTACGATGGTCTCGCCTTGGTTGTTACTTCGGACCACGGGCAGTCCGTCTGCGCAAGCGTGGGAGTGCGCGTATCTGCCTCTTTACGGGACTTTTGACCGCTTGTTCTGTCCCCGCAACCTTGCTTACAATCCCGGCGCGCCCAAATCGAGTATGCAAAAACCGAAAAATAAGCCTCGGTTTCAGCGACAGATCTACATCCCGTTAAAAACCTTGCTCCCGGCGAGGGCCATTTTCTACGTCGGCTCGTCTAAGGAAACCAGCCGCGTTTCTGAGCGGATCTTGAGGAGGCTCAAAACATGAAACCAGTGTTTTTGTCAGCATTCTTTCTTTTGGCATGTCTCAGTGCCGGAGCGATCGGTGCATCGGCGCAAATGTCAGATGCCACCGCCGATCACACCGCCCCCAGCTATGACCTGAAAGGCCAGTCCCTGGCCGATTTGCAGGTGGTGCAGAAGAAGTTTGTGGACCTCGCCAATGCTCTGCCTGCCGACAAACTCACCTGGCGTCCTTCGGCGGACTCGCGCTCTTTCGCGGAAGTCTTTCTGCACGTCGCCGGCGAGCGCTACGGGATTCTGGCCCTCATGGGGACTGAGCCCCCGGCGGGATTCGACGGCAAGACGTTCGAGAAATCCACGACTGACAGAGCCCAAATCGTTGTGGAATTGAACAAGTCGTGGGACTTCACCCAGAAGGCGATCAACGGCATGACCAACGCCGACTTCGCGAAACTGCTTCCCAAGCTCGGCCCTCAGGCCAATGCCGGCGACGTAATCTACATTTTGCTTGCCGATGCCCACGAGCACCTCGGCCAGTCGGTGGCTTACGCACGCGAAAACGGCATCGTCCCACCCTGGACCGTGGAGCAGCAGAAGAAGGCGGCGGAAGCGAAGGCGGGGAAGAAGTAGCGAGTGGGATTGGCAGTTAGCATTTGGCAGTTAGCATTTGGCAGTTGGCAGTCAGCACTTGGCTTTGTGCATCCGACCGGGATGATTGTGCCAACACTAAATTGTTCGAGGAGCTGCTTCGTGAGGACACGCCTTGTGAAAGCGTTTTTGTTATGGCTTTTGTTGAGCACGCCGATGTTATTTGCCCAGGAGGTGGGCGAGGGGCTGTGGCAGGGCTACGAGGGAGAGTGGGGGCACGTTTCCAGCCAGTTGATTGCACTGGCTGAGGCAACCCCGGCCGCCAATTTCGCGTGGCGTCCTGCGCCAGAAGTGCGATCCACCAGCGAAGTGTACATGCACCTGGTAACGGCGAATTTCTATATGCTCGACCTCGCTGGTCAGAAGGCGCCTGCGGGCGTCAATCGAGACATGGGCAAGAAGGTCACGTCCAAGGCCGAAGTGATCGAGTGGCTCAAGCGTTCGCTGGATGCCGTGAAGAAGGCACATTCGGCCGTTACAGCGCCGGTCTTGCGCGGAAAGTCGACGCCAATGGCACGGGCACGACGGTTGAGAATGTGTACCTGCGTATGATCGTTCATAACAACGAGCACATGGGGCAACTGGTCGCGTACGCTCGCATGACGGGCGTGGTGCCGCCCTGGTCGAAGAACTGAAGACGGGACATCAAGCAGAAATTGTGGCTGGCTCGATCTACTCCGATGGTTCGGTGTTCACGGCATGGATCCCGTCAAAGTTGACAAAGAAGCAGGCCACAGTGAGTTCGGGGAAATTTGCTTTCACTAGTTCTGCTGCGCGTTTTAGTTCTAGCCGGTGATGCTGCACTTCTCGTTGCCGGTCTCCGTCGAAAGCCGCGAGGCCGCCGTAGGTGGCGCAGTCGGAGTGGCTCATCAGGAACATTCGTTTGGTTTGGTGCAGACGGATAGACATGCGCACCTGTTCGAGGATGAAATCGCGCTCGAAGTCGTTGCGCGGCGAAGCCAGGGTCTTGGCGCCGCCGGC
>JBKQLO010000086.1:0-31003 GCA_052147055.1 Terriglobales bacterium
AACGTCAACATCCACTACGTCAAGACCATCGACGAAGTCCTGCAACTGGCGCTACCCTCCACGCCCCGAGAAGAAAAGCAGGACGCCGAGGAACGCGAAAAAGTCCTCAGCGAGCAACCCGTGGCCTAGTCGACGATATTAGAAAACGGTTGGATTCCTCTGGCGGAGGTTCAGCCCCTTTCGGTGTTGACAAGTCGGCGCCACTGTTGCCCTATACTAGTTTTGGAGTTAGAATTTGCGTCCTCGGGGGCATGACATGGCCTTAGAAAAAGAACTCGCTACTTACAAAAGCAAGCTCCCCGAACTGAAGGGAAGCGAGGGGAAGTTCGTCCTCATTCATGGCGACGACGTAGTCGGGACGTTCACTAGCTACGAGGACGCCATCAAAGAAGGGTACGCTCGATTCAAGCTGGAACCGTTTCTCGTCAAGCAGATTCAGACGATTGAGCAGGTCCAGTTTGTCACTCGTTTCGTAGCGCCAGGTCGCGCTGCGACTTAATGCCACATTTCACGCGGCAGTTGACAAACAACGCGCCTATCATCACCGCTGTGTTACGCGTGACGCAGGCGCGCGCCGACGCCTTAGTGGCTGCCCAGCAGCAAGTGCCTCCGACACAACGGATGAACGCATTGGTTGACACGGGCGCAAGCTGCACTTGTGTAGATCCCGCGATTATTCGAGCGCTGGGGCTGTCTCCTACCGGCAGCACCCTGATGTTCACTCCCTCAACTGGCTCGCAGGGACATGTCACTGACCAATATGACGCCAGTCTCCAAATTTACCGCACAACGCAGGAGCCACCCTTGGAAATCCCCATAATAGCGGTAGTAGCTTCTGATTTACGTGTCCAAGGCATCGACGCGCTGATTGGACGGGATGTATTGCAGTACTGCCTGCTCTCATATAACGGCCAAGAAGGATTTTTCACACTAGCTTTTTGATTTCTTCCACCTCGCGGGCCTGCAATTCTTTATCCATATCTATGAGTTAGAGTGAAGCGTTGAGTAGAACTTTCCGCCTCCACTAGTGTTTAATCCTTTGAGACGCTTTTCTGACATAAGCACCGGCGGTGCGAACCGCAACGAGGAATCAACCAATGAAGACGCCACGAATCTTATTCATATTGATAATGACGGCCGCAGTCCTAGTCGGACTCCTTGCCCTGCCAATCACCCAGCAAGCGTTGGCCCAGGACCAGCCTGCCCAGCAGGACCAAGCCGCGCCACAGGACCAAGCGCCGCCACCACCGGATCAATCGCAAGCGCCCGTCGATCAAACCGTAACCCAGCCTGACCAAGCCCCGCCCCAGCCCGATGCCTCTCCCGCCCAGGATCCTCCCGGACGCGTCGCCCGGCTCAGCTATTCCAACGGTTCCGTTTCTTTTCAGCCCGGCGGCCAGGGAGACTGGGTAACCGCTGTCCAGAATCGTCCCCTCACCAACGGCGACAATCTTTGGGCGGACAAAGATTCACGCGCCGAGTTCCAGATGGGCTCCACTTCCGTGCGCATGGATTCTGAAACCAGCGTGACCTTTCTCCAGCTTGACGACCAGGCCACCCAACTGCGCCTGTCCCAGGGTTCGCTCGTCTTCCGCGTCCGCCATCTCGATGACGGAGACCGCTTCGAGATCGATACTCCGAATTCTGCTTTTCAGGTTCAGCGCCCCGGCGAGTACCGCGTCGACGTAAATGCCGCCGGCGATGAAACCGATGTCACAGTATGGAAAGGCCGCGGCGAAGTCACCGGCGGAGGCGATTCCTTCACCGTCATCGCTGGCCAGCACGCCACCTTCAACGGCACCGACAAATTGGATCACCAGATCGGGCAAGTCCCCACCAACGATGACTTCGACAGTTTCGCCTTCGATCGTGACCAGCACGAAGATAGAGCCGAATCCTCGAATTACATTTCTTCAGAAATGACCGGCGCTGAGGACCTCGACGAATATGGTCACTGGAACTACGCTGCCGACTACGGTCCGGTTTGGACTCCCGTCGGCGTTGCCCCAGGCTGGGCTCCTTACCGCTTCGGCCATTGGGTCTGGGTCGCGCCTTGGGGCTGGACTTGGGTGGAAAACGAGCCTTGGGGCTTTGCTCCCTTCCATTACGGTCGCTGGGCTTTCATCGGTGGCGGCTGGGGCTGGGTGCCCGGTCCAGTGCTGGTGCGGCCCGTGTACGCTCCCGCCTTGGTAGCCTTCGTGGGCGGCGGCGGTTTTGGCGTCGGTATCGGCATTGGCGTCGGACCAGTCGGCTGGTTCCCCCTGGGGCCGCGTGAGGTGTTCGTACCCTGGTACCACACCAGCCGCGTCTACGTGAACAACGTGAACATCACCAATACTCGGGTCAGCGTTAACCAGGTGAACAACGTCTACGGCGGGGCTCACATCGCCTATGCCAATCAGCACGTGGCCAACGCGGTGACCGCGGTTTCGCACGAAACCTTCGTCAACGCTCGCCCCGTGGCCCAGGGTATGGTCAAAGTAGACGCCAAGCAGCTGGCGGAAGCTCCTGTCGTTCATAACATCGCCGCTCAGCCCACCCGCGCCGGCGTGACCGGCGTCGGACGCCCTGCTGCGGCAAAACCACCCGCCGCAGTTATGAACCGATCCGTGGTTGGCACTCGCGCGCCCGCCCCGCAAACTTCCTTCGAGCAGAGACCACCCGCGGCCAACGTTCGTCCAGAAACCCCGGGAACGCCTGCCAGTCCGCGCTTGGAGGAGCAGGGAACTGCGCCTCGGGCACAGACGCCCAGCGCCGGCAATCGTCCCGCAGCACCCAATGTGCCGCGGCCAGGGGCAGTTCCCCGGCCGCCGGTTGACTCTGGCCGTCCGCTCGTCAGGTCCGCTCCCCCGGTTCAGGACAGGCCGGAGCGCAATCAGAGTGAGGCGCAGAAGTTCAGCACCTGGCAGCAGCACCGCAGCGCTCCTGCACCCAAAACTTCACATTCGTCGCCGCCGGCACACGCCGGAAAGCCCAAGGGCAGACGCTAAACCCGCTTCATCCCACTCGCCGGCTCCCGCACGGGAGCCGGCATTTTCTTGCGCCAATCACGATACACTGAGAGCTGACGGCTGAGAGCTGACAACCGCTTCCCATGCAAATCCGCGTCCTATTCTTCGGAATGCTCAAAGATATTACCGGCCGCAGCAGCGACTCGCTCGAATTGCCCGACCATGCGACTTTGCATGACCTCCTCACCCACTACCAGCAGCAGATTCCCCGCCTGAGCCAGATTGCCGCGTCTCTGGCTATGTCCATCAATCAGGAATATGCCCCATCCGATTCCCAGCTCAAATCCGGGGACGAAGTCGCTTTGCTCCCTCCAGTCAGCGGCGGCTCCGGCCACTCCAATTCCGCCGTCGAATCGGCGCCACACACCAGTTACGCCGCGATTGTCGATCATCCCATCGACACCCAAGCCATTCTGAAAAAAATCAAGCACCCTGACGACGGCGCTGCCGTAGCTTTCGAAGGTGTAGTCCGCAACCATACTCGCGGCCGCCGGACACTCTACCTGGATTACGAAGCCTACCCAGAAATGGCTCTCAAGCAGATGGATCTGCTGGCGCAACAGGCGCTGGCGAAGTTTTCCATCCGCGACGTCGCCCTCGTGCACCGTCTCGGCCGTCTCCAGATCGGCGAGACTAGCGTCGCCATCGTGGTCGCCTCTGCGCACCGCACCGCTGCCTTTGGGGCTTGCCGTTGGCTGATTGACTCGCTCAAGCGTATCGTGCCCATCTGGAAGAAAGAATACTTCGAGGACGGCGCGGTGTGGGCCGACGGTGAGCCTTTTCCGCCCGGCCTCACCCCCGGCGAAGGCAGCCATTCAGGGAAGCCCGCATCTAAATGACCAGCCCTTTGCTCCATCCTCTAATAAGTATGAAACAGCTTTTTCTCTTTCTGGCTGTGGCCATCGCGGTTTGTCCTGCCCAGGTGCCTAAGCCGCCTTGGGCCGGCGGCGCCACTCCGACCCGGAAGCCGATCGTCGAGGGTTCCAGCCCCGACGCCGCGCAGAATCCGGATGCAACCTTCAAAGTTGATGTCAAGCTGGTGAACGTCTTCGTCACCGTCACCGACGATCACGGCGCTCCCGTGGGCGGGCTGACCAAAGACAATTTCGCATTGCTGGAAGACGGCACGCCCCAGACCATCTCGGTATTCGACAAAGAGTCCGCCCTGCCGCTTTCCATCGTTATGGACATTGACACCAGCCTTAGCACGCGCAAAGATCTGCCGCTCGAACTGACCTCAGCCCGGCGCTTTGCCCACGCCATCCTGCGTCCGGTGGATGCGCTCTGTCTCTACGAATTCAGCGAGACCGTCAATGAAATTGTTCCCTTCACTCCGGACCTGAAAGCCATCGACCGCGGTATCGACCGCGTCCACTACGGCGCTGCCACTGCGCTCTACGACGCCATCTATCTCGGCTCGCACGCAGTGGACCGCAGACAGGGAAGAAAAGTGATGGTGATCATCACCGATGGCGGCGACACCGTCAGCCGGGTTGACTATAAGGAAGCCGTGCGCGCCGCTCAGGAGGCCGAAGTCATCGTCTACAGCATCATCGATGTGCCCATTGAAGCCAGCGCCGGACGCGACCTCGGCGGTGAACATGCCCTCATCCAGATCTCCGAAGATACCGGCGGCAAGTATTTTTATGCCACCTCAGTGCCGCAGCTCGATGAAGCCTTCCGGAAAATCAGCGATGAGCTGCGCACCCAATATCTGCTGGCCTACTATCCTTCGCGCCGCACTTCGGATTCCAACTACCGCCGCATTGAGGTCAAGGTCACCGCAGCATCTGCCGCTTCCGCGTTCGCCGTACACCATCGCACCGGCTACTACACCCGCAAGTCGCACTTCTAACAAAACAGGTGGAGCTGGTTAAGTGGCGGGAAGTCAAGTTGCGCATTGCGAAAATCGCCCAATGTTCTGGATCACAGAGTCAAAACGCGGGGTCGCCGCAGAAGACAAACCCTGGCTCACTGTGGGGAAACTCACAAACGCCTGGAATCGCCGTGGAAGCGCGGCCCTTCAGGGCCGCGTACGGCCTTAGACGAATAGCGGCTTTAGCCGCTGAGGGCAACGCCCAGACTCAACCTCGCATGCTATAAGTATTTGGACACCGTTCATGACAAGTCCAGAAAGGAAGTTGCCGATGGCCCCCGGGTTCTCTCGATCCACCTTCGCGTTCCGCACCGTCGCGGTTCTACTCGCTCTTTCGGCCCTGCTTTTTTCCCAGAGCACCAGTTCCACCGGCAGCATTCAAGGCATCGTCGTAGACCAGACCGGAGCCGTCGTCCCCGCAGCCAAAGTTCGCATCACCCGCATCGCCACCGGCCAGGTGGTCAATGTCGCCACTACTTCCGCCGGAGCTTATACCTCGGGCGCGTTGACCCCCGGCGATTACGTGGTGCACATCGAAGCTTCCGGCTTTAAGAGCGCCGAACTTCCTCTCACCGTCCAGGTGGGCGTGACCACCGCGGGAAGCGTCAGACTGCCAGTTGGACAGACCAATCAAGTGGTGGAAGTGCAGGCTTCGCAAATTCAGGTCAACACCGAGCAAGTCACCGTGCAGGGCGTCCTGACCAGCCAGCAGATTGAGAACCTGCCCATCAACGGCCGCAATTTCCTCGATCTCGCACAACTCGAACCCGGAGTGCAAATCCAGGATGGCGGCAACTTCGATCCCACCAAGAACGGATTTTCTTCCATCTCCTTCGGCGGTCGCTTCGGCCGCACCGCCCGCATCGAAGTCGATGGCCTCGACATCAGTGATGAGACCGTCGGCACCACCACCCAGAACATCCCCGAGGGCGCCATCCAGGAATTTCAGATCGAGCAATCCTCGCTGGATCTTTCCACCGAACTGACTTCCTCGGGCGCCGTCAACGTCACCACCAAATCGGGGACCAATGCCTACCACGGCGAAGGCTATTACTACTTCCGCGACCACAGTCTCGACGCCAATCTTCCTGGAGCCAGCAGCACTTATTTTCAGAGAAATCAATTCGGCGCCAGTGTCGGCGGCCCCATCATTCACGACAAGCTGTTCTTCTTCTTGAGCGCTGAGCGCACCAAGCAAGACCTGCTCGATCCGGTGTTGTCCAGCGGCCCGTTTCAAGCCTTGACCGGCAGTTTCGATTCTCCCTTCCGCGAGGCCGAGGGCGTGGGCCGTCTCGATTGGCAAATCAACAATCGCTTCAAGTTCTTCTACCGTTTTTCCTTCGATCAGAATCGCAGTGTCCTGGCCATCATTCCTAACTCTTTTCAGCCCTTCGCCAACAACAATCACACCCCCGTCCACGCCTTTGGACTCGACTTCAACACCGGCGGTTTCACTCACAGCATTCGTTTCGGCTACACCAAGTTCCGTAATCAGATCACCGATGCGGTCGGCGGCTCTCCGATTTTCAATCCCGCTCCCAACCTCGAACTTGCCATCGGCAGCGATCCCGATTGCCTGACCTCCGGCGCTGATTTCTTCTGCTCCGGGCCGAGCTTCCTGGCGCCACAACAAACCTACCAGTCGAATAAGCAGATCAAGTACGACGGCAGCAAAGCCGTTGGCGCTCACATCCTGCGCTACGGCGGCGGATACAACCGCATCTTGGGAGGCGGTTTCGCCAGCTTCCTCGCGCTCGCGCCCGCGGTCGGCGCCGGCGTCGGTGATTGCGCCGCCACCTGTCTGGCTCTGCCCGGTGGCGCCGCCAATCCGCTCAACTATCCCGCAAATAGCGTCACCCTCAGCAACGGTCAGGGCTTCAGTTCCGAGATTCCTGCCTTCGGATTTCCCGCCGGCGGCCTGGGCCCCGATAATCGCATCTCGCTTTACCTCGGTGATACCTGGAAGATGAAGCGCAACCTGACTCTCACCTATGGCCTGCGTTACGTCCGCGATACCGGTCGCACCGATAGCGATCTGGCGGCGATCCCGGTTCTGAATCAGTTTGGCGCCGGACTCGGCAACCGTGTCAACCAGCCCAATCTCAACTTCGCTCCCCAAGTCGGCGTTGCCTGGGATCCCGGCAAGGCCGGCAAAACCGTGCTGCGCGCCGGAATCGGATTGTTCTACGAGAACTCCATCTGGAACAACGAGTTGTTTGATCGCCCTCCGCGCCTGGCCTCGGGATTGTTTCTCATCGACCAGACGGTTTGTTCCAACGGCACTGGCAGCGCTTTCACTTTACCCAACGGGCAAGTTCAGAATTGGGCGCCGATCTGCGGTCAACCCATTGCCCAAGTCGCCAACCAGATCGCCGCTCTCCAGGCGCAATATCAGTCAGCCACTCTCGCCGCCGGTCCCGCCAGCAATGCGGCCTTTATCGGCAACGCGCTTTCCGATGGAATTGACGCCACCGGCACCGCCCTGTTTGCTCCCAAGTACGTAAGCCCGCGCTCCGTTCAGATGAACTTCGGCATCCAGCACGAATTGCGCCCGGGAATGGTCTTTACCGCGGATTACCTTCGCAACATTGAGACCCACACCCTGCTCGCCATCGATACCAACCACGTCGGCGACGCCCGCTTTTTCAACCTGACCAACGCCGTCGCCGCCATCAACACGACCTTGGCCAATTGCGGCGTCAGCGGCGCCAATGCCATCAATCTCGCGATTGCGAACTGCCCCAACAATCCCGTTACCGCAGCGCCCGGCTACAATCAGCCCGCCACCATCGCGGATTTCGCCACCAACGGCCTCGATTCCGGCTATTCCCTGTGCAGCGGCGCCCCCTGCCCAACCGCCGCCTTCCCCGGGGTCAATGAAAACCTCGGCGCAAACCAGATGCTTTTCCCCAGCGGCCGCTCCGTCTACAACGCCCTACAGATGTCTCTGAAACAGAACGTGGCCCATCCCTTCAAGCGAATTTCCAATCTCGACCTCCAGATTTCCTACTCCTATTCGAAATATGTGGCCCCAGCCACCGACAATGACTTCGTCAACATTGCCACGGACTTCAACAATCCCTTGCATTACATCGGTCCCAATGGCCTCGACCGCCGCCATCAATTCTCCCTGGGTGGCACCATGGACTTGCCCTACTCATTCCGGTTCGGCATGATCGCGCATTTCTACAGCCCCCTGCCCGCAACCCTAACCCTCGCCCCGTCCGGCAACGCCGGGGGCATCTTCCAGACTGACCTGACCGGCGACGGCACCGGCGACGGCAGCTTCGCTTCCAATGGCGGTACCGGCGACGTGTTGCCCGGCACCAACATTGGATCCTTTGGCCGCGGCGTCAAGGCCAGCAACCTGAACACCTTCATCACGTCCTACAACCAGAACTTCGCCGGCCAGCCCACTCCCGCAGGCCAGGTCCTCATCAATAACGGATTATTCACCTTGGGCCAGTTGCAGTCGCTCGCTGGAGTGCAACAACTCGTTCCCCTCGCGCCCGCCAACGAAGCCAACATGGACTGGCTCCGCGCTCTCGACCTCAGCCTGAGTTGGGTCTACAAAGTGAAAGAGCGCTTCGAGATTCATCCCGGCATCTCCTTCTTCAACGTCTTGAATTTTGCCAACTTCGACGGACCCTCCAATCCGCTCAGCGGCGTCCTCAGCGGCACTCCCGGATCGGTCAACGGAACCTCCGGCCAGCAGCCCAACAGCAATCGCCTGGGGCTCGGCTCCGGTGTGTTTGCCCTCGGCGCTCCGCGCGCCCTCGAATTCTCCGTGAAAGTCACGTTCTAGGTGGAGGCGATTGCCTTTTCTCTGCGCGCTTTGCGGAGTCCGTTAGCGATCTTTGCGGTTAAAGGCTGTGATTGGTTTTGCTCTGCGTCCTCCGCCGGGGCTTCTCCGCGCTCTCTGCGATTAAATGTAGTTCCCCGTCCGCGCGAAATTTCCTTTGTGTACCTTGGTGTCCTTTGTGGTTTACGCTTTTCTCCGCGCCCTTTGCCGATCCGGCACATCCGTGCACATCCGTGCACATCCGTGCAAATCCGTGCAAATCCGTGGCCGGTTTTCCTCGGTGCATCCCTGTGTCCCCTGTGGTTAGGAGTGACACGTGTAAAATGTCCCTATGTCATTTCATGGACAAGGTTCGCCAGGCTTCTCGCGCAAGCCCAGAACCTCACCCCCGGAAGAAACCTCAGAAGAAGCCTCCTACCTGAAATCGCTGTCTGAAAAACAGAAGCCGGTGAACATCAAACTGGCGGACGGCGAAGTCGTAACCGGCTGGATCGAGTACTACGACAAGAACATGGTCCGCCTCACCCGCGAAGCCAAACCCAATCTCTTCATCTTCAAGCACGAAATCATGTACATCGCCGAAGATACTGGCAGGCGTAAGTAGCGGATGACCTCCACCACCAAAACCGACGTCATTTCACCTGCCGCCCAGATCGCCCGCGAAGCCGGCGCCCTGCTCATGGAGTATTTTCGCCAGCACGTAGCCATCGAATACAAGGGCGACGCCGACCTGGTCACCGTCGCCGACCGCAAATCCGAAGCGCTCATCCGCCAGCGCCTCCGCGAGCACTGGCCTGCGCATGACATCCTCGGCGAAGAGGGCGGCTTGCAGGATACCGGCAGCGACTACCGTTGGTACGTCGACCCGCTCGACGGCACTACCAACTTCGCCCACGGTTTCCCCGTCTTTTGCGTTTCCATGGCGTTGGAGTACAAGGGCCAGCGTATTGCCGGCGTGATCTACGATCCCACTCGCGACGAACTCTTCACCGCCGAGCAGGGAAGCGGCGCTTACCTGAACCAGCAGCGCATCCACGTCTCAAAGGCCGCCAACCTGGCCGAGAGCCTGGTCGCGACCGGCTTCCCCAGCCACAAGCGCCACAAGAATCCCAACATCTTCTTCTATCATCAGATTACTTTGCGCACCCACGGCGTACGCCGCGCCGGTTCCGCCGCCCTCGACTTGTGCTGTGTGGCTTGCGGACGCTTCGACGGTTTCTGGGAGTTCAATCTCAACCCCTGGGATACCGCCGCCGGCGTGCTGATCGTCGAAGAAGCGGGCGGCAAGATCACCAACTTTCGCGGCGGCCCTTTTGAATTGAGCAGCCGCGAAACTCTGGCCTCCAACGGCCTGGTGCACGAAGCT
Source organism: Terriglobales bacterium (assembly GCA_052147055.1). Classification (GTDB taxonomy): domain Bacteria; phylum Acidobacteriota; class Terriglobia; order Terriglobales; family Acidobacteriaceae; genus JABCZH01. The sequence continues at coordinate 10,056 of JBKQLO010000086.1, forward strand.
TTATTGCACGAGTTCGATAAAGTCTTTTCCGGCCGTGACCTCGAGCCTCTGCCGGAAATGAAATGAGTGTCATCCTGAGCGCGCGTTTGGCTCGCCTCCTTATGGAAGGTGTCACATGAAGTCCAAGCTAATCAGCCTATTCGTCCTAATCACCCTGGTAGCCGCCAGCGCTGGCCCCACACCCGCCATCGATCCTGCTTACCAGCAATCCTTCGACCAGTGGAAAGCCGAGCGAATTGACGATCTTAAGACCAACTGGCTCGTGCTCGCCGGCCTTTTCTGGCTCAAACCCGGTGACAACACTTTCGGCAGCGACGCCGCCAGCGCCATCGTCTTCCCCAAAGGTCCCGCCCACGCCGGTGTCTTCACACTCAAGGGAGAAGACGTCGTCGCTAAATTTTCTCCCGACGCCCACGCCATCATTGCCGGTAAGCTTGCTGGCGCCCAGACCCTCTTGCCCGACTCTTCCGGCAAACGCACCATCGTTGAAATGGGCAGCCTGCGCTTCTACGTGATCAAACGCGGCGCACGCTTAGGCATCCGCCTCAAAGATCTCGACAGCGAAGCTGCCCGCAACTTTCACGATCTGGCCTTCTTCCCACTCGATCTCAACTACCGCGTGACCGCGAAATGGGTCCCCTCCGACGGCAAGAAAACCGTCGATGTGCCCACCGTCCTCGGCGACGTTAGCCCCACCCCGGTCTCCGGTACCGTCGTTTTCAAGCTCAACGGACAGGAATTTCAACTCACCGACCTTGGCGGCGACCCCTCCAAAGGCCTGTTCATCGTCTTCAACGATTTGACCGCCAAAACCGAAACCTATCCCGGCGGACGCTTCCTCGATACCGACCCGGTCGTAAACGGCACCGTAGTGCTCGACTTCAACCGCGCCTACAACCCCCCGTGTGCGGTCACCCCCTACGCGACCTGCCCGCTGGCCCCCAAAGAAAACCGCCTCACCATCGCCCTGCCAGTAGGCGAAAAATACGACCACGCCCATGCCCACCACTGACGAAGAAGTTGAATGGGATTTCCTTTGTGAACCTTAGTGTCCTTCGTGGTTAAGCTCTTCCAGCCATAGAGGCTGTTCTCCGCGTCCTTTGCGAAACTTCCGCGCTCTCTGCGTTTAAAGGTTTTTGCTTGGCGTTAGCTTTTCTCTGTGACTCTGTGTCTCTGGGGTGAAGCCTTTTGCCTGTTTTTCTCTGCGCTCTCGGCGTACTCGGCGGTTAAAGGTTATTGGGGTTAGGTTTCTCTGTGACTCTGTGTCTCCGTGGTGAAAAAGTTTTACAATAGAACCATCGTGATCGACTCACTCCTGACCCGCCAAATCGACAAACGTCCCGACAAAGTCCTTTTCTCCGGACGCATCCTTTTCCTAACCGAGGACCCCGACCTCATCCAACGCCAGCTAGCCGGCGAAGACTTGCCCTGGGACACCAGGAATCCCGCCAACAATCCCAAGCTGCGCGACGACATCTCTACCGACGAGATCACTCCCGCCCACTACTGCTTCTACTTCGACGAAACCCTCGGCGAGATCCCCTACCTCGGCCTCAAGTGCGGCAATGTCACGCCCATCGGCCGCTCTGACGTGAAGAAAGGCGGATTCGTCGCCGCCGTCAGCGGCAAGCGCCGCGGCAAAGGCTCCAGCCGCGAGCAGTCGCCTTACGCCGAGATGTGCGCCGGCATCCGCGTCGTGATCGCCGAAAACATCGAGCGCATCTACAAGCAGAATTGCCAGAACCTGGGCCTGCTGACCTCAACCAATTTCTCCCTGATCGATAAAATCCGCGCCGGCGCCGAAATCCCGCTCGCCGAATTTACCGCGGGTGAAGACGAAATCACCCGCCAAGTCATCGAATACGGCGGGCTTTTTCCCTTCAACGTCGCCCGCATGCAGAAAAAAGTATTTCTTCCCGCGATCACAACCGCCAAGCGCCCCATGACCCTGTCCGAGAAAATCTTCGCCCGCCACATGACCGATGCCAATGTAGGCGCGGGCGTCCCCGCCCGCGCAGGAGCGCCCCAGACGTTTGTCCAACCCGGCGACACCGGCTTCGCCCGCGCCGACCTCCGCTTCTCCCACGAATACGTCACCCCCATGGCCGCCATCTTTTTCGAGCGCTACGTCGGCAAAGATGCCAAAGTCAACGACGCCTCCACCATCCTCTTCTTCCGCGATCACCTCACCTTCCTCGACGAAGTCATCTCCGAAGAAAAAAAGAAACTCGGCCTGCTCGACCTCGCCACCCAACTCAAGCTCAAACAGCAAGATTTCGCCGCCAAACAAGGCATCAAGCTTCACGGTGAACTAAAAGACCGCAAAGGTTCCGAAGGCATCTGCCACTCCATCGTGCTTGAAAGCTACGCCCTGCCCGGCCAGCTAAACATCGGCTCCGACTCGCACACGCCCCACGTCGGCGCCATCGGCTGCGTCGCCTTCGGCATCGGCACCACCGACGTCTTCAACAGTTGGATCACCAAAGACGTTCGCGTCAAAGTTCCCGAGTCCGTCAAAATCATCATCCGCGGCAAGAAGCATCCCAACGTCACCGCCAAAGATTTCATCCTCAAGATTCTCAGTCTCGACTACGTCCGCAGCGGCAAGGCCCTCGCCAAAGTCATGGAGTACGCCGGCGAAGCCATCGCAGCCCTCAGCGTCGACGAGCGCGCCACCATGACCAACATGGCCGCTGAAATCGGCGGCTTCACCGGCATCGTCGCACCTGATAAAAAAGCGGTAGATTTTCTCATCGAGCGTCGCGGCATGAAACGCGACCAGGCAGAAAAAATGATCGAAGGCCTATACAGCGATCCCGGCGCCGAGTACGCTCACGTCATCGAACTTGACGCCGCCGAAATCACTCCCATGGTCGCCACTCCCGGCGACCCCGGCAACGGCAAATACATCCGCGACCTCAATACGCCCGTGCCCGTCGAACTCGCCTACGGCGGCACTTGCACCGCCGGCAAGAACGAAGACATGGACATGTATGCCGCCGTTCTCGCCGACGCCCTCAAACACGGCAAGCGCGTCGCCGATTCCGTGAAGTTCTACATCCAGTTCGGATCCCAGGAAACCCGCGACTACTGCATTCGCAAAGGCTATCTAGAGGTCTTCAAGAAAGCCGGTGCGCAAGTGATCGAGCCCAGTTGCGGCGCTTGCATCAACGCCGGCCCCGGCGTAACCACCCGCCCCGAGCAAGTTGTCATCAGCGCCCAGAACCGCAATTTCCCCGGCCGCAGCGGCCCCGGCCAAATGTATCTAGCCAGCCCGTTAACCGTAGCCGCCAGCGCCGTCGCCGGCCACATCGTGGAATACGAACCCAGCCAAGAAAGAGAACTGGCGCACGTCTGAGAACCGAGAACTGAGAACTGGGAACTGGGAACTGACTCAAAATCACCCACCTAGCTCGCTTAGTTGACACATATTAAGGGTTTCCCTTATTATGGGTCGATGAACATCACGCTTTCCCTCGATGACAAACTGGTCAAAGAAATCCGCAAAGTCGCCGTCGACCGGGAGACAACTCTGACCGGCTTGGTGCGTGACTATCTTGAGCAACTTGCCGCGGAAAATGCCGCCTCAGGCCGCAAACGACGGGAGCGAGAAACCCTGAAACGCTCTTTCACCCAGTTCCAGTTCCATGTCGGACAACGAACCTGGAAGCGCGAAGACCTCTATGCCCGCCACTGATTTTCTCGACAGCAACATCCTTGTCTACGCCTATGACGCTAGCAACCCGAGGAAACAAAGCGTCGCGCAGGCCCTCGTCGAACGTGCGGTTGCAGGCGAGGCCATGGCCTCAACCCAGGTGCTCGCCGAGTTTGCGGCCACTCTGCTTCACAGACTCACGCCGCCCGCAGACCCCGAGGCGGTCACCGCCATCCTCGACGCCCTGGGCCCGGTTAAACTCATCGCCCCAGACGCCGGCATGGTTCGCCGCGCCGTCGAAGCCCATTCCGCCTACGGTGTCCACTTTTACGATGGCATGATTCTTGCCGCCGCCGAGCGCGGAGGATGCGCGCGTCTTCTCTCCGAGGATCTGAATCCCGGCCAGGAATATTTCGGCGTCAAGGTGTCGAATCCCTTCGCCGGACTGGCGTAATGCCCTGTACCCCGCCCCGCCTTTCTTGCTAGAATGTCCGTTCTTATTTAAGGTATAGATATCAGGGAGACACAGACTCTATGGCATACGTAATTGCAGAACCCTGCATCGGCACCAAGGACACCGCCTGCGTCGACGCTTGCCCGGTGGATTGCATTCATCCCAAGAAGGATGCGCCCGCCTACGCGGAAGAAGAAATGCTCTACATCGATCCCGTCGAGTGCATCGACTGCGGCGCCTGCGTCCCCGTCTGCCCCGTCTCCGCCATCTTCGCCCTCGACGACCTTCCCGAAAAGTGGAAGGCCTTCACCGAGCGCAACGCCAAATATTTCGGTCGCTAGGGCTAGGCTTTCAACGCGACTGTCTCAGTTTCCAACCCTGGTCATTCCGGTGCCCGGGCCGGTGCCCCAGCTTTCGCGTTGCGTTAGCGAACTGACCCGGAGAACCGCCATGGATGGACATGCGCGGGCATCACCCGTCACGTGAACCGATGCGGCCGGATCTCTTGACACCCCGACCGGACCCGCGTACGTTGCTATGCACAGTTTCCTCAGGGGGAAAACTGAATCTCCTTCCAGGGGAAGTACGAGATGCCACTCCGCAGTCTTCGCACCGTTGCCCATCGGATCTATCCGCCCGTCCTTCTAGTCTTAAGCCTGGTTGCTTGGAGCTTATGGGCGCTGCCATTCAGTTACGGACAGACCAATGATCAGGTGCATGCTCAAGTGGACGTTACCCAGCGGGTGATCCTGAGCGGCCACCACCCCTCGTGGGCCGTCGCCGCCAACGATGCCGGCGCGGTCCCGGATGATGTGGTGCTGGGGCGCTTGACGCTGGTGCTTGCGCGCACTCCGCAGCGGGAAGCGGCCTTTCAGCGCCTGCTTGAAGACCAGCAGACGCTTGGCTCTGCGAACTACCATCACTGGCTGACGCCGGTTGAGATCGGGCAGCAGTTCGGTGTGTCCGCGCATGACGTGGCGGCGATCAAGAATTGGCTCGAGTCGCAGGGATTGCACGGCGTGTCGGTGGCCAACGCGGGCAACCGCATTCACTTCACCGGCCCAGCCTCGGCCGTTGGAAGCGCGTTTGGAGCACCGTTGCGCTACTACCGGGGGAGCGGAGAGCAGCGCTTCTCCATCTCCTCCGATCCGCAGATTCCGAAGGCCCTGGCAGGGATCATCAAGTCGGTGAGCGGGCTGTATTCCTTGCAGGCGCAGCCGCAGTACATGAAGAGCAACGTGCAAGTGACGTTCGGGCCGCAGGGGCAATTCTGCAACTTGGATGTCTGCCAAAGTTTCATTTTCCCGCTGGATTTCTCGAACATCTATGGCTTCGGCTCCTTTCCCATTCTAACTTTTGGCGCTGGGCAAACCATCGCCATTGCTGGCCGGTCGCGGGTTTATAAACCCGACGTGGAGAATTTCGAAATCCAGTCAGAATTGCCAAAGAAAGACCATGTCGAGACCATTCCACCCGCAGGAACCGATCCCGGAGCGGCTAAGAGCACCGGCGATTGTACCGCCCCGAGCCCGATCTGCGGTGACCAGGAAGAGGCTACTTTGGACGTGACCAGAGCCACCAGCGTAGCCCCTGGGGCCACGGTGAACCTGGTAGCCAGCGCTTCGACCGCGAGCGAGGATGGCGTCCAAATCGCGGTGGACTACGTAATCGACACCAATCCTGTGCCCGCCAAGATTTTGAGTCTCAGTTTCGGCATTTGTGAAGCCACCGCCGGCAGCGCCGGGGTCACGATGTACGACACCTTGTTCCGGCAGGCGGCTGCAGAGGGCATCTCGGTCTTTGTCGCGGCGGGAGATTCAGGCGCGGCAGGTTGCGACCAGCCATTCGTGACTCCTCCGGCATCGCAGAGCGCCAGCCCCAACTACATTTGCTCGTCAAGCTATGCAACCTGTGTCGGCGGCACAGAGTTCAACGATCCTCCCGGCTCCAACTATTGGAATGGGGAAGATGGTCAGGCCATGGCATACATTCCAGAAGGTGCATGGAACGAACCCGACAACAATGGTGAACCGATTGTGGCAAGCGGAGGAGGGGGCGCAAGCAAGTTCATCCCGACACCCGCATGGCAGGTAGGGCCGGGCGTACCGGCAGCACGCACTGGGCGCTATACACCCGACGTTGCGTTTTCTGCCTCCGCACACGATGGTTATTTCGGGTGCCTTGCATCTGCGGGAACAAAGTCGACCCCGTCAGATTGCGTGGTCCAGAACAACGGCAATTTCGGCTTCGTGGTGTTCTCCGGCACCTCCGCAACAGCGCCCAGCATGGCGGGTATTGCAGCCATCTTGAATCAGAGCCAGAATGAAGCCCAAGGCAATCTCAATCCCGAACTTTATCTGCTGGGTGCCGATTTCTATCACTCACCATTTAACGATGTAACCGGAGCCTCCAGTGGCGTCGCTGATTGCGATTTGCATGTGCCCAGCATGTGCAACAACAGCATCCCTAACACCACCGATCCATCCACCGCGGGGCTGGAAGGGTTCCTGGTTGGAACCGGATATGACGAGGCCACTGGCTTAGGGTCAATACGCGAAGGCACGTTGGTGGCATCCTGGAACGGTTCCACCCCCCTGACTCTCTCCTCGATCCCTAATCCCGCAGATTCCGGAGCCCAGGTTACCTTCACCGTTACAGCCACCGGGGCCAACGGAAGCGTTCCCACCGGCACGGTAACGTTTGCCGCAGATGGGAACTCACTGGGCCAGAGTTCATTGAATGCCAACGGCGTGGCTGTCTTTTCCACCACGGCCTTGGCGGTCGGCGCCCATTCCATTACCGCAACTTACAGCGGCGATGCCCAGAATCCAGCGGCGAAATCCTTGCCGTTGATGGAAACCGTCCTCAACACCACAATCGGCACGGCCACCAGCGTCACGCTGAGTTCCGACCAGAATCCAGCACCCCTCGGACCGGTCATTCTTACCGCAGAGGTCTCCGGCAACAATCCCACGAACACGGTTACATTTCTGGATGGCGCGGTACCGATCGGTTCACAGCCTCTCGCCGGCTCCTCGGGTCAGGCCGCTTTCTATGCCTTTGCATTGCAGGCCGGACGGCATTCCATCACCGCACTGTATGCCGGCGACGCCAATAACCTGTCGAGCACGTCTCCTGTCCTTCTTCAGGTCATGACGGCCACAACCGCCACTTTGCTCGGCAGTTCCGCGCCAGTCGCACTTCCCGGCCAGTCGGTGACTTTCACCGCAATCGTGCAGAGTTCGAGCATCAATACGCCGGCCGGCACCGTGACTTTCAAAGATGGAACCACGATCCTTGCCACACAGGCTCTCAGCTCCGGCTCGACAAGCTTTTCCACTTCGACGCTCGCGGTTGGATCTCATAGCATCGTCGCCTCCTACTCAGGCGATACCTTCGATAGCGCAAGCACCTCGAAAACCGTTGCCCAGAAACTCGATGCTGCCTCATTCACATTTGCCGCCTCACCCTCTTCCCAGACCATCAGTAGCGGCGCGACTGCCAGCTATAAACTGACGGTGACTCCGAGTGGCACCTATACCAGTGAGATCTCGTTTTCGTGTGCGTTCTCGCCGGCATCGTCGGCGACATGTTCAGCCAGCCCCGTGACCCCGGATGCCAAGGTCTCGAGCACCACCCTGACCATTTCCGGCGCTCAACCGGCTTCGAGTGCTGCGCTCCACGCCGTTCCCCGGCTTTACGCTGCCTTCTGGATACCACTCGGAGTCGCGAGCTTGGTCCTTGCCGGTGCCCGAAAGCGCCAGTTCTCCAGCAGCGTGTTTGCCGCCTTCTTCGCGGCTGCCTTGATGGTGTCGGCCATCACCATGTTCGGATGCGGCGGCGGATCTTCTTCCACCGGTTCATCGACCGCCGAGGCGCAGACTTACACCGTGACGGTTACCGCAACCGCGCCGGCCAGCGCGAACGGCGCGAGTCAAGCGGTCACGGCGAAAGAGACGATCACGCTCACGGTAGAATAGTTCTTAGCCAGCTTGATGGGCGCCTGGGGGGCTGGCCCGCGCAACCCACCTAATCTAACTCTCCGGAGTTTTCATGTGGGGCGGACACTCTTGTCCGCCGCTGTTGACCCTGCATGTTGGGAGCAAGGCCCGCGTGGGGACAGCCGTCCTCGGCTGTCCGGCGGAGCGAAGCTCAAAAGGGTTTTCCTCGCAGAGATCCAGCCTCGACGGGAGGCTCGCCCACGATTAAACCGGCTAACCCACGCGAGCGCGTCTGAACATGATGAACGCCGCGCATGTGCCCACCAAAGTTGGAAGCGGCAGAAAGAACACTATGAGAACGGCGCATACAAACTGTCTGTCGAAACAACGCGACCCTTGCGGGGGATGGCCGCACAGCAACGAAACCACAAAACAGACGACCAGCAGAAAATGTGGGGATAGCAGCAACGCGCCCATAATTCGTTTGCCGGCACCCATTTTCCGCCAGGATCGACAGCCGGCATAGACCACCCCGCCGAACGCCAGCACAATGAGACCAAGCAGCAGCAAGATCGAGCGCATGCAGGCACTATACGAAGCCGAATTCGTTCCCGCAAGGGCGGCTCTGTGTCTCTGAGGTGAAGGTTTTCCTTTGTGTTCCTCGTGGTTAGAGCCTTTCTCTGCGTTCTCGGCGGCCTCGGCGGTGAATTGCCCGAAGGCTTCCTCCGTGTCTCCGTGCCTCCGTGGTGAATGATTTCCACTTAACGTATGCTCCTTGCGTTTGGTGCAAGGGGCGGGTGAACGCTTAACGTTTTCTCTGTGGCTCTGTGTCTCTGTGGTGAAGGTTTTCCTTCGTCTTCCTTTGTGTCCTTCGTGGTTACAGCCTTTCTCCGCGTTCTCGGCGGCCTCGGCGGTGAATTGCCCCGAAGACTTTTCTCCGTGTCTCCGTGCCTCCGTGGTGAATGCAATCCAGTTAACGTATATTAGGCATGGAAGGAGAACCGTCGAATGGCGTCATTCGGCGTCCGCCTAAAACAGGAACGGGAGCAGCGTGGCATCACGCTGGAGGAAATTTCCAGCTCTACCAAGATCGGCACTCGCATGCTGGTCGCTCTCGAACAAGACCACTTCGACCAGCTCCCCGGCGGCATCTTCAATAAAGGTTTTGTCCGCGCCTACGCCCGCGTTCTTGGTATCGACGAAGATCAGGCCATCGCCGACTATCTGATTGCTTCCGGCAACCTTCCCTCAGAAAAAGAAAAAGACAAAAAATCCGATGGCGTCTCCGACGTCTCGTCCTTCGAACTCCAGGGAGAAGCGGAGCGCAGTGAGTCGAACCTTCCCTGGGGCACATTCGCAATCTTGCTGCTGTTGACCGCGCTAGGCTTCGCCGTTTGGGGCTTCTACTCCCGAGGAGCCGGAAAAAACGGCAGGAAGACTGCGGCTTCCGCTCGGGCGTCCGGCCTGGTTTCTGCGCCCGCGACCAACCTGTCCCCTGCCCCGACTCCGGCGACTACGCCAGCCCCGCCGACTCCTTCCGCAGAAACCAAAGCGCAGTCCGCGCTCGCGGCCAAGCCGGTTTCCGCCAACCCGCTTGCAGCGACTCCAAATCTAGGGAGCCAGACCACACCGCCGCCCGCAGTTCCAAGACCGCTGGTGCTGCGCATCACCCTGCACGCCGATTCCTGGCTCTCCATCACTTCCGATGGACTTCAGGTTCTGCAAGGCAACAGCTTTGCCGCTCTCACTGAAAAAACCGTGCACGCTACCAGAGAGATCGTGGTAAAAGCCGGCAACATCGGTGCCATCGACTTTGAATTCAACGGAAAGAAGCTGCCCCCTCAGGGCGCCTACGGGGAAGTCAAAACTTTGACCTTCGACACTACCGGTTTGCGCCCCTCCGCCCCGCCAACGGAGTCGCCCACCCAACAACCTTGACCCGAAACCAGAAACTGGAAACCAGAAACTGGGTCATCCCCATTCACCCTTCTCCTTTTCCCGTCTGCCATTTAGGAACTCCCATTCACTGACCGCACCCGCCTTCCAGCCCAAAACAATTGCGCCCCAACCCCCATCTCTGATAGCTTTTTAGAGACCGCAAAGCACTCACATTTTCCCGCCAGACGTCCATAAGGAGAAACCGCTTGCCGCACAAGAATCGTTCTTTATTTACCTCCGAGTCAGTCACCGAAGGCCACCCCGATAAGATCGCCGACCAGATTTCTGACGCCATCCTCGACGCTTGCTTGACCGATGACCCCGCCAGCCGCGTAGCCTGCGAAACTCTCACTGCCACTGGCCTGGTCGTCATCGCCGGTGAAATCACCACCAAAGCCTATGTCGATTTCCAGACCTTGGTGCGCGGAACCATCTCCTCCATCGGTTACGACAACGCCCTCTACGGCTTCGATTCCAACACCTGCGCCGTAATCTCCAGCATTAACAAACAATCCGGCGACATAGCCATGGGCGTGGACACCGGCGGCGCCGGCGACCAAGGAATGATGTTTGGGTATGCTTGCAATGAGACGGTCGAGCTTATGCCGATGCCGATTTCGTTGGCGCATAAGTTGACCATGCGGTTGTCGGAAGTGCGCAAGCACGGCAAGTTGAGTTATCTGCGGCCGGATGGGAAATCGCAGGTGACCGTGGAGTATGACGAGCATCGCAAGCCGGTCCGGGTGGATGCGGTCGTCATCTCGACGCAGCACGCCGAGACCGTCGGCAACGAGGAACTGCGCGGCGACATTTTGAAACACGTCATCCAAGCTACTATCCCGGCGCATCTGCTGGATGAAGACACCAAGTACCACATCAATCCCACAGGACGTTTCGTGATTGGCGGACCTATGGGCGATACCGGCCTGACTGGGCGCAAGATCATCGTCGATACATACGGTGGTATGGGTCGTCACGGCGGCGGAGCTTTTAGTGGAAAAGATCCGACCAAGGTGGATCGCTCGGCGGCGTACATGGCGCGGCATATCGCGAAGAATATTGTTGCGGCGGGACTGGCGGATCGTTGCGAGTTGCAGCTTGCGTATGCCATCGGTGTGGCCGATCCGGTCAGCGTGCTGGTGGATACGTTTGGCACCGGCAAAGTGGACAATGCGACCATCCAGCAGTTGGTGCGTTCGCATTTCAAACTGACGCCGAAGGGAATCATCGATTCACTCAATTTGCGGCGGCCGATCTATTGCAAGACGGCAGCGTATGGACACTTTGGACGTAGCGATCCTGATTTCACTTGGGAAGCGACCGACAAAGCGGCGAAGCTGGCCAGCGATGCGGGTTTGCGGGAGCCGGCACACGCGGGAAAAAAGTAGCGGCGGTCCTCCCACCCCTTGCGCAGAGAACGCGCGAGGAGTGGGGCAGCCCCAAAGGCTTTAACCACAAAGGACACCAAGGTACACAAAGGAATTTCTTCAGTTCAGCGCAACAGGAGAAGCATGGCAACTATACCGACGCAAGTTCGTAACGATGTTAAGAGCATCGAGTTCGCGGACATGGGCAAGAAGCGCATTGAATGGGCCAACCAGTCGATGAAGGTTTTGCAGATCATCCGCAAAGAATTCATCAAGAACCAGCCGCTACGCGGCATTCGCATTTCGGCGTGTCTGCACGTGACCGCCGAAACCGCCAATCTGGCCATCACTTTGCGCGACGGCGGAGCGGACGTGGTGTTGTGCGCCTCGAATCCTCTTTCTACGCAGGATGACGTCGCCGCCAGCCTGGTGCGCGACCACGGCATTTCGGTTTTCGCCATCAAGGGCGAAGACAACGACACTTACTACAGCCACATTCTGGCCGCCATCGACCACAAACCGCACATCACCATGGACGACGGCGCCGATCTGGTCACCATCCTTCACACCAAGCGGACAGACGCGCTCGACGGCGTGATCGGCGGCACTGAAGAGACTACTACCGGAGTAATTCGTCTGCGGGCCATGGCCAAGGAAGGCGTGCTGAAGTTTCCCATCGTCGCGGTGAACGACGCCGACACCAAGCATCTTTTTGATAACCGCTATGGCACCGGTCAGTCCACGATTGACGGCATCATTCGTGCGACTAACTTTTTGTTGGCAGGATCGAAATTCGTGATTGCCGGATACGGATGGTGCGGACGAGGCCTCGCCAGCCGCGCACGTGGCAACGGAGCTGAGGTCATCATTACGGAGATCGATCCGACGAAAGCTCTGGAAGCGGTGATGGACGGCTTCCGCGTCATGTCGATGAACGAAGCCGCCAAAATCGGCGACGTGTTCTGCACTGTGACCGGCAACAAGAACGTTCTTCAGAAAGACCATTTCGAGGCGATGAAAGACGGCGCGATCATCTCCAATTCGGGGCATTTCAATGTCGAGATCGACATTCCGGCGCTGGAGAAGTTGTCATCTTCGAAGCGCACCACCCGTACTTCAGTCGAGGAGTATTCGTTGAAAGACGGACGCAAGATTAACTTGCTGGGCGAGGGACGGCTGATCAATCTGGCCGCGGCCGAGGGACATCCGCCATCCGTGATGGACATGAGTTTTGCTGACCAGGCGCTGTCGGTGGATTACGTGGTGAAGAACGCGAAGACTCTGGAAAAGAGAGTCTACAAAGTGCCGGAAGATCTGGATAAGCGTGTGGCGAAGTTGAAGCTGGAGTCGATGGGGATCAAGATCGACAAGCTATCGGCGGAGCAGGAAGAGTATTTGGCGGGGTGGAGTGAGGGGACTTAGCTTTCAGCATTCAGCACTCAGCATTCAGCCGAGGCACTTGGCATTTAGCACTTGGCAATTGGTCATGACGGGGCGGCGCTGGCTGCCCCGTTTGCTTTGTGGGCGCGACTCAGTGACGGTCCTGGGCCGGGTGCCAGATATGGAGTATCTCGATGGTTTCTTCCCGTACTCGGTAGCTTACGATGTGGGGCAGGCGGCCATGCAGCAACTCTCGCGTACCTTCAATTAGACCGGGCCTTCCCCGGCGAGGAAACTTCTTCAGCGAGAGGATCGCGTCACGGATTGAGATGACGGTTGGACGGGCGAGACGAGGGTCATGTGCAATGAGGTAATCGAAGATGTGTTGAAGATCGTCAGCCGCAGCGGGCGTCCATCGAACGCGCATCAGGACTGGAGCATCCGGTCGATCCGGGCTTGCATTTCGTCTTCGTCTACAAACTCGCCACGATCCGCTTGCTCAAGTCCTTTTTGAACGGCGGCGCGAAAGCGTGCGTCCCGCTCAAGCAAGCGCAACGCGGCATCCTTTACCAGACTTTCGGGGTCGATACCGGCCTGGCTGGCGATCTGGGAAAGCTGCGCTTCCTGCTCGGGTGTGAAACGAACTTCCATGGCCGTAGTCTAGCAAAACCGCTACGACGCGGGAAGAGGATCTGGCAGGGTGGTCAGGCATTTAGTTGGACGGGGAGAGTATTCACCGCCGAGCACGCCGAGAAAATTCACCACAGAGACGCAGAGACACAGAGGAAAGCAGGTCGGCCCTTCGGTAACCTCGACTGGTACCGAAATCCGTCGATAATTATCTCGTAGCTGGACAGGTTAGGCCCCGGGCGGAAGCGCCTGGGGTTTTGCTTTCGTGGAATTTCGACGGTCTCGTCCCAAGCGTTCACTTCTGCCGCATCCCATGGCGTGGCAGGGCCGCTTTCGAGGCCTTCGCGGATCTCCTGCTGTATTGCTTCGAGTTTTCGCCATTCGTTCGGGGGCGAGTTTCTCCCCGCGGTCCAGCTTTCGTGCAGGTTCTCGCACGCGATCGAAAAACCCCTTCACGTCGGCAGAAAAGACTCGACCTTTTTATCTTCTTATCTTCTTGCTCATCCTCGGCCTTCCGGAGTTCGTGCTATAACGCATCGTGGCGGGTCGCTCGTGCACCTAGCGATCTCTACGCGGCTCGATATCGAAGCGGCAAGGGAGCGGCCTCGACCAGCTCAAGCGCATGCGGCCGGAACTCGCCATCTGCGGTCCTTTTGACCTCGACATGGAAGAGAGCTTGATACCACGGCTCTCCATGGAGGCGTTTGTCGAGCTTTCTGAGTTCGCGCAGCGGTGGATCAGCGAGAAGTTTCGCCGCCCCTAGTGTTCCTTCGCCGTGACAGCCTGCAAAAACGAGAATACGTTGAGGCCCCTTGGAATACCTGGGCAGAACGGTAATCAGAAGATAATCGTCCTCAACCCAGTCGATTCCTGCTCGTGGCTCGAAAACCTTCCCGTCACTGCCGACCATGTGATAGTTGGGTTCTCGCCACAAGACGCCGAATTGTTTCCGCTCGGTCGTGCCCAGCCCTGCTGATGCGTGAAGATTCCAGTGAAGACGAGTGCGCCATCCCGGTCGCGCAACGTCAAAACTGGGTCGGTCCCTGAAGGGATTGCCCAATAAAATCCGAGTGCCGAGATTCGACGTCTGGGATCCGAAAAGACCAAGGCTATCCTCGGGTCCTGCGTTGGGAAAACCCTGAATCTTACGAAACGTGCTCGTGCGGAGGAACCTCTCGCGATAGGCCTCCGCACAGGAGGCATCCAAGCTATACCAGTAGGTCCCTTCCGGCGGCTTCATCCAAGTATGGTTCCCTGCCGGGATAAGCGCCGTACTCGGTGAGTCGCCTGGGCCGAGCAGTTGGAGAAGTAACTTGTTGTCAGTGTCATGCACATATTCACACAAACCCACGATCAGCTTACCCGCGTTGTACGAACTCGACATGTAGGTGACACCGACGCTCGCTGCGCCGACAGCTCCTAGTGCGGCGGTCCTAATGAAAGATCTACGGTGGACCTGCTTTTGCACCAAAGTGTGGTCGTGTCGCTCCAACTCTTCCGACGGATCTTTCGATGTGGCATCTGATGGCCCAACGCTGATAGCGGATGCCTTAGTCTGCATAGCTCTACCGCTGGACTCATCATCAATCATCTCATTACCTCCAAGATAAGTTTACACTTAGCTGCTCGGGCGAGCCAGTTGTCTGGAACGAGTATATCCTCTGGGCGGCGCCGGCTGAAAAGCTCTCCGGCAACAAATGACGCAAATCGTCCTGACCAAAGGGAGGAATTAGGAATAGTGAGGGAAATCCATACAACGACCGTGAGACATTCGCGAATGGGTCTACTTCGGCCCGATATAAGGGAAGTCCACCGGTTCCAAAACGAAGCGCTTGTTGTATCTGTCCAAGAAGACGAGCCGCCCTCGATATGTCCTGCCTTGGACCCCCAAAGCTGGCTTGAGCCGAAGGTTTATTACAGCCCTAACTGGTAGATCGTGCTCGAGGGCGAGCTCCGATACCATTAGGCGTGCGCTGCTCCCATCTAACGCGGACAGCTGCGTCATCATGTCACCTAACATGCTCGTTCCTTCGAGCCAGACCTTCAAAATCGTGAGCGTGCCCTCTCCATCGTACGTAAACATGCCACTGACTCTTAGCTCCATTAGGGAGCTATCCTGCCTAGACCACCCAGAATTGTACCCGTCGGGCACGAAATGGATCTTGCCTTTTGCATTCCTTGGAAAGTGGCTGACATAATGTTGGACGCCGAAAAGGGCAACGAAAAGTACGACGGCAAATGCCCATGCCGGTACCGAGCTCTTGAGAAGAGTCCGCGACAGTCCTTCGAGTTTGACCAACCCGGCGAGGGGCTGTCCCGTTATTAGATTCGTCAGAATAGTTGAAAGGGCTGCCGTGACTAGTGCAGTGCCGACGGTTACCATCCATTTCTTCATTACGCCTTGACCACCCTCCCCTGCCTAGACCTAATGAGCAGCTTGGCGACAATCGTCGCAACTTCCTCTTCATACCCCCGAGACGCAAGCGATTCAACGGAACGGACAAGCCACTCGTCATCTGGCAAGGTCCATCCCTGCTGAAGCGCAAGTTGGCGGAGTTTAGGACGGTCTTCCTCCCTTGCAACTTTGCCCATGGCCAGGCAAAGTTCAACGGAGGGCGACGGCATGCACATCCCTGTGCGCTCCAACTGGGTGACCATTCTGGCCTTAACTATGTTCCACAACCCCTTTTCTGTAAACAGCTTGTACCGCCCCGCATATCTTCCGCCAGCTAGGTCCGCGTACGTCACTCCCACCGAATCAAGGTAGGACTTGCATTCTACGGCTCGGAGCAGGTTACCTAGCGGTTTATAGGCGATCAAGTCAATCTCCCACCGTGCATTCGAATGACGGTTGATTGCTAGTTTATCTTCTCGCGTCAGCTCAACACGGAAGCTCGGATAGACCCAGAAGCCCTCGTTCCGCAGAAGCGTTGCGACCAGTGCCTCAAACGCATTCATTCGCGGGATTGTAGCACCGCCGGGGACGCGACGCCTTGCGGAGCACAATTCTGTGGTGGTCGTTGTATTCCCGAAGTGGGAACGGAACCGAAATAAATCGCTCACAGGAGTTCACTTCCTTAGGTGAGGTGTGCGAATCTGAAATAGATTGCTCGAAGACTGCGCGGCCTGCGAAGGCCGCGCGTTATTTTTTATCGGGAGAAGAGGACTGGGTGAGAAAAACTACGGGAGAGAAGATCAAGCATCACAAACTGCGCGGGGAGTGGGCGGAACTGCGCTTCATGGCGATGGCGGCGTGCACGCGCACGAGCCAAATGCATAGGTCCTTCGTTGGCAGGTCTTCGCTTTGCGAAGGCCTGCGCTGCCTCAGGATGACATCGGGTTAAAGCGCGGCGTCTGGGATCGGGGAATGTGCGTCGCGCACGAGCCTGATGTATAGGTCCCTTCGACAAGCTCAGGGCAGGCTCTTCGCTTCGCTCAGGATGACATCAAAACCTAAACGACTGTCATCCTGAGCGAAGCGAAGGATCTATGCATTGGGGAGCGGATCTGGTCTGGACGTACCATCCTTCAGTTAGGTCTTTCCATTCGGGATTCATGGAGACGATTAGTGCGATTTTCTTGATGCGGAGGAAGCCTTTGATCTGTTTCTCGCGGGTGATGGCTGTGCCGATGCGTTCGAAGCGCTCGAAGTAGACCAGGCGATCGATTTTGTAGCGAGCGGCGAATTCGCCTTTTATGCCTTGTTTGTGTTCCAGGGTACGTCCTATGAGGTTCCCGGTTACGCCAGTGTAGAGGGTTTTGGAGCGGTTGGTCATTATGTAGGCGTAGTAGGAGCGTGAGGGCATGGCCTAGGGTGACAGCGGAGCAGAGGCGGTGTCTGTGACGAGTGAACCGGCGTCGCGCACGAGCTGAATACATAGGTCCTTCGTCGGCAGGCCTTCGCTTTGCGAAGGCCTGCGCTTCCTCAGGATGACATCGGGGTGGGATGTACGGTGTCGTGGGCTGATGGTTCCCGAAGTGGGAACGGGACCGAAATAAATCGCTCGGAGGGGTTCACTTCGTTGGGTGAGGTGTGCGAATCTGAAATAGATTGCTCGAAGACTGCGCGGCCTGCGGAGGCCGCGCGTTATTTTTTGTCGGGAGAAGAGGACTGGGTGAGAAAAACTACTGGCGAGAAGATCAAGCATCACAAACTGCGGGGAGAGTGGGCGGAGCTGCGGTTTATGGCGATGGCGGCGGAGCATGGTTTGCAGGTCACGAAGCCTTGGGGAGAGATGGCGCGTTATGACTTCGCGGTGGAATATGCAGGGCAGTTTTGGCGGGTGCAGGTGAAGTCGACGATGTTTGTGGACCGGGGTGGTTATTCGTGCACGGTGCGCGGGTGTCGCGGGCCTTATGTGGGTGATGCGTTTGATTTTGTGGCGGCTTATTTGATTCCGGAGGATCTGTGGTACATCATCCCGGCGGAGAAGTTTCGGGGGCAGGGGAGTATTGCGCTTTATCCGCGGCTGAAGAAGTCGAAGTATGGGGAGTTTAAGGAAGCTTGGCATTTGTTGCGCGAGGCGAGGGTGGGGATGATTCAGGCTTGTGTGGAGGGGGCACTCAGCACTCAGCAATCAGCATTCAGCTAGGGCACTTGGCATTTGGCATTTGGCACTTGGCATTTGGTCATGACGGCGTGTGATGGTCTTTCGTCTCTGCTGGGGCTTCTTCTTTTATGGTTTGCTTACCCACGGATTGCGCCGTGGGCTTTATTCTTGCGCCGCTCCGCGGCTGAATGCTGACGGCTGAGTGCTGAGTGCTGAGTGCTCGCTCTTCCCCGTGATAGATTGAGAAGAATGAAAGACATTGCTGCCTGGGCCCTCAATGTCGCCACCATGCGTGGGGCTTCTTACGCTGATGTGCGTGTGGCGGACGATCGCAGCCGGGCGCTGTCCACAAAAAACGGGAAAGTGGGCGGGGCTTCGGATGCGGAGTCGTTTGGGGTGGGAGTGCGGGTAATTGCGGATGGAGCTTGGGGATTTGCGGCTTCCGATGATCTGAGCCGGGCGGCGGTGGAGGCTACGGCGGCGCGGGCGGTGGAGATTGCGAAAGCTTCGGCGCGGGTGAAGTTGCGCGACATTCGGTTGGCGGTGGAGAAGGCGGTCACGGCGGAGTGGACTACTCCTTTTCGGATTGATCCGTTTACAACTTCGGTGGAGGAGAATCTTGAGTTGCTGCTCAAGATCGATGCCGAGTTGCGGGCGGTGGCGGGGGTGACTTTGGCTGAGAGCAACATGAATTTCCGGCGGGAGGAGCAGTGGTTTGCTTCGTCGGAGGGGGCGGACATACATCAGACGAAATACACGACGGGCGTGGGATATGCGGCGCATGCGTTTGCGGGGAATGAGATTCAGAAGCGGTCGTATCCGACGTCGTTTGGCGGGCAGTGGCAGAACAAGGGGTATGAGTTGATCGGAGAATTGAAGTTATTGGAAAACGCCCGGCGGGTGGGCGAAGAGGCGGTGGCGTTGCTGGGGGCGGAGCAGTGTCCGGAGGGAAAGTTTGATGTGGTGCTGGAGGGATCGCAGCTGGGGTTGCAGATTCATGAGTCGGTGGGGCATCCGATAGAACTGGATCGGGTGCTGGGTATGGAAGCGAATTTTGCGGGGACTTCGTTTTTGACTTTAGACAAGTTGCGAACGCTGCGATACGGGAGTGATTTGGTAAACGTCGTGGCGGATGCTCGGCAGGAGCATGGGCCGGGCCTCGGAACGTTTGGGTTTGATGAAGAAGGCGTGCCGGCGCAGTCGACACCGATCATTACGAATGGATTGTTTACGGGATATTTGAGTTCGCGGGAGACGGCTCCGACGATTGGGCTGGAGCGGTCGGGCGGGACGTTGCGGGCGGAGGGTTGGAACCGGCTGCCGATTATTCGGATGACGAACGTCAGCATTTTGCCGGGAGAGAAGCCGCTGTCGTGCGAGCAACTGATTGCTGGGACTGATGACGGGATCTATATGGAGACAAACCGGTCGTGGTCGATTGACGACAAGCGGTATAACTTTCAGTTTGGTTGCGAGGTGGGATGGGAGATCAAGAAGGGCAAGCGGGTGCGGATGTTGAAGAATCCGACTTATAGCGGAATAACAACTGAGTTCTGGAATGCGATGGATGCGATTTGTTCGCGGGAGGAGTGGGTGGTTTGGGGGATTCCGCATTGCGGGAAGGGGCAACCGCAGCAGGTGATGGGCACGGGGCATGGGGCGAGTCCGGCGCGGTTTCGAGGGGTGAGGGTGGGGAGCGCGTATAGGGGGGCGGAGTAGTTAGCAATTAGCATTTAGCACTTGGCATTTAGCACTTGGCCATGACAGAGTCGTGCCGGCGAAAGTCTTAAGTGCTAGGTGCCAAGTGCTAAATGCCAAGTGCTGAATGCTGACTAAAGACCAGGCTGGGGAGATTTTTGCGCGGGTTAAGAAGTTCGCTTCGGCGGATGAGGTCGAAGTGTTGTTTTATGCGACTGGGAATGCGCTTACGCGGTTTGCTAATAACGTCATTCATCAGAATATGGCGGAGGAGAATGTTGTTGTCTCGGTGAGGACGGCGTTTGGGCAGCGGACGGCGCGGGCTACTACGAACAAGCTGGATGAGGAGAGTTTGAAGCGGGTGGTGGAGGCGTCGGAGAAGTTGGCTAGAGTGCAGCATCCGGATGAGGATTTGTTGGCGATGCCGGCTGGCGATGAAAAGTCAAAAGCGGCGGACAAGAGTGTCCGCCCCACACGGTACTTTCCTGAGACGGCGGCGATTACTGCGTCGGACCGGGCGGCGACGGTTGAGAAAATTGTTGGCGTCGCGAAGAGAAATTCGTTGACGACGGCGGGAGTCGTGGCCAGTTCGGAGGCGGTGGAGGGAATATTCAATTCGCGGGGGTTGGCGGAGTGGCATCGGCAGACGGCGTCGGAGATTTCGATCACTATGCTGGCGGGAGATTCTTCGGGCTGGCAGAAGGCGAACTCGCCGGATGTTGGGCTGTTGAATGCTGTGGCGTTGGCGGAGACTGCGGCTGAAAAAGCGCGGCGGTCGGCGGGGCCGCGGGAGATTCCGGCGGGGAAGTACACGGTGATTCTGGAGCCGGCGGCGGTGCTGGACATGGTTGGGTTCATGTTCTATGACTTTGGCGGGCTGGCGATTCTGGATCAACGGTCGTTTTTGAATAACCGCGTAGAAACCCAGGTGTTTGGGGAGAATATTGACATTTGGGATGATGTGGCGCATCCCTTGCAGTCGGGAGCGGGGTTTGATGGCGAGGGGGTGCGGCGGCAGAAAGTGCAGTTGGTGGAAAAAGGGGTGGTGAAGCGGTTGGTGTATGCGCGGGCGACGGCGGACCGGATGAAGCAGTCGGAATATAAGGATAAGGTCGGGCCGATTGCGGCTACTGGACATGGGTTTTCTTTGCCGAATGAGATGGGCGAGGCGCCGATGAATATTGTGTTTGGGGCGCCGGCGGAGCCGCAAACGATCGAGCAGATGGTGGCTTCGACTGAGCGGGGAGTGCTGGTGACGCGGCTTTGGTACATACGGGAAGTGGATCCGTATGAAAAGATTCTGACGGGGATGACGAGAGATGGGACGTTTCTGGT
>JBKQLO010000087.1:0-9473 GCA_052147055.1 Terriglobales bacterium
GTCGCGCAATGGCGAGTTGGTCCACGTCGTGCAGTTGGAACGCCCGTCCCGTGTCGCGCCGGATCCCGCAAGCCAGCACGAGCATGGGGATTCCATCAAGATAAGCTTCGGCAATCCCCGAGAGCGCATGCGTCAGTCCTGCTCCGGGAACTACATTCACCGCCGCAAGCCGCCCGGAAGCGCGTGCGACTCCATCGGCCATGAAAGAAGCGCTCTGTTCATCGGTGACGAGGACTGGGCGCACGCTGCTGGAACGGGCAAGTGAATCGTAGAGTTCGATGTTGTGTGTGCCCGGAATGCCGAAAGTGAAACCTACACCTTCATCCTCCAGAGCGCGCACAACAATGTCACCGCCCGTCATCTTGCTCATAGAAGTGTCTTAACATCCTTGCGCACGGTCTCCGCCACCCGATCCGCCAGGGCCATGATGGTCAGGTAAGGATTGATCTCCAGCGAATTCGGAAACAGGCTCGAATCGGCCACATACAGCCCCGGAACCCCATGCACCCGGCCATAAGAATCGGTCACCGAATCCTCGGGACCGCTTCCCATCGCGCAACCTCCCTGCAAGTGCGCCGACGAGATTGAAAGCTTCCCGGGTTTGAAGTCCGGATGTTCCGCAATCTCGTCAAGATGGTCCGCGTCCGCGCGTTCGATTGTCGGAGAGTGTGCAACCGGCACATGCGCGCGAACCGCCCCGGCTGCAAAAGAGATCTTCGCCGACGTGATCGCGCCCCGCACCAGCCCGTGAATCACCTCCGGCGTGAAGCGGTAGTGAACCACCGCGCGCCCATCGCCATCTACTGTCACGCGATTGTGGTCGTCTACCTCATCACAAGCCAGCACCAGGATCATCTGCAGCCGCGGAAAAGCGCGCATAAAGCGACTGTGTTCCTCGCTGAAGCCAACCATCGCCTTGGCGGTGACGAACGGGAAATACATGCAGGTCTCGAGCAGAAAGTGATCGCTCTCGGCGAACTGGTCCAGGTAGAAACTCTTGGGGTGGCCGACCGTGTTGGTGATCGGCCGGTCATGTTCGGCGACCATGATGAACGCAGGATGACAAGTGAACCCGCGTCCCAATCGCGGCAGCCGACGGCCAAATCCAGACCGCAGCAGCAGCGCAGGAGAACTCACCGCGCCGCCACAAACCACCACGACCTTGGCGTCGATCTGGTAGTCGCCCGGTTCCCAAGTTGAGGGCTCGCCCTTACTGCCTTCCCGTTTCTCACTGACCCTTACAAATATCTTCTTGTCTTCGATCCGCTGCGCTTCGATTCGCTGAACCTCGATCCGCTGCACGTCGCAGCGTGTCACCACCTCGACTCCGTTATGTTCCGCGCGCGGCAACTGCACCCGATTTGTGCCTTGTTTCGCCTGGTTCGGACAGCCCAGATTACACAGGCTCGAACCCCGGCAACCTTTTAGGTTTACCGGAAACTGCTGCACGCGATAATTAAGCCGCCGGCATCCCGCGGCGAACAGCCGGTTGTTCTCGTTGAGCAGCGACTCCTCCAGTAGGTGGACCTTGTTTTCCGCCACATACTTTCGCGCGCGTTGTTCAACGTCGGCAAATGTCAGCCCCGGCACGTTCCAGCGCCGCAGCACTCGTTCAGGCGGAAGCAGCGATGTGCCCGTATAGACGACCGTTGATCCGCCATACGCGCTTCCGAAGGCAAGAGTCATCGTCTGCTCGGCGGTCAGGGACCCTCCACCGTCCTCGTAAAGCGCCGTCGCCATCTCCACTTCGCGGCCGTTAAATTCCTCATCGCGAAGTTTCGGACCCTTCTCAAGGACCGCGATGCGCACGCCGTCGCGGCAAAGCGGCGACAACTCCTGGGCTACCGTCCCTCCGCCGGCGCCGGAGCCGATGATCACGATGTCATAGCTGTTGCGGGCAAGGCTGCGGCGCATCATCATTGCACCCCCTCCCAACCCCGTGGATCGGGACGATAGCCAATTGCGTGAGCGCCTTCGGGCCGTCCGTAATAACCCAGAAATGCCAGGGTACGCAGCCCCCAGAATCCGCAGCGGATGCGTTCTACCGGGTGATCCTGCAAGTAACGAAGAATGCGGCCGCGCTGCTCGTCCCCCAAAACAGCAAACGTGCGGCCATAGCGCAAGACTGGCAGCCACTCGATCGCAAGCAGGAAGAGTTGCAACTGCCTCCGCAAAGCCGGCGGTCGAATCTCAAGCGCATCTTCCACCAATGCTTCCAACGCCAGCCAGCCGGGCTCGTCCAGTTGCTTCGCCTCGGGCACAACCGTCACCACCACTGCCCGAAATACGACGCGCACCGGAGCCAGCGCCGAACGCGACGACTCTTTCGCAGCTGCACCTCGCATGCTCTCCTCGCCATGCTGAGTGTAATTGACGGCACAGGTCGACAAAAGGAACGACGAGTGTGTGCCGGCAATTTTTCTTTCGAAATAATCTGCAGGATGGTGGGCGCGATGATTTCTTTTCGACCGGCTTACGGAGCGGAGGGTATCTCTAGCTGTTGCAAACCTAAACAGCAAGGCTCACACAACTCCCCAACCGGTCTGCAAAGACCCTGTGGAACAACGTGATCTATGTCACTGTCATCTGTGATGACGATCACATACCCCTGGTTGCAACTTAATATTTCGTTTGAATTCAATAACTTGCAACTGCACCGCTTTACATGCAAGCAGGTTCCAGCATAGATTTAATGCCAATAGACCAAATAGTTCGTACAGCGGAGTGTGATGTCGCGACCTTCCCCCGATCACGAGCAGCCCGCGCCCCCACGCGCAGTCGGAACCATGGCAGCCGGAACCATGGCTGAAGCTCTCCTCTCCACTGATCTCCTCGAGACCCTTCCCGATGCCGTTGTCGCCGTCGATCGTGATGGAACCATTATTCAAGTCAATTCACAAGCGCAAGAGCTATTCGGCTATCTCCGCGACGAATTGATTGGGCAGAAGGTCGAAGTGCTCGTCCCGGAGAGCTATCGCAGCCAGCACCACCATCATCGCCAGAATTTCGCGGAAACGCCGAAGACGCGACGCATGGGAGCGGAGTTGGATCTCTACGGAAGACGCCGCAATGGCTCGGAATTTCCCGTAGAGATTAGTCTCAGCCCGGTCTCCGCCGACGATGGAATGTTCGTCCTGAGTGCGATCCGCGATATCAGCGATCGCAAGCGAATCGCCGAAGAGCTGCGCCGCGCGAATGAAGAACTGCATCGCAGAACGACCGAGCAACTAGGCGAATACCGGTCGAGGCTGGCCCTGATTATCGATTCTTCCGAGGATGCGATCATCAGCAAGGATTTGGACGGCACCATTACCAGTTGGAACAAGGGAGCCGAGCGCATCTATGGTTACACGCCGGAAGAGGTCGTAGGAAAACATATAT
Organism: Terriglobales bacterium; assembly: GCA_052147055.1. Lineage (GTDB taxonomy): Bacteria > Acidobacteriota > Terriglobia > Terriglobales > Acidobacteriaceae > JABCZH01. The sequence continues at coordinate 3,382 of JBKQLO010000087.1, forward strand.
CCCTTCTAGCTCCCCAGGATCGTGCCGACGAGATCCCCGAGATTATGCAGAAAATAGCGCGCGGGGAAAGCACCGAGCATTATGAATCGCTGCGCGTAACCAAGGACGGCCGTCACCTGAATGTCTCCATTTCCGTCTCTCCCCTGCGCGACGCCAAAGGCGACATCGTAGGAGCCTCGGCAATTGCCCGCGACATCACGGCCCAGAAACGCGCGGAGGGCGCGGTTCATCAATCCCAGAAGATGGAAGCGATCGGCCGCCTCGCGGGAGGGGTCGCGCACGACTTTAACAATATCCTCGGCATCATCGGTGCCTGCGCCGAATTCCTCCGCGACCGCGTCGATCCCTCCGCCGATCCTTCGCAGTACGTTGAGAACATCAAGAAGGCGACCGAACGCGGCGCAGCTTTGACGCGCCAACTCCTGACCTTCAGCCGGTCCTCCGCAATCCATCCCCGTGTCCTCGATCTCAACGAGCGGCTCAAGGAGGTCAGCAAGCTCCTCCGTCCGCTCATGGGAGACGATGTAGAGATTCTAGTTGTGTCCAAATCACCCGCCGCGGTGATCGAGGCCGACCCTGGCCAGCTCGACCAGATCGTGGTCAACCTCGCGGTCAACGCCCGCGATGCCATGCCTCATGGCGGCAAGTTTATTCTCGAAACTCGCGCCACCAGATTCGATGAGGCCTTTGCCGAGCAACATCAAAACATGGCAGCCGGAAAATACGTCGTGCTCGCGGTCAGCGATACTGGTACCGGCATGGACGAAGCGACCGTCTCGCGCGTCTTCGAACCCTTCTTTACCACCAAAGAAATGGGCAAGGGAACAGGTCTCGGCCTGGCCACTGTCTATGGCATTGTCAAGCAAAGCGCAGGCCACATCCTGGTCTACAGTGAGCCGGGACACGGAACGACCTTCAAGATATATCTCCCCTCCGCGGATCACAAAATCGGGCTCGAATCCAACCCTGAAGTGGAGACCGTAGCTCCGAAACGGCATGGCTCTACAGTCCTGCTCGTCGAAGACGATGAAATCATGCGCAGCTTGACGCGACAACTCCTCCAGCAACACGGCTATACCGTGGTCGAAGCGGATGACGGGAAATCGGCCCTCGAATGGGTGGAGTCTCATCCGGATCCAATTGACCTTGTGTTGACCGACGTGGTGATGCGCCGCATGAGCGGTCCGGAATTGGTGGAGCGCCTGAGCGCCTCCCACCCCAACCTGAAAGTCATATACATGTCAGGTTACACAGGTGAGCTGATCGCGGAACGCGAGGTCTTGAATCGCGGCATAACGCTACTGGAAAAGCCCTTTACCCGAACCGCTCTGCTGAACACCATTCATACGACATTGGGGTAAAAACTGGTGACCCAAAGCTACAAATACGAACGAGGATCGTCCTTTTCCCGGTCGCATAACCAACCGGTCGGTGATGGAGATCACACATTACTGTGTGAAACCACCCACTTCCGGCCATCAACACCGGTAGGAAGCGGATATTACCGCATCTCACAATATCAAGTTAACAAATTTATTTTGTTTAACTTATACGACTTTAACTGAAGTCTTACGCCGCCCCGGAACAAGTGGCGGCTGGCTTGCCCTAGCAACCTGTGAGCGGAGGCAACAAATGGCCACACATGTCGTAAACGAAGCCCAGAAGTTGGCGGCAACGGACAAGACCTTTTGCGATCTTCCCCCATCCATAGCCAATACCTTGGAGCAAGAAGCCCTCACCACCACCTACCCCACCGGAGCGGTATTGTTTGCGGAAGGCCAGGCTCCGCGCGGAGTGTTTATCGTGCGTCGAGGCCGGGTAAAGCTCTCCATCTGTGGCAGCGACGGCAGGACACTGATTCTGCGCATTGTCGACCCCGGTTGCCCCTTGGGAGTAGCCGCAGTTGTCTCCGGACGCCCCTATGAAGCGACCGCCGAGACCCAGGAGCCGTCCGAAATCAGCTTCCTGCGACACAGCGATCTGCTGCAACTCATGCGCCAGCACGGCGAGTTTGCCCTGTGGGTGACGCAGCACATCAGCGCCGATTACGCCTCCACTTGCCGCGAAATCCGTGACCTCATCCTTTCTGATTCGGCCAGCGAAAAACTGGCGCGGCTGCTAGTCGGATGGCTAGACCAGAACACCGCATCCAAGAACCCCAGCCAAATGAAGTTGGCGTTGACGCACGAAGAGATAGGTCAGATGATCGGCTCTTCGCGCGAGACGGTAAGCCGCCTTTTCGCCGGCTTCAAGAAGCAGCGCCTCATCCAGCAAACCGGCTCGACCCTGGTGATCCCCGATCGCGTAGCTTTGGAATCGCTGATCACAGCCTAGATTTATTAGGAAGTAAGGTAAAGCCGCTCGTCGGGGCCGGTCATCCTCCACTGGCCCCGTTCCTTTTGAGAGCCTGTCCTCGTCGTCCACGACTTCCGCTGACCGGGTTGCCCATGGTTGTACGTACAATGTTCCACGTGGAACATTTTGTAGTGGTATAATTGTACGTATACTTGGGTATGTACTTGCCAGAACGCGGCGGCATTTTTTTTGGGGGGGGGTAAGTTATTGATAACACTCGGTGTCGGTTGTGGTTAAACAGACACAAGCGGGTACTTATTACGCTGTAATTATTACAAACCTCATTTTCCTGGTGGGCGGGCGGCGAGAGCGCGAGGGTGCCCCGTCCAAGCTCCGCTTGGGCGGGCCAGTTTTTTCATCACAAACTCAGCATTTTTCCATCACAGACGGAGCAAGCAGTTTCGGGGTAGGTTGTCGAAATGCCCTGGGGACTGAAGCGCTATCACAAAAGGCGCCCAAACTTCGCGAACGCACCGTCCCGGACCCTTGCTCCGGTTCGTTTGCCAACAGGTGGACGTGCTCGGGCATTACGACATAGCCGTACACGCATAGCCCGTAATGTTGTCGTACCCGTTCCAGGGAGGCCTCGAATGTGGATCACTGTCGCAGGTAATGCAGTCGCTGAAGCAGTCGGTAGCGCGGACGTTGGCCTTACGAGCCGCAGACCCCTTCTGGCAGGCCCGCTACTACGATTTCAACGTGTGGAGCGAGAATAAGTTTACAACTGAAGGTGAGGAAGTGCAGCTGGCCGGTTTCCTTTCACCGGAATCCAGTGACACGAGGGTTGGTTGTACGTCCCGAAGACTGGGTCTGGAGTAGCTTCTGTCATTATGCCGGCGGCGAAGCGGGCCAAGTAGAAATCGAGTCGCAGTGGACCGCGCGAAAGCGAGAGCAGTCGGGTATTTTTCTAACCGTAAGGACGCATCCAGCCCCGCAGGCCCGCCCAAGCAAAGCTTGGACGGGGCACCCTCGTGAGTTCAAATGATCGCGATAGGCCGGGCCACCCGCCCGGGGGGAGGGGGATACCGGTACTATCTGGTAACTATCAGGCAATAATTAAGGATTAGAGTCAAAGGCAGCGGACAGGAGTGTCCGCTCCACACAATCCTCAGCTTTGTCTTTTGCCGGCGGCAAGCTGCAGATCCCTCACTTCGTTCGGGATGACAATTTATGGGGCCGACGGGCGTGGAATCCCGCCCCTTGGGAGAAACGCTAGGAGCGGGGCACCCGCAGCCAAGTGCAGAGGTCTTTCGCTTCGCTCAGGATGACAAATCGTCTTGGCGCTAGTGCTTCCCGTGCGGCTTATCCCGTGAACCGTCGCCAGTTCCATGTTCATCCAGGAAATCGGAAGGCTCACTGGGCAACTCGACCAGGCCGGCCCGTTCCAGGGTGCGGAAATATTCCGGGCGGGAATGGCGGTAATGGTCGGCTGGGATTTTGCCGTTGATCCAGGCGGTATCCATGGGATAGACCATGGGATCGAAGATCACCATGTAGAAGTGCCAGATGATGATGGCGAAGGTGGCCAGGATCGCCTCATACCAATGCACGGCCGTGGCCGCGTCCGTCACCCATTTCGGATAATGGCGCAGGGCAAAATTGTTGAACCAGAGCAGGAATCCGGAGACGGCCATGACGACGCTCCCCCACATGAAGGCCAGGTATTCCATCTTCTCCGCATAGTTGAATTTCTCGAACTTCGGCTCCTCTTTTGTCAGGCCGAGGTTGTAGCGGAGGACCTGCACCATGTCGGTGGCGTCCCTGATGGTCGGGATCATGGCCCACAGGAAGGCGCGATCGCGCTTGTTCCGCGCCAGATGCACGAAGTGGTAGGCGATGGCCAGGAGCATGACTACCGCCGCGGTGCGGTGCAGGCCGCCGCGCCAGCCGGCAGCGGACTCCCAGAGCAGCAGCGGCTTCGACCACCAGAACTCGGGATACTTCAAGGCAAATCCCGTGAACGCCAGCGTCGGGAAACTCACCATAATGCCCCAGTGCGCGATGCGGAACCACAAGTTCATGCGCAGCACCATCTCGCCGGATTCGCGGCGCGGGCGGCGCCGAATGAGCTTGGCCAGAAAGTCGAGCAGGTTGTGCAGCAGCATGAAGCCGAGCGTCACCGGGATCAGCACCCAGTACGTCCAGCGAATGTACTCGACCACCGGGTTGTTCGGGCCCGCGCCCGTCTGCACATGGATCGGACCGACGGTGAACTTGGCTTCGGCCACGCCCTGGTGACATTGGCCGCACGTTTTGCGGAGGTTGGCGACATTGACGGTCGAGCGCGGATCGCTGGACGGGAGAATGTCGTGCACTCCATGGCACGAAGCGCAATTCGCCGCCGTCACTTTCCCTTCCTGCAGGGCGAGCCCGTGATAGCTCGCCGCGTAGGATGACAGGCGATCGACCGGCAACTCGTAGCGCAGCGCCAGGCGGGGATCGCCATGGCAACGGCCGCAGGTCTGCGAGGAAACATTCTCGGCATTCAAGGGCGAGTTCGGATTTTTCGGGTCCATGATCAGGTGCTCGCCGTGGCAGTCGATGCAAACGGGCGCATCCCGCACGCCGTTCTTGACCGCTTCCCCGTGGACGCTCTCGTTAAACTCGCGGGCGATTTCCTTGTGGCATTGGCCGCAGGTGCCGGGCACTTTCCAGTGATTGACCTTGGATCTGGCATCGGTGGCGGGATAGATGTCATGACTGCCATGGCAACTGGAACAGGTTGCCGCATCCTTGCCGGCCGCGACCGCGCGCCCGTGAACGCTTTGCTTGTAGGAATCCGCCGGATGCGCCACCGGAATTTTATGCCGCGACAGGAACCCTGCATCGCTGTGGCACTTTGCGCAGGTATCCGCCATGTTCTTGCGCGCTACCGTCGAATCGGCTTCGCTGGAGGCTTTCACGGCGTGGATGGGACCGTGGCAGGAGACGCATTTGGGCGCGTCGGGGTCGCCGTTTTTCGCGGCTTGGCCGTGAATGCTGGACGCCAGGTCCTTCACTTCGTCCGCGTGACACTCATTGCACTTTCCGGGAATCAGCTTTTCCGCCGTGCCGAGTTCGTGTACATTGCCGTGACACGTTGCGCATGCGGATTCGCCGAGCGTGGAGTGGGCGCTGGCGGGGAAAGCTTTGGCCTCGTCGGCATGGCAGGTGGCGCATTGCACTTTGGCGATTTTGGCGGGATGCGGGAATTCTTTGATGGCAGTGTGGCAGTCCTTGCAGCTGAGAACCGCGTGGGCGCTGGCGGCATGCTTGGCTGGGTCGATCGAAATACTTTTCCCGGCGGCGGACTTCATTCCCGCTTCGCCATGGCACGCCAGGCATTCCTGGTCTCCGGCGGCCGCAGCCGCAGACACGGCGAAAGTCACAAGCAAAGCCAGGTAAATCACAGCAACCCGAGTCGCGCGCATTTCCAGACCCTTCTTCGTTAATTCAAGTGCAAAAATTCAAGTGCAAAGCAGTCAACCGCAAATCGGCTCTAGCGGTACGCGAACAACATCGCATAGATGATCCACAACACAATGAAGAATCCCACTGTCAGCGCTGCCCAGGCGAAGGCTCGAATCGTGCGGGTGACGATTGGTTGATACGCCTCCTCCATGTGCTCTTCCAGTTGCCCGCTGGCGACCAGCGCTTCATACTCTCTGGGCTTGTCTCTTTCCAGTTCTTCGAGCGGCATGCGCCCGGTGAATACGGTGATGTCCATGGGAAACTTTTCCGGGCGCAAGTGGGTATTG
>JBKQLO010000088.1:0-5497 GCA_052147055.1 Terriglobales bacterium
GTCTCGGCCACGAACCTGGCAAACTGCCTTATATCCTCCTCCGTGGTGTCGAAAGAGCACATCCAGCGCACCACCGACTCCTCTTCGTTCCACACGTAGAAGAAGTAGCGTTTCTGCAGTTTGGCAATTGCCCGCCGCGGAATCTGCGCAAATACTCCGTTGGCTTCCACCGGGTAAACGATCTTCACCTGCGGAATCTTCCCAACTTCCTTCTTCAACAGGGCAGCCATACGGTTTGCATGCTCGGCGTTTTTCCGCCATAAGTGATTCGACAGAAGCGCCTCGAACTGAGCGGAGATAAAACGCATCTTCGATGCCAGTTGCATCCCCTGCTTGCGCAGGTAAAGAAAGTCCTGGGCCAGTTTCTTATCGAAGAAAATGACCGCCTCGGCGCCCATGGCGCCGTTCTTGGTTCCACCGAAAGACAAGACGTCGACCCCCAGGTCGCGCGTGGCTTCCCGGAGAGTGATGCCCAAACTGACGGCGGCATTGGCAATGCGCGCTCCATCCATGTGCAAGAACATTTGGTGTTGGTGGGCAAAGCGGGCCAGATCACGAATCTCCCTGGGCTGGTAAACCGTCCCCATTTCGGTAGCTTGAGTGATGGAAATCACGCGCGGCTGAACGTGGTGTTGGTCGCCAATCCCATGGTAAGCATGGCTCACCGACTCGACCGTCAGCTTGCCATCCGGCGCATTGATGAGGACCAGTTTGCAACCGGTGAACTTTTCCGGGGCGCCGCATTCGTCGGTATGAACGTGGGCCACGTCAGCACAGATCACCGCATGGTAGGACGCCGTAAGCGCCTTCAGACTCAGACAATTTGCCGCAGTGCCATTGAATACGATAAAGACTTCCACGTCCGCGCCGAAGTGCTGCTTGAATTTGCTGACCGCCGCCTGGGTGTAGGGGTCGTCGCCATATCCCACCGCGTGCCCAGTATTCACCCGGGCAACCGCTTTCAGGACCTCGGGATGGATACCGGCATTGTTGTCGCTGGCAAAGCTGCGGGCAGGTTTCATAGCACCAACAATGTAGCAGAGGCCCTCACGCGCAGGACGATAACCTTCTCTTTTTTTCGAGTCTAACCGGGCTTGATTGGAATCGAAATTGGTGGCTTGAGGGCACTGCTCGGGGTCCTGGCCCCAGCCGTTGGATAGAAATCAAGGTTACGTGTTAGGGTACTGAGAATGCGGCAAAAGTTTTCCACTCCCGCGGAAGGGAACGGCCTGGATCGGGCGTTGGTGCTCGGGTGTGCCCTAGCCGCCGCGCTGGTATTGACAGCATGCAGCGGCTCCTCCGCCACGGGCGAATCGCCGCAGGGCGCTCGCAGCATTCCGGTCAAGATCGAAGTCGCCCGCTCCGTGTCGTTGAGCGACACCACTGATTATGTGGCAACGCTCAAGTCGCGGGACTCGGCCATCCTGATGCCGCAGGTGGAAGGGCAGATCACCGAAATTCGCGCGCGTTCCGGCGACCATGTTTCCGCCGGCGCGATCATGATGCAGATCGACCCCACTAAACAGCAGGCCACTGTGACCAGCCAGGAGAATGCCAAGGCGGCGCAGTTGGCCAACCTGAAGTTGGCGCAACAGCAATACCAGCGCGCCAGCGGACTCTACGCCGCCGGCGTGGTCAGCAAGCAGGACCTCGACCAGGCCAAGGCGGCGCTCGACGCAGCCCAGGCGCAGTTGCAATCGCTGGACGCGCAAGTCCGCGAGCAGCAGGTTCAGCTTCATTATTACAACGTGGTCGCGCCTTGGGCGGGAATCGTGGGCGACATTCCGGTTCGCGTGGGCGATCGCGTGACCACCACGACCATGCTTACCACCGTGGACAAGCCCGGCAGTCTCGAAGCCTACATTTACGTGCCGATCGAGCGGTCTTCACAGCTCAAGGCGGAGATGCCGGTGCAGATCGTGGACGGTACCGGCAATGTGCTCGCCGACAGCCGCATCAGTTTCCTTTCGCCCCAGGTGGACAACACCACTCAGACGGTGCTGGTAAAAGCCCGCATCGCCAACAACGAAGACCGGCTGCGCAACCTGCAGTTCATCCGCGCCCGAGTGATTTGGGGAACGCGCCAGGGCCCGGTAGTTCCGGTGCTGGCGGTTTCGCGAATTGGCGGGCAGTACTTCGTTTTCGTGGCCGAAGACCAGAACGGAAAACTGGTGGCACACCAGAAGCCGTTGCGGGTTGGCGAAATGGTCGGCAACGACTACGTGGTGCTGGAGGGCATCAAGCCGGGCGATAAAGTGATTGTTTCCGGCACGCAATTTCTCGTGGATGGCGCGCCGGTGATGCCGCAAGGCTAGTTTCTAGCTTCCAGCGTCTGGCCCATCACCCGGGAACACGGACTCGCTGGTACTACCGGAAACTAGAAACTGGAAACCAGGTTTCTCATGTTTGTCGACTTCTTCATTCGCCGCCCGGTTTTTGCAACTGTCTGCGCTCTGCTGATCATCCTGGCAGGCGCGGCAGTAATTCCCACTCTGCCGGTCTCGCAATTCCCCGATCTCGCTCCGCCGCAGGTTTCGGTGACCAGCGGATACACCGGCGCCAGCGCGCAGACCGTTGAATCTGCGGTCACCATCCCGCTCGAACAGCAGATCAACGGCGCGCAGGGGATGAAGTACCTTACTTCCACCAGCGGAAACGATGGCAGCAGTAACATTACCGCGACCTTTGACCTGGACCGCGATCCCGATCTCGCTGCCGTGGACGTTCAGAACCGCGTGAACACAGCCCTGGGACGGTTGCCTGCCGCAGTCAAGACAACCGGCGTCACAGTTGCCAAGTCATCGCAGAACTTTGTGCTGGGCGCAGCCGTGTATTCCCCGGATGGCCGTTACACCCCACTCTTCATGAGCAACTACCTGGACGTCTACGTCAGAGACACGCTGAAGCGCGTGCCCGGTGTTGCCGAAGTTTTCGTGTTCGGCGAGCGCAAGTATTCGATGCGTTTGTGGCTGGATCCCGAACGCATGGCGAGCCGCGCACTGACCGCGACGGACGTAGTGAACGCCCTGCAAGAGCAAAATGTAGAAGTGGCCGCCGGCCAAGTGGGGCAGCCGCCGATCAAGACCGGACAGCAGTTTCAGATCAGCGTCCGCGCCGTCGGCCGGCTCAGCGAGGCATCGCAGTTTGAAAACATCATCCTGAAGACCAATGCTGACGGCACCCTGGTACGCCTGAAGGACGTCGGCCGCGCCGAACTCGGCGCCGAGGACTATAGCTCAGACCTGATTTACAACGGGCATCCCTCCGTGGGGATCGGCGTCACCCAACTCTCAACCGCTAATGCCATCGATGTTGACCGGAAGATACTCGCAGAGATGGGCCGGCTCTCCAAGCGCTTCCCGCCGGGGATGGTCTACGAGAACGCTTTTGACACCACCGAGGCAGTCACCGAATCGATCCAGGACGTGCTGGTCACGCTGGTGGAAGCCATCGTCCTCGTGATCCTGGTGATCTTCATCTTTCTCGAGGACTGGCGCAGCACCATCATTCCAGCGGTCACGATTCCGGTTTCGCTGATCGGGACATTCGCCTTTGTCAAGCTGCTGAATTTTTCGGTCAACACACTAACTCTGTTCGGCATTACGCTGGCGACAGGGTTGGTGGTAGACGATGCCATCGTGGTGATCGAGAACATCGAGCGCCATATTCAGGAAGGCGAAGCCGACCCCCACCATGCGGCCTCCGTCGCCATGAAGGAAGTGGCCGGCGCGGTGATCGCAACCTCACTGGTGCTGGTGGCTGTGTTTGTGCCGGTCGCCTTTTTCCCCGGCACCACCGGCATCTTGTTCCGCCAGTTCGCGCTTACCATTGCGTTCTCAATTTCGATTTCCGCTTTTAATGCGCTGACACTTACTCCGGCGCTGTCCGCACTTCTGTTGGGGCGCACCCATGGCGAGAAGATCTGGCTCTTCCGCGAGGTGGACAAGGTCATCGCGGCCATCACCCATGGATATCAAGCATCGCTGCGGGCTTTCTTGCGTTTCCGCATGGCCGCGGTGGTGCTGTTTTTCGTGGGTCTGGGGCTGACCTATTTCATTTTCCAACGCGTGCCCAAAGGGTTCGTGCCGGAGGAAGATCAGGGTTGGTTTCTGATTGCGGTGCAGGCGCCGCCCGGTGCTTCCACGGAATACGGGCGCGCCATCGAGGACCAGGTTACGGCGCTCATGCGAAAAGATGCGGACATTGAGAACATTTTCGCCATCACCGGATCGGGCGTTGCCGGGAGTGCTCCCAATCAGGGCGTAATCTACGCCAAGCTCCAGGATTATTCCAAACGCAAGGGCCCTGAGCATTCGGCGGATGCAGTGGTGAACCGCTTGCGCGGCCAGGTGTTTTCCATTTCCGGAGCGGCGGTGCTTCCGTTTTTGCCCCCGGCGGTCTCCGGACTCGGCCAGATCGGCGGCTTCCAGTTCGAGGTGCAAGACCAGGGCGGACACACTCTGGAAGAGTTGGCCAAAGTCACCCAAGATATGGTGCAACAGGGCGGCGCGCGCAAAGATCTGGCAGGCTTGTTCGCCAGCTTCACCGCCGGCGATCCTCAGTTCCTGGTCACTATTGACCGGGAGAAAGCCAAGAGCCTGCACGTTCCCCTACAGCAGATTACCGACACCCTGGGCGTCTACATGGGCTCCGCTTATGTAAACGACTTCGATTTCAACAATCGGTCTTATCGCGTCTACGTGCAGGCCGACCAGCAGTTCCGCGCCGAAGCCCGGGATATGAAGCAGTATTACGTGCGCTCCGACAGCGGTGCGATGATTCCGTTGGACAATCTTGTCACCATCTCCCAAACGTCATCGCCTCCGGTCATCAATCATTACAATCTCTTCCGCTCCACTGAAATCGACGGATCCGCGGCGCCAGGTGTCAGCTCCGGTCAAGCCATTGCCGCCATGGAGGACCTCAGCAAGAAAATTCTGCCGCAGGGGTACAACTACGAGTGGTCGGGGATTTCGCTCGAAGAGCTGGCTTCCGGCCGCACCACCGTGCTTCTGTTCGGCCTGGGCGTTCTGGTGGTGTACCTGACACTCTCCGCGCAATACGAGAGTTTCGTGCTGCCCTTCATCGTGTTGCTGGCAGTGCCGATGGCTATGCTGGGCGCCCTGCTGGCTCAGTCTTTGCGTGGCTTGCAGAACGACGTCTATTGCCAGATCGGACTAGTGATGCTGGTGGGGTTGGCCAGCAAGAACGCCATTCTGATCGTGGAGTTCGCCGAGCAGTTGCGGCAACGTGGCATGCCGTTGGTGGAAGCGGCGGTGGAAGCCGCCAGAATTCGTTTGCGTCCCATTCTGATGACGTCGTTCGCATTCATCCTCGGCGTGGTGCCGTTGATGGTGGCGCATGGCGCCGGTCAGGAAGGCCGCCATTCCGTGGGGACAACGGTATTCGGCGGCATGATTATGTCCACGCTGCTGAACTTGTTCTTCATCCCAGTGCTGTATTTGATCATTGAAGGCTGGCGCGAAGCTGGCAAGGT
>JBKQLO010000089.1:0-7877 GCA_052147055.1 Terriglobales bacterium
TTAACTGCTCGGCCACTTTGAAGCAGGCCTCCACATCATCCTTCAGGAAACGAAGAAAGTCATCGCGCTTGACGAAATTTACCTGGCAGGGATCGATCGTCTCCGCCGTCACTTCGTAAGGTTTGCCGGAGATCGTGGCGCTCAACCCCAGCACTTCTCCAGGCTCGGCAAGTTTCACAATTACCGTTCTGCCGCTAGGGGAGTTGATGGCAAGCTTTACCGTGCCTTTGCAGAGCACAAAGATGCCGCGCGGCAGCTGCCCCTGGACAAACAGTACTGCGCCCTGAGGATAAGCGGTGGCGTATTTGATGCCTTCAAAAGCCTGTAAGGCGGCAGGCGGCAGATCGCAGAAGATACGATCAGCGCGCAGCTTGCATGTAAGGCAGCTTTCTACAATCTCCATTCCATATGGCGAGAGCATGAACCAGCCTCCTAAGCACGTGGGCTCCAGCTCGCTTGCGTGGTTGCTTCTTGCGCAGTCCACCAGTCACCTGAGCCGGACCTCTGCCGTCAGTGTCCGCCGGGAATGAAACACTTCGCTGTGCTGCAAGACACACGCCAGTGTGATCTCCCTCACGTGGGTCTGCCCCCTTCACCGTTCGTCGATGGTGGGGTTTTTCCCTAGGAATCCAACCAAGCCTCAGTTGTTGCCATAGTTGCCGCAGTGTTTTTCCTGTCGGAATGGGGGGTAAAACGATTACTTCTGCCAGATACGAGCAAGGGGCACAAGCCAGTGGTTCGTGCCCCAAACCGGCTTAGCGCCGGATCCACAGATGCTCAGCAGCCTGCCTACTTCGCTTGCAGGGATTCGATGTATTTGGTGAGGTTGACCACGCGTTGCTGCACCTCAGTCTCGTGTCCACTGCTCAAGTTCCAAAACAACGTTCCCCACACCGGCATCTCCTTGGATCCGTGCGCGGGAAGGCTGGATTCGTTGCGGATGGAGGACGAGACTTTCATCGACGGATATTTCCCCCCGTTGTTCTTGCTCAGCAGGGTAAGGTCGTTGGGAGGAACCTTCAGCGCGCTGGCCGCGGGTCCTCCACCTTTGCCGTCCGTTCCATGGCAAACGGCACAGTATGCCATGTACATATCCTTGCCGGATACAGGCGACGTGGGCCTAATAGGGACCTGCTTTATGGCTTTCTCGGGCTGGCCCTGCGCTTGGTCCTGCGCGGCGACGGTGCAGGTGAACGCGATCAGGACAGTGAATATCACAATCAGTTTCTTCACGGACATCGCATTTTCTCCTTTCGCACTCCGCTCTTGAAAATCTAAGCGCACTCAGTAACCAAGAACCGCTCAGTTGCTACCTGCCGCTTCGCCGTCCGCTCTTACCTCGAGATTTTCCACTCCCGACCGAACCGCACGAGAGCCAGCGTGGCTTTCGTCGGCTCCCCGTTATAGAAGTCGACTTCATACTTATTGATCAGGGTTTGACGTTCCCAAAGATTGAAGCTTTTCACCAGCGGGCCGCCCGCATCAAACACGTTCCCCAATTGATTGGGCACCCATTTCCAGGTGTATTCGACGATGGCATTATTGACTCCGTTCATGTTCACGCCGGTGACGCCTACCAGTTGCCGCTGCGCCAGGGGAGCCTGATACAAGAACGTGCCATCCGCTTCTTCCGATTTCTTGAAACCGGACACGCTGCTTATCAGGCGCTCTCCTTCGGGTGTGATCGAGACCATCACGCTGCCCTTTGCCGCCTTGGCCAATTTAATAATCCCTGCTTTTTCCAATAATCGATAATTGGGATCCTCTGGTTTTTCGTCGGCACCGGGTTTTACAAGACCAGTGCGGAAGTGAATGATGGCCGGACCGGGTCCCTGCAGCGCCGCTGCTACGATCCCGCTGGCATCCTGCGCCCGGAGAGGAGTTTTCCCGTGGAATTGGAATAACACGTAGGTGGCTAGGCCGATGATTGCCGCGAGGAGACACAGCATGAGCAGCAGCGGCAACACCGATGAGCGTCGTTCCATCTCAACTTCGGCTTCAAACATGGCAGCTCCCTTCCTGAACAGCGCGAGTTCTTCAACCAACCCTCATTCTCAGCCCTCGATTTCGCGATTGCTGTGATCAATGGCACCATCAGTTGTGTCTCGCCTCACCGATGGGGTAAGACCCCGGCGTCTCCCGAATCAGCCGGCGCAGAGCTTTGTGCGGCCTGTTTTCTGCTTTAGCGTTGCACAGGAGGTGTGCGCGTTCTCACAAACATCAGTGATCCCTGTCACATCCAAGCGCACCCCCCCGCAAAGCATAATGGCTAGGATTTCGTGGTGGTTCTAAAACCTTCAGCTCGGAGATTCCATTGGCAAAAGGACGTGTTTCCATTGTTGTCGAGCGTTGCAAAGCCTGCGGCTTCTGTGTGGAGTTTTGTCCCACCAGAGTGCTCGCACTTTCCTCCGCTTTCAATTCCAAGGGCTATCACCCGCCGCATGTCGTGCACCCGGAAAAGTGCAGTGGCTGTGACTTGTGCGGCATGTACTGCCCCGACTTCGCCATTTTCGCCACCAAGACAGATCCGGTTAAGGGAGGTGCCAAATGAAGGCTGACCCTAAAGGCGTGCTCACCGGCATACACTTCATGGATGGCGACCACGCCTGCTGCGAAGGCGCTCTGGCCGCTGGCAGTCGGTTCGCTTCCGGATACCCCATAACTCCTTCCACTGAAGTGGTTGAGCGATTTGCCGCACGTGTGCCAACCGTAGGCGGAGCGTTCATCCAAATGGAAGACGAACTGGCAGCTTCCATCACCCTGCAAGGGGCGGTCTGGGCGGGAGCCAAGGCGTTTACGGTGACCTCCGGCCCCGGCTTCTCGCTGATGATGGAACATATCGGCTACGCGGCCATGACCGAAACGCCGTGTGTGTTCGTGGATGTGCAGCGCGGAGGACCGTCGACCGGCCTGCCCACGCTGCCGGCGCAAGCCGATATGATGCAGGCGCGTTGGGGCTCGCATGGCGACTACGAGATCATCGCTCTCTGCCCCAATTCTCCGCAGGAGTGTTTTGATCTCACCATCACGGCCTTCAACCTGGCTGAAGAATTCCGTGTGCCCGTGATGTTCATGATGGACGAATGCGTGGGGCACATGACGGAGAAAGTCGTGATTCCTGCCGCCGACCAGATCGAAGTGGTGCCGCGCCGCCATACTCGCAAGTCGGTCGAAGATTATCTGCCGTATGAAACGAACGGCGACCTGGTGCCAGAGATGGCACATGCCGGCGATGGCTACAACTTTCACGTCACTGGCTTGACCCACGACCAGCGCGGCTATCCCGACATGACTCTGCCGACCCAGGACAAGCTGGTTCGCCGTCTGCAGAACAAGATTCTTAACGCCGTCGACCGCATCACCATGACCGAAGAAGAGCAGATCGAGGGCGCCGATGTCGTGGTCGTTTCCTACGGAATCACTTCCCGAGTGGCGCAACGTGCCATCGAAGCGGCTCGTAAAAATGGTCTGCGCGTCGGCAAGTTGCGCCTGATCACCGCGTGGCCGTTTCCCGAGAAAAAGATCCGCGAACTCGCCGCCAAAGTGAAGGCATTCGTCGTCCCCGAACTCAATCTGGGGCAGATGGTGCGAGAAGTGGAGCGCGCTGCCGCGGGCCAGGCGAAGACCTTCGCCGTGTCGCACGCGGGCGGCGGAGTTCACAACCCCGAAGACATTCTCAAGGTAATTGTGGAGGCCAGTCGATGTCGGACAGTTTGATCAACGATCTCGTGAACCCGGTCGAGCCCTTTTTACGCAGCGATCGCATACCCCACATCTGGTGCCCGGGATGCGGCATCGGCACCACGGTAAACTCTTTTGCCCGCGCCCTCATCGATTCGGAAATCGATTTGCGATCGCTGGCCCTGGTCTCGGGCATCGGCTGCACGGGGCGCGTGGCTGGTTACGTGAAATTGGATTCATTCCATACCACGCACGGCCGCGCCATTCCGTTCGCCACCGGGTTGAAACTGGCAAACCCAAAGCTGAACGTCATCGTCTATTCCGGCGACGGCGATCTTTCCGCCATCGGCGGCAATCATCTGATCCACGCCGCGCGCCGCAACATCGATTTGAAAGTCATTTGCGTGAACAATCTGATCTACGCCATGACGGGCGGCCAGACCGCACCCACGACGCCCGATCACTCGACGACTTCGACGAATCCCTACGGTGTGTTCGAGCCGTCGTTCAATCTGCCGCAACTGGTGGAAGCGGCGGGTGCGGTTTACGTCGCGCGCTGGACTACGTTCCACGTACGGCAAATTACCCGCGCCATGAGCGAGGCGTTTCAGAAGAAAGGCTTCTCTTTTATCGAAATTATCTCGCCCTGTCCCACGCTCTATCAGCGCCGCAACAAGATGGGCGACGCTCTGGATGCCATGAAGTACTACAAAGAAAAGAGCAAAGTCCGGAACGGTGCGCCCACCAGTGAAGTTGGCATGACCATGACCGGGGAGATCATCGTGGGCAAGTTCGTAGACCGCGAGCGCCCCGACTACCAAACGATGATGCGAGCGCAATACTCAGAATCGCTCGGAGAAAGATACGTGGAAGAACCGGAGATGGTATGCGACTGCAGCTAACTGAAATTCGTATCGCAGGCTTTGGCGGCCAGGGAGTGATCCTCTCGGCCATCGTCCTCGGCAAGGCTGCCTCGATTTTCCAAGGCGCCTTTGCCACCATGACGCAGAACTTCGGCCCGGAAGCCCGAGGCGGCGCCTGCAGTGCGCAGCTCGTGCTCTCCGAATCGCCGATCTTGTACCCCTATGTCACCCACCCCGACATCATGGTCATCATGTCGCAGGAAGCCTATGTGCGCTTCGCTCCTGAGTTGAAAGACGGCGGCATCATGATCATCGAGCAGGATCTCGTACGGGTGTCGTCGGATCTCAGCAAGGAAATCCAGGTCTACAGCGTCCCAGCGACCCGCATCGCCGAAGAACTCGGAAAGCGCATGGTGCTGAATTCGGTGATGGTGGGATTTTTCACCGCAGTCACAAAACTGCTGGACGCCGATGCTGTGCGGAAAGCGGTCGCCGATTCGGTTCCGCCCAGCTCCCGAGAACTGAACCTGAAGGCCTTTGAGAAAGGGTTGGAGTACGGCATCACTGCTTTGACCAACGCTCCGAGCCCGGCCGACGCCGAACTGGAGACGCAATACTCGCCAGAGTAGGTTTTCTCCGTTGCATTCTTCAACTTTTGCTGTTGTTAGATTCATCAGTGGGTTGCTAACCGGCAACCCACTGATTGCAAAAGGCCAATCTCGTCGTCCAGCTCCAAACATTGAAAACGCGAGCTTTCGCCTGTTGCGATTTCCATCAAAGCGTTGTTGACAATTTCATCGCAATAGGTCGCGCCGTCAAATTATTTTTCGTGTATCCCTTTTATTTCACAGGAGATCTGTGTCTACAGCGCACTGGTTCGTAATTTGGCTCGTCTTGGCATGGCGATTGCCTTTAGAAAAGTGTTGAGTGGCTCGCTAGACGGCCCTCCGACGAGGTGACTTATGACGGTCCTACTGGTTCTCTTCTTCTTCGCAACCTTCTTGCTGATTGACTACTTCCGCACCCGCCACGCTATTGTGCAACCGGTGTTGCAGGTTGCCCCAGCAAAGCATGCCGAGGCGCCGCGCTTGCGGCCAGCCGTGGTCAGTGGCTTCGAGGTTCCAGAGAACCTGCGCTACCACCCGGGTCACACCTGGGCACTGAGCGAGAGCCCGAACCTGGTGCGGGTCGGCATGGATGATTTTGCGGCGAAACTGACCGGCACGATCGAGAGCATCACGCTGCCGCTACGCGGCCAGTGGATTCGCCAAGGCCAGAAGATGTGCACACTTTATCGCGACGACGTTGCCGTTGATATGGTTTCGCCGATCGAGGGCACCGTGTCTGACATCAACGAAGCGGTCATTAAGAATCCGAAGCTGGCGCTGAGCGATCCTTACGGCGAAGGCTGGCTGGTGACCGCGCAGGCACCCGACGCCAAGACAAGCTTCAAGAACTTGCTGGGTGGAGCACTCGCCCGCTGGTGGACAGAAGAGTCGGCGAGCCGCTTGCAGCGCCGGATGCCGATGGCACTGGGCGCCTTGGCCCAGGATGGTGGAGTGGCCGTGGACGACCTCTCAGTCCAGATCCCCGACCAAGAGTGGCTGCCGCTGGCGAAGGAGTTCTTCCTGTCATAAGTCGAACCCGTAGCGGGGCCAACCAGCCTCGCCGCTCGTCGAAGGAGGACCGCAGAAACACCGGCCGCCCAGATCCAAGGCTGAAAAGCCAGGATCGGGCGGCCGGTGGTTTTTGGACAAGAACTACTTCCGCAGAATCCGCTGCACCAGGTCCGTGCGCGGAACCGTGACTTGCTCGCCGGAGGCTAGATGCTTGAGCGCGAAGGCATCGGCCGCCACCTCGTTCTCGCCGACGATGAGGATGTATCGGGCCCCCATTTTGTCGGCTGTCTCGAAGGATTTTTTCAGCCGAAACGACTCGTCGCCGAGATCGACCACCAGATCGTGGCGGCGCAGTTCGGAAGCCACACGGGCGGCTTCGCGATTCATTCCGCTGCCGAGCGGAGCGATGTAGACGTCGGGCTTGCGGATGACGGATTCGGCTGTTGCTGTCTCCATTAGGGAAAGCACCAGCCGATCTTCTCCGATAGCGAAGCCAATCCCCGGAGCTGGCGGGCCGCCGAGCGCTTCGGATAGCCCGTCGTATCTTCCGCCGCCGAGAATCGCATTCTGCGCGCCCAGCGACCCATGGGTAAATTCAAACGCAGTTTTTTGATAGTAATCGAGACCGCGCACCAGGCGCGGGTTTTCGACGTAGGGGATGTGGACGGCGTTCAGGATATTTTTTACTTCTTCGAAGTGAGTGCGGCAGTCTTCGTCCAGGAATTGGCTGATGGTGGGGAGAGTTTTGATGATCGGTTGGTCTTCGGGAACTTTGCAGTCGAAGACACGCAGCGGGTTGGTTACGGCGCGGCGCTGGCAGTCCTCGCACATTTTCCCTACTACGGGTTGGAGGGCTTTGCGGAGGGCCTCATTGAATTTTACGCGGTCGGCGGGGCAGCCTACGGAGTTCAGTTCGAGCGTCCAGTTGGTGATGCCTACGCGGTCCAGAAGTGTGGCCAGGAGTTCGAGGATTTCCGCGTCTCTCGCGGGAGACTGGCTGCCGGCGGCGGCGGGGCCGATGATTTCGGCGTCAATCTGGTAGAACTGGCGGTAGCGTCCTTTTTGCGGGCGCTCGCGCCGAAACATAGGCCCGATCGAGAAGAATTTGTTCAGGCCCCGCTCCCAGAGTTTGTGCTCGATGTAAGCGCGGACGATGCCGGCGGTGTTCTCGGGACGGAGGGTTAGCGATTGTCCTTTATCGCTCTCGGCGCGGCCGCGATCTTCCCAGGTAAACATTTCTTTCTTGACGATGTCGGTCTCCTCGCCTACGCCCCGCGCGAACAGTTCGGTAGACTCGAAGATGGGCGTGCGGATTTCGTGGAAGTTGTAGGCGCGGAAGACGTCGCGGACGGCGGCTTCGACGAAGTTCCAGAGCGCCGTGTCGGGCGGGAGAAGGTCGCGGGTTCCTCGTGGAGATTTGATCATTGAGTCGTTGGTCGTCGGTCGTTCGTCGTTCGCTATTCGTCGCACAAACCGAGACGGGGCAAGCCCCGTCTCTACCGGTGTAGGGTACCGGATTAGTTTAACGTTGAACCAATGAATTCTGGCAAATGGACGAGAATGTTCGCACGGACGATACTACTCATCAGGCTGAGTTGCCATGCGTCGCGTACAGTTCGTCGAACTCCATGAACAACCGTGGTTTCCGTCGTCGATTCGAGATGAAATTACGGATGCGCTGCAGTTTGGGTTCAACCTCTTTAAGGTCTACTCT